>NZ_JBVJNN010000003.1:159529-173067 GCF_055583685.1 Streptomyces sp. NPDC104581
CAAGACCACAAAACACAACACACCAGCACCCCAAACAGACAGAGCCAGCAGGATGGCCCCCCCCCCCCCCCCGCGCCCCCCCCCCCCCGCCGCGTTCGGCCGTCCGTCCCCGCCGCTACGCCGAGTGCGGCAGCGACGACGGGAGTACGGGATCCTCGAACGGCAGCCCCTTCACGTACCGTTCCACCTCGTCCAGCGCCTGATCAGCCATCCGCTGGATCTCACCGCCCAGCGAGCCCGCGACATGCGGCGTCAGCAGCACGTTCGGCAGGTCGTACAACGGCGAGGCGGGTGGCGGCGGTTCGGGGTCCGTCACATCCAGCACCGCGTTCAGCCGGCCGGAGACCAGGTGCGGCAGCAGCGCCTCCCCGTCGATCAGCGAGCCGCGCGCCGTGTTGATCAGCGTCGCCCCGTCCCGCATCGCCGCGAGCTGCGCGGCGCCGATCATCCGGTGGGTGGCGGGGACCTGCGGCGCGTGGACCGACACCACGTGGCCCCGCGCGCACAGCTCGTCCAGCGGCACCGGCGCCACGCCGAGCGCCGCCGCCTCGTCGGCGGACACGTACGGGTCGTGAAGGATCACGTCGAGGTCGAACGGACGCAGGAGTTCGATCACCCGGCGCCCGATCCGGGACGCGCCGACGATGCCGACCGTACGGCGGTAGTTGCCCGCCCCGCCCAGCTCCCGGTGCCAGTCGTGCGGGCCGCGCACCTCCCGGTAGCGGTGCGCCGAGCCGAGGACGTCCTTGCCCGCGAAGAGGATCGCGGCCAGCGTGTACTCCGCGACGGGGCGGGCGTTGGCCGCCGCCGCCGAGGCGACCGTGATGCCCCGCTCCCAGCATGCCTCCGTGACATGGTGCTTGACGGTGCCCGCGGCGTGCACGACCGCGCGCAGCCGGGGCGCGGCGGCCAGCACCTCCGCGGTGAGCGGGGGCGCGCCCCAGCACGTGATCAGCAGTTCCGCTTCCGCGAGGGCGGCGGCCACGTCGGGGGACGGGCCGGCCAGGGTGTGCGCGACAAGACCCGGATCGGTCCGTACGAGACCGGTCAGCCGGACCAGACCGGCCGGGGAGAACAGCCGCTCCGCGATGCCCGGCCCCATCGAGAGCAGTGCGGACGGCCGGTTGTCAGTGGCGTCGTGCATGGTGGGAGTCGCTCTCCTCGGGGGTGGTCCGCACAGGTCTTCACACACCGGGTGACACGGGTCGGCGCGCCGGTCCGGCTACCGAGGGCCGTACTTGCGCCCCGTCTTCGACGTCAGCCCGCCGAGCAGCCCGCGCGGCGTCAGCTTCACCGCGCCCATCAGCGCCTTGTACCGCGGATCGGGCACCGACACCGTCTTGCCGCGCGCCAGGTCGGCCAGGGCCGCGGTCACCAGCTTGTCCGCGTCCAGCCACATCCAGTTGGGGATGTTGTCCGTCCCCATCCCGGCCCGGTCGTGGAACTCCGTCCGGGTGAGGCCGGGGCAGAGCGCCATCAGCCGCACCCCGGTCCCGGTGAGGTCCCGGGCGGCCCCCTGGGTGAACTGCACGACCCACGCCTTCGACGCGCCGTACGTCCCGCGCGGTACGAACGCGGCCACCGACGACACGTTCACCACACCCCCGCGCCCGCGCTCCCTCATACCGCCGACGGCCGCCGACGTCAGCCGCAGCACCGCCTCGCAGTGCACCTTCAGCATGGTCAGCTCGTCGGCCATGGAGACGTCGAGGAACCGGCCCTTGTTCCCGAACCCCGCGTTGTTGACCAGCAGATCGATGGGGTGCTTGCGGTCGTCCAGACGCTTCTCGACCGCCTCGATCCCCCTGTCCGTGGCGAGGTCGGCGGTCAGCACCTCCGCCTCGATGCCGTGCAGATCGTGGAGTTCGGTGGCCTGCCGCCGCAGGCGCTCGGTGTCGCGGGCGACAAGCACCAGGTTGTGGCCGCCTCCCACCCCGCCGGACTGGGAGGTACCGCCGGCGGCGAGCCGCCGGGCGAAGGCGGCGCCGATCCCCGCTGTCGCGCCCGTAATCAAAGCAGTCGTCATAGGGCGCACGTTAGACGGTCCCACGACCGGTGCGAGCGGGCGTCCGGCCGTCGGAAGGACGCACCGAACGGCACACCGGCCCCGGCCGCGCGGCGCGGTGCACGGGCTCCTCCCTCCGTGGGCCCGCCCCAGGCCCTGTCGTCGAACCGGCGTCCGGCTCACGGCGTCCGGCACGCGCCCTCGCCGCGTTGTCGCAGGTCGCCCGGGTACGTCCGGTACGAGGGCGGTCCTCCGCCGTGCGAGCGCACGCACCGGACCCCGCTCACTGATCCGGCCTGATCCAAACGACGGACCCTAGACGACCTCGGCGGTGTCGGCACCGACGCGGACGTCGCCGTGCTTGGCCACGTACTCCCGCGCGATCCTCAACTCCTCGGTGTGCAGGGCGTCTCCGGCGGCCAGTACCCGTGGCAGCAGTTCGCGCTCGGTCGTCGCCGCGCGGAAGGCGAGCGCCACCGTCACGTCGTGGTCCGGCCGGTGCACGATCTCGATCGCGTCGCCCGCGCGGATCTCGCCGGGCACGACGACCCTGAAGTAGGCACCGGTGACACCCTGCCGGGTGAACCGCCGGACCCAGCCCCTCTCGCCGAGGAAGCCCGCGAACGTACGGCACGGGATCCGGCCGCTCGTCGCCTCCAGCACCAGGTCCGGGCCGATCCGCCAGCGTTCCCCGATCTTCGTCCCGTTCAGGTCGATCCCCGAGGTGGTGAGGTTCTCACCGAAGCAGCCGTTGGCCAGCGGACGCCCCAACTCCCGCTCCCAGAAGTCGAGGTCCTCCCGCGCGTACGCGTACACCGCCTGGTCGCTGCCGCCGTGGTGGCGCAGATCGCACACGGTGTCCCCGGCGACCCCACTGGCGCCGGTGCCCTTCCGGCCGGGATCGCGCACCGCGACCGGGCCGTCCACCGGCCGCTTGTCGATGCCGGTCGCGCCGCCCGGCGCGTCCGTGTACTCGACGGCCCTGGGCCGTCCCGCGTTCACGGTCAGAAGCTTCATGACCGGCACGCTAACTCCCCGCCCCCGAGTAACGCCTCTCAAATGTTCCCGCCCCAATTTCCTGATGGATCCAAGTCTCCCTTATGTTTGAGGGGTGATCGAAGCCCGTCACCTCCGAGTCCTGCGCGCCGTCGCCGCCACCGGCTCGTTCTCCGCCGCCGCCCGCGAGCTGGGGTGCACCCAGCCGGCCGTCAGCCAGCAGATGAAGGTGCTGGAGGCTTCGGTCGGCACGACCCTGCTGATCAGGACCGGCCGCGCGATGCGCCTCACCCAGGCCGGCGAGGCGCTCGTACGCCACGCGGCGGGCATCCTGTCGGGGCTCACCGCCGCCGAGGAGGAGGTCGCGGCCATCGCGGGCCTGCGCGCCGGGCGGGTGCGGCTGGTCTCGTTCCCCAGCGGCAGTTCCACCCTCGTCCCCACCGCGCTCGCCGCCCTGCGCGCCGCCCACCCGGGCACCCGCGTCTCACTCGTCGACGCCGAACCGCCCCGCTCCGTCGAGATGCTGCGCGACGGCGACTGCGACCTGGCGCTCGCCTTCCGTTACGACTCCACCGGCGGCGCCGAGGAGTGGGACGACCTGGTCGTACGGCCGCTGCTCACCGACCGGCTGGTGGGACTGCTGCCGGAGGGCCACCGGCTGGCCGGGGCGGACCCGGTCGCGATCGGTGACCTCGCCGACGAGGCGTGGATCGCCGGCTGTCCGCGCTGCCGCCACCAGCTGGTGGACGCCTGCGAGAAGGCGGGCTTCACCCCCCGCATCGATTTCGCGACGGACGACTACCCGGCGGTGATCGGTCTGGTCGGGGCCGGGCTCGGGGTGGCCTTCCTGCCGGAGCTGGCGCTGGAGTCGGTGCTGCCGAAGGGCGCCCGTACGGTCACCGTCGAGCCCGCCGTACGGCGCGAGATCGTCGCGCTCACCCTGCCCGACCTCGCGAGGGTCCCGGCGGTGGCGGCGACGCTGGATCAGCTGGAGCGGGCCGCGTCGCGCTGACGCGGCCCGCGCGGCGGCGCCCCCGCCGGGGTGGCTCCACCGAGGCTCCGCACGACCCCCGCAGGAGTGCAGGAACGTTTCTGCATTGATTGCGGGGAGGGTCAGGCGCGACCCGAGCCGTTCGCCCCCGAGGTGGCGATCAGCCGCGTGCGGGCCCGCCCCATCAGCTCCTCGCGTTCGTCCTCGGTCAGCCCGCCCCACACGCCGTACGGCTCACGCACCGCCATGGCGTGGGCCGCGCACTGCGCGCGCACCGGGCATCTCATACAGACCTCCTTGGCCGAGGTCTCACGGGCGCTGCGTGCCGCGCCCCGCTCTCCCTCCGGGTGAAAGAACAGCGAGCTGTCGACGCCACGACAGGCCGCGAGGAGCTGCCAGTCCCACAGATCTGCGTTCGGTCCGGGAAGCCGGGAGAAATCTGCCATTGCTCATGTCCCCTTGAATCCGTGGAGGCGGATACGGGCCGCTGGGCCCTGTACTTCCTGCTCAGGTCAGGGCCCGAGAGCGCCCTGGCACGCCGGGTACGAGCTCGGCGCGCTGGAACACGCCGTGCCCACGACCGTACATCTCCTGTGTAAGTAGATGTAAATATGACTCATTACGAATCTAGCCACAGACACCAAAAAAGGGGAGGAAATAGAGCTAAATGGGGCATAGCTCAGAGTGATCGAGTCATGACCTGCGAGGGCTCTGCTCTGTGCACGCGTCCTCACGTAGAGTGCCGAAGGCGATTCCGGACCCGTAACTCTTTCGAGTGACCGTCGTTGAGTGATCGAGGCGGTTGAAGGAATAAGCGATCGGGCACATGTCCGATGGCGTCAATCGCACAGGTGACCACATGTACTCAGCCTGGAGGCTCAACGTGACGCGCATCAGCTGCGGAGGGCGGCCATGACATCCGTCCTCGTCTGCGACGACTCCCCGCTTGCCCGAGAGGCGCTGCGCCGTGCGGTTGCGACCGTGCCCGGTGTCGAGCGCGTGACGACCGCGGCCAACGGCGAGGAAGTTCTCCGCCGCTGGGGCGCCGACCGCTCGGACCTGATCCTGATGGACGTGCGCATGCCCGGTCTGGGCGGCGTCGAGACCGTCCGCCGGCTGCTGTCCGCCGACCCGGGCGCCCGGATCATCATGCTCACGGTCGCCGAGGACCTGGACGGCGTCGCGCTCGCGGTCGCCGCGGGTGCCCGCGGCTACCTGCACAAGGACGCGTCCCGCGCGGAGCTGCGCGCGACGGTCACCCAGGCGCTCGCCGACCCCACGTGGCGGCTCGCCCCGCGCCGGCTCAGGTCGGCCGAGATGGGCGCCGCGCCCACGCTCACGGCACGTGAGATCCAGGTCCTCGAAGGCATGAGCCACGGCCGGTCCAACGCGGAGATCGGGCGCGAGCTGTTCCTCTCGGAGGACACGGTCAAGACCCATGCCCGCCGGCTGTTCAAGAAGCTCGGCGCCTCGGACCGGGCACACGCCGTGGCTCTCGGATTCCGCTGGGGCCTGGTCCGCTAGGCCGTGTCTGACAAATCCCGCCTGGCCCGCGGCGCCTGGTACGGCACCTCGCCGCGTTGCCGGACTCGGCCGAGTACGCCCGGTACGAGTCCGATCCTCCGCCTCGCGATGCACCGCACCAGCCGCCGCGAGCCCCGCCCTACGGGCGGGCGGCGCCATTTGTCAGACACGGCCCAGGCGTCGTCGGCTCCACCCGCCCCGCAGCCTTCCGGGACAAGCCCGGGTCCGGTCGTCGGCCGGACCCGAAGGCGCCTGGTCGCAGGGGGTACGGACAGCCCGTCCGGAGAGTCGAGGAACCCCGTCCGCCGAGCGGTGGACGGGGCGGCGGAGAGGGCCGTCGGTGCCCGCGCGCCACAGTTTCCCGCCCGATGCCGCATCCTTGGGTTGTGGAGTTCCTCGGGGACGAGTCGGGCGAGCGGAAGGGGAGGGCGCTGGCGATGGGTTCCTCCGCACCTACTCATAACGCTTCGGTGCACAACTATGAACGCGGTGCCACGGATCCGCAGAGGCCGGGGCACCATGGTCGGATGCGCGATGACGAGACCACGGTGATCGGTGCGCTCGTTCACCGTGCCGTCGAGGGCGACGGGCGGGCCACGCACGATCTCCTGGCTCATGTGCACCCGCTCGCGCTGCGCTACTGCCGCACCAGACTCAACCGACTGCCCGGTGACGCACGGCACTTCACGGAGGACCTCGCGCAGGAGGTCTGCGTCGCCGTCCTGATGGCGCTGCCGCGCTACAAGGACACCGGAAAGCCCTTCGAGGCCTTCGTCTTCGCCATCGCCGCGCACAAGGTCGCCGATCTCCAGCGGGCCGCCATGCGGCACCCGGGGTCGACGGCCGTGCCCTCCGACGAGATGCCCGAGCGGCCCGACGACTCGCTCGGTCCGGAGGAGCGCGCGCTGCTCAGCAGCGACGCCGAGTGGGCGAAGAAGCTCCTGGCCAACCTCCCGGACAATCAGCGCGAGCTGCTGGTGCTGCGCGTCGCCGTGGGGCTGACCGCCGAGGAGACCGGCCAGATGCTGGGGATGTCGCCCGGCGCCGTACGGGTCGCGCAGCACCGCGCGCTCAGCAGACTGCGCGCGCTGGCCGAGCAGTAGGGCGCGGCCGGCGGGAGCCGGTCACGGCGGCCCCGGTAGCCGATCACGGTGTCCTCCGGACCTGATCATGGCGACCGTGGAATGAGACCCCCGCGGCGCCCGTTAGCATGGACATCCGCACCGATCAAGGCCATCTGGGGAAGGTGTCATGACTGCAAACGTCGACGGAGTGCCCGGGAAGTTCGCGACGCTCGGGCTGACATACGACGACGTGCTGCTGCTGCCGGGAGCCTCGGAGGTGCTGCCCAACGAGGTCGACACCGCGTCCCAGGTCTCCCGGAACGTGCGGGTGAACATCCCGCTGCTCTCGGCGGCCATGGACAAGGTCACCGAGGCGCGCATGGCCATCGCGATGGCCCGCCAGGGCGGTGTCGGCGTGCTGCACCGCAACCTCTCCATCGCCGACCAGGCCAACCAGGTCGACCTCGTGAAGCGCTCCGAGTCCGGCATGGTCAGCGACCCGATCACGGTTCACCCGGACGCGACGCTCGGCGAGGCGGACCAGCTCTGCGCCAAGTTCCGCATCAGCGGCGTCCCGGTCACCGACCGCGCCGGCAAGCTCCTGGGCATCGTCACCAACCGTGACATGGCCTTCGAGTCGGACCGCTCGCGCCAGGTGCGCGAGGTCATGACGCCGATGCCGCTGGTCACCGGCAAGGTCGGCATCTCCGGCGTGGACGCCATGGAGCTGCTGCGCCGCCACAAGATCGAGAAGCTGCCGCTGGTCGACGACGCGGGCATCCTCAAGGGCCTCATCACCGTCAAGGACTTCGTCAAGGCGGAGAAGTACCCGAACGCCGCCAAGGACGCCGAGGGCCGGCTGCTCGTCGGCGCCGCCGTGGGAGCGAGCCAGGAGGCGCTCGACCGCGCCCAGGCGCTGGCCGAGGCCGGGGTCGACTTCCTCGTCGTCGACACCTCGCACGGCCACAACAGCAACGCGCTCAGCTGGATGTCCAAGATCAAGTCGAGCGTCGCCGTGGACGTCATCGGCGGCAACATCGCCACCAGTGACGGCGCCAAGGCGCTCATCGACGCCGGTGTCGACGGCGTCAAGGTGGGGGTCGGCCCCGGCTCCATCTGCACCACGCGCGTGGTGGCCGGTATCGGGGTCCCGCAGGTCACGGCGATCTACGAGGCGGCGACCGTCGCCCTCGCCGCCGGGGTCCCGGTCATCGGCGACGGCGGCCTCCAGTATTCGGGCGACATCGGCAAGGCGCTCGCCGCCGGCGCCAGCACCGTCATGCTCGGCAGCCTGCTCGCCGGGTGCGAGGAGTCCCCGGGCGAGTTGCAGTTCATCAACGGCAAGCAGTTCAAGTCCTACCGCGGCATGGGCTCGCTGGGCGCGATGCAGTCGCGCGGCCAGGCCCGTTCGTACTCCAAGGACCGCTACTTCCAGTCGGACGTCTCCTCCGACGACAAGCTCGTGCCCGAGGGCATCGAGGGCCAGGTGCCCTACCGGGGCCCGCTCGGCGCCGTACTGCACCAGCTGATCGGCGGGCTGCGGCAGACGATGGGCTATGTGGGCGCGGCCTCCATCGAGGAGATGGAGCGCAAGGGACGGTTCGTGCGGATCACGGCGGCCGGTCTCAAGGAGAGCCACCCGCACGACATCCAGATGACGGTCGAGGCACCGAACTACAACCAGCACTGAACCCGTACCGATGCCGCCGGTGGCCAGCCACTCACCGGCGGCATCGGTGTGTCGGGGATACTGGGACGGCTGACGCAGAGGAAAGGCCCCACATCGTGACTGAGATCGAGATCGGCCGTGGCAAGCGCGGACGCCGCGCGTACGCCTTCGACGACATCGCCGTCGTCCCCAGCCGGCGCACCCGCGACCCGAAGGAGGTCTCGATCGCCTGGCAGATCGATGCCTACCGATTCGAGCTGCCGTTCCTGGCCGCCCCCATGGACTCCGTCGTGTCGCCGAGCACCGCGATCCGCATCGGTGAGCTGGGCGGGCTCGGTGTGCTCAACCTCGAGGGCCTGTGGACCCGTTACGAGGACCCGCAGCCGCTACTGGACGAGATCGCCGAGCTGGACGAGGCGACCGCCAACCGCCGGCTCCAGGAGATCTACGCCGCGCCGATCCAGGAGGAGCTGATCGGCCGGCGCATCAAGGAGGTGCGCGACTCGGGCGTGGTCACGGCCGCCGCGCTCTCGCCGCAGCGCACCGCGCAGTTCTCCAAGGCCGTCGTGGACGCCGGGGTCGACATCTTCGTCATCCGCGGTACGACGGTCTCCGCCGAGCACGTGTCGGGCGCCGCCGAGCCACTGAACCTGAAGCAGTTCATCTACGAGCTGGACGTCCCGGTCATCGTCGGCGGCTGCGCCACGTACACCGCGTCGCTGCACCTGATGCGCACCGGCGCCGCCGGTGTGCTGGTGGGCTTCGGCGGCGGGGCCGCGCACACCACCCGTAACGTGCTGGGCATCCAGGTGCCGATGGCGACCGCGGTCGCGGATGTGGCCGCCGCCCGGCGCGACTACATGGACGAGTCCGGCGGCCGGTACGTGCACGTGATCGCGGACGGTGGTGTCGGCTGGTCCGGCGACCTGCCCAAGGCCGTGGCCTGCGGGGCCGACGCGGTGATGATGGGCTCCCCGCTGGCGCGGGCGAACGACGCGCCGGGCAAGGGGCACCACTGGGGCATGGAGGCCGTCCACGAGGACGTGCCGCGCGGCAAGCTGGTGGATCTGGGCATCGTGGGTACGACGGAGGAGATCCTGACCGGTCCCTCGCACAGCCCGGACGGTTCGATGAACTTCTTCGGCGCGCTCAAGAGGGCGATGGCGACGACCGGTTACAGCGAGCTGAAGGAGTTCCAGCGCGTCGAGGTGACGGTCGCCGACTCGCAGCACAGCCGCTGAGAACGGCGGACGACGGTGCCCCGGACCGTACGCGGTCCGGGGCACCGTCTTTCCGGCGCGCGAGCGTCAGGCTTTCTTCGCCGCCGAGAAGGCCGCGAAGGCGGCGAGGGCGAAGAAGAGGAACGTCATCGCCTCCTTGCCCGCGTTCCACGCGTCCGTCAGCAGGCTGAAGTGGTCGAACAGCATCTCCGTCGTCGACAGGCCCAGCTCCTCGGCACCGATGATGGCGATGCCGAAGATCTGGCCCAGGTAGACGGCGGCGAGCGCGAACACGGCGCTGACCACGGCGAGGACCGGGTTGCGGCCACCGACCTTGCCGGCGACCAGACCGATGACGAAGCCGACGCCGATGGCGGCGAAACCGATCTCGCTCTCGATGGCACCGGCGATCCCGCCGTAGACGGCGGCGGCGACGATCGCGGTACCGGCCGCCGCCGCCAGACCGAGGCCCACGTTGTCGCGGACCGCCGGGGCCGGGGCGAACGGGGTGCCGGGGCCGGGCGGGACGGCGCCGCCGGCGAACGGGTTTCCGGGCGGCGGAACAGACTGGCTCATGTGAAGAATCCCCCAAGGAAAGCTCGCACCGTTGTGCGAGCGCCCTGGACCATAGCAGTCCGCGACGACAGTCCCGCAGGCAATTCCCCGGCGACGGAGTACGGGTGGGCGGCCGGTGCAGGACCGGCGCGCCGTCCCCTCAGAGGCGGTACGCGGCGCCCGCCGGGCTCGCCCCTCTGGTGTCCAGGAGCAACTGGGCCTTCACGGCGAGACCTTGGAGGTCGTACGTGCGGTGGTGCTGGAGCAGCACCGTCAGATCCGCCTGCGCCGCGGCCTCGTAAAGAGAGTCGGCGCGCGGGACCGGCTGTTCGCGTACGCGCCAGTCGAGGACGTAGGGGTCCTGGTAGCTGACGGTCGCGCCGAGGTCCATCAGCCGGCAGGCGATCTCGGTGGCCGGTGAGCTCTCCTGGTCGGCGTGGTCCGGCTTGTAGGTGACGCCGAGCAGCAGGACGCGGGCACCGCGGGCGGACTTGCCGTGCTCGTTGAGGAGCGTGGCGCAGCGCTGGATCACGTACTGCGGCATGCGGTTGTTGATCTCCTGGGCGAGACCGACCATCCGCAGCGGGTGGCCCGGGGTGCGGCCCGCGTGCGGGAGGTAGCTGGGGTCGACGGGGACCCCGTGGCCGCCGACGCCGGGGCCGGGGCGGAATGCCTGGAAGCCGAACGGCTTGGTCTCGGCGCACCGGATGACGTCCCAGAGGTCGACGCCGAGGTCGTGGCAGAGCACGGCCATCTCGTTGACGAGGGCGATGTTGACGTGCCTGAAGTTGGTTTCGAGGAGTTTGACGGTCTCCGCCTCGCGCGGTCCGCGCGCGCGGACGACCTTGTCGGTGAGGCGTCCGTAGAAGGCGGCGGCCGATTCGGTGCAGGCGGGGGTGAGTCCGCCGATCACCTTGGGGGTGTTGGCGTGGCCGTGGGTACGGCGGCCCGGGTCGAGGCGGCCGGGGGAGTAGGCGAGGTGGAAGTCGCGTCCGGCACGCAGACCCGAGCCCTCTTCCAGGATGGTGCGAAGGAACCCCTCGGTGGTGCCGGGGCCGGCCGGTGATTCGAGCAGCACGGTGGTGTGCGGGCGCAGCCGGGCGGCCAGGGCGCGGGCGGCCTCGCCGACGGCGCCGAGGTCGAGGGTGCGGTCGGGGCCGAGCGGGGTGGGCGCGCAGATGACGGCGGTGCGGACCCGGCCGAGTTCCGTCGGGTTGGTGGTGGGCCGGAAGCCGCCGGAGAGCATGCGGCGGACGTCGGAGGGGGTGAGTGAGCCGTCGACGGGGGTGCGGCCCGCGGCGAGTTCGGCGACGGGCCGGGGATCGGTGTCGTAGCCGATGGTCTCGATGCCGGCTGCCACGGCGGCCTGGGCGAGGGGCAGGCCGAGATGGCCGAGTCCGATGACGGCGAGGTCTGCGGGCATGTGGGCCGTCCTTTCCCGTAACCGGAGGAGACAGTGGGCGCAACCCGTGTGGACAGAACGAGCGAGCGCAATGTCAGACTAGGCGTAAATATGACCGATATGCGTCATTACATGGCCGGACATGGCGGTACATATCTGCGGATTTCCAGGGTCTGATCCGATCGTCGAACGGCGTTGTCCACAGCCGATGGCTGAAGTCCCTGAGTCCGGACAGAATCGAAGAGCCCGAACAACACGGGGGGAGACGGGAGGCAGCGGTGAGGACAGCGACACTGGGACCGGAGGAGCGCGCCACGGCCCTGGCGGGGATGGCCGAGCGCGAACTGGACGTGCTGGTCGTGGGCGCGGGAGTGGTCGGCGCGGGGACCGCGCTCGACGCCGTGACCCGCGGACTCGCGACCGGGCTCGTGGAGGCGCGCGACTGGGCCTCGGGCACATCGAGCCGGTCGAGCAAGCTGATCCACGGCGGGCTGCGCTATCTGGAGATGCTCGACTTCGGCCTCGTCAGGGAGGCGCTCAAGGAGCGCGGACTCCTGCTCGAACGGCTGGCCCCGCACCTGGTGAAGCCGGTGCCGTTCCTCTATCCGCTGCGGCACAAGGGCTGGGAGCGGTTCTACGCGGGATCGGGCGTCGCGCTGTACGACGCGATGTCGTTCTCGTCGGGCCACGGCCGGGGGCTGCCGACGCACCGGCACCTCTCCCGCCGGCACGCGCTGCGCGCCGCGCCCGCGCTCAAGAAGGACGCGCTGGTCGGCGCGTTGCAGTACTACGACGCGCAGATGGACGACGCCCGCTACGTGGCCACCCTGGTGCGCACGGCGGCCAGTTACGGCGCGCATGTCGCCAGCAGGGCCCGGGTGGTGGGCTTCCTGCGCGAGGGCGAGCGGGTCGTCGGCGCCCGTGTGCGGGACGTGGACGGCGGCGGTGAGTACGAGATCCGGGCGAAGCAGATCGTCAACGCGACCGGGGTGTGGACGGACGACACCCAGGCGCTCATAGGCGAGCGCGGACAGTTCCACGTCCGGGCCTCCAAGGGCATCCACCTGGTCGTCCCCAAGGACCGCATCCACTCATCGACCGGACTGATCCTGCGCACCGAGAAGTCGGTGCTCTTCGTGATCCCCTGGGGCCGGCACTGGATCGTGGGCACCACCGACACCGACTGGGACCTCGACAAGGCGCATCCGGCGGCCTCCAGCGCGGACATCGACTATCTGCTCGAACACGTCAACTCGGTCCTCTCCGTACCGCTGACGCGTGACGACGTGGAGGGGGTGTACGCCGGGCTGCGCCCGCTGCTGGCCGGCGAGTCCGACGCGACGAGCAAGCTGTCGCGCGAGCACACGGTGGCGCACCCGGTGCCGGGCATGGTCGTCGTGGCCGGCGGCAAGTACACGACGTACCGGGTCATGGCCAAGGACGCGGTGGACGAGGTGGTGCACGGGCTGGACCAGCGGGTGGCCGCCTGCGTGACGGAGGACACCCCGCTGCTCGGCGCCGAGGGCTACCGCGCCCTGTGGAACGCGCGGGCCGGGATCGCCGCGCGGACCGGACTCCATGTGGTGCGTGTGGAGCATCTGCTCAACCGGTACGGGGCGATGGTCGAGGAGCTGCTGGAGCTCATCGCCGCCGACCCGCGGCTCGGCGAGCCGCTGGCCGCCGCCGAGGACTATCTGCGCGCCGAGATCGTGTACGCGGCCTCGCACGAGGGGGCCCGCCATCTCGACGACGTCCTGACGCGGCGGACCCGGATCTCGATCGAGACGTTCGACCGCGGGACGCGCAGCGCCCGCGAGTGCGCCGAGTTGATGGCGCCGGTGCTCGGCTGGGACAAGGATCAGATCGACAAGGAGGTCGAGCACTACCGCAAGCGCGTGGAGGCGGAGCGCGAGTCGCAGCGCCAGCCGGACGACCTGACGGCGGACGCGGCGCGGCTCGGGGCGCCGGACATCGTGCCGCTGTGAGGTGCGGGATTGGCCTGAAGGCGCGTTCGAGGTGAAGTGAGGCGCCCGGGGCGCCCGATGCGATCCCACGAAGGATCGCATCGGGCGCACACGTGCAGACCCCCAACAAGGGGACGAAAAACGGTGG
>NZ_JBVJNN010000003.1:173077-286409 GCF_055583685.1 Streptomyces sp. NPDC104581
GCGCTCAGTCGGGGGTGGTCGGGTGGGTAGTTTCGCTCGCTTGTCTCTCCCTCCCCCCCCCCCCCCCCCCCCCCCCCCCCCCCCCCCCCCCCCCCCCCCCCCCCCCCGCCCCTGTTCGAACCCCGAACAGGGGCATGACCAGCGGTGCGATCCCCCGGGCCGCGCCCAACGGCCCCTCCGCGCGCCCCGCGTGGGCCTTCGTCCCGGCGGATGGCCGACCCGGGACCATCGCATACGCCGGAGTGAGGGACAATGGAGGCTCTGTCAGGGCGCGTTATCGCGCCGAGCGCGGGCAGGCGTCAGGCGCGGGCGGACACCAGGGATCGCAGAGGGGACGCATGGCGGAGGCGGAGCAGTCACGGGACACGGTGCGAGAGCCCCGGAGCGGCAGCGACGGCACCGACGGTGCGGACACCACGGACGACACCGGGAGCGGGGCCGACGCGAGCGGTGAGGGACGCCTCCTCGCGGGACGGTACCGGCTCGGCGAGGTGCTCGGCCGCGGCGGCATGGGCACGGTCTGGCGCGCCGTCGACGAGACACTCGGCCGTACGGTCGCCGTCAAGGAGCTGCGCTTCCCCACCAGCATCGACGAGGACGAGAAGCGCCGGCTGATCACGCGCACACTGCGCGAGGCCAAGGCGATCGCCCGTATCCGCAACAACGGGGCCGTCACCGTCTACGACGTCGTCGACGAGGACGACCGGCCCTGGATCGTCATGGAACTCGTCGAGGGCAAGTCCCTCGCCGAGGTCGTCCGCGAGGACGGGGTCCTGACCCCGAAGCGCGCCGCCGAGGTCGCGCTCGCGATCCTCGACGTGCTGCGCTCGGCGCACCGCGAGGGCATCCTGCACCGTGACGTGAAGCCGTCCAACGTGCTCATCGCCGAGGACGGGCGCGTCGTCCTCACCGACTTCGGCATCGCACAGGTGGAGGGCGACCCCTCGGTCACCTCGACCGGCATGCTCGTCGGCGCCCCCTCGTACATCTCGCCGGAGCGCGCCCGGGGCAAGAAGCCCGGACCCGCCGCCGACCTGTGGTCGCTGGGCGGGCTGATCTACGCGTCGGTCGAGGGCTGCCCGCCCTACGACAAGGGGTCGGCCATCGCGACCCTCACCGCCGTCATGACCGAACCGCTCGACCCGCCGAAGAACGCGGGCGCGCTGGAAGAGGTCATCTACGGCCTGCTGGCCAAGGACCCGGCGCTGCGGCTCGACGACGCGGGCGCGCGGGCGCTGCTCCAGGACGTCATCGACACCCCCGATCCCTCCGCACTGCCGGAGCCCGCGCCCGACGCGACCCGGGTGGTGGCGCTGTCGCCGCTTCCCCCGGAGCCCGAGCCGGACCGGCCCCGGTCGAAGGGGCGGACCAGGAAGGGCGCCGCGGCAGCCGCCGCCGGTGCCGCGGGCGCGTCCGCCGCCGGGCCGGAGCCGGGCAGGGGGCCGGGCGCGGGAGCCGGGACGGGCACTTCGTCCGCCGCGACAACGCGATCCGCCTCGGGCGCCGCGCCGGCACCGTCCACGGGCCCGGCCGGGACCACGGCCACGCGGGCTTCGCTCACCGACGTCGTCCCGCGCCGCACGATGGTGATCATCGCCGCGGTGGTCGTGCTGGCGATCCTCTCCGTCGTGCTGGTGGTCGCCCTCAACGGTGACTCGGACGGCGGGGCCAAGGGTGGCGCGGGCAAGGACGACACAGCCGCCTCGGCCGGTGCCACCGCGGGTGACGACGCCAAGGGCGGCACCGGTGACACGCAGGGCACGGACGAGCAGCAGGATTCGGCCAAGGACAACGGTGGCGACAAGCCGTCGGACAGCGGGTCGGCCGAGGGCGATTCCGGTAAGGACAACTCGGGTCAGGGCTCCGGCGACCCGGACTCCGGCTCGGACGGCAAGGGTGTGCCCGAGGACTTCAAGACGGTCACCGACAGTCAGTTCCACTTCTCGATGGCGATGCCCGAGGACTTCAGGCGGACCGGTACGGCCGGGCAGAGTTCGGGCGCCATCTACAGCGAGGACGGTGAATTCCCCCGTATCCAGGTGGACTTCAACGCCAAGCCGAGCGACGACGCCAAGCGCGCCTGGGAGCAGCTCGAAACCCAGATCAAGGGCAGCCTCGGCAACTACAAGCGGCTCGGCATCGAGTCCGTCGAGTTCAACGGCTATCCCACCGTCGCCGACTGGGGATTCGAGCGCGACCAGGGCGGCGAGCGGGTGCGGGTGCTGAACCGCGGCTTCAAGGCCGACGCCACCCATGGCTACGCGATCATGATCACCTGCAAGGCGAGCGACTGGGACGACGACGAGTGCCGGACGCTCCGCGAGACGGCGTACAGCACTTTCAAGCCGATCGACTGACGGCGGATCGCGGCGTGAAAGCGCCGCGATGGCGAGAACTCATGGGCGGTGCAACCCGTTCCGGTGATTGATGCGACTCTCTGTGAGAGAGCCGCGCCATGGGCCGGGACGGTACGTGGCCGGTACCGGCCCGGGACGCCGGGGCGTACGGGCCCGGGTTGCCGGGAAGGTTAGGACCTGTGTTGCGGTGACCCGGCGGCATACTTGGGTGCGGCCACGTATCGTGAGAACTCGCGGACCGTACGCAGTCACAATGGGCCGGTAAACGACCGGAATTGGCGGTTTCGCGAGGTCTCCGACGACCCGGAGACCCAGGGACAGCGCGCTTGTGGGAGGCGTCGTGGACGACTACGCGGGACGGGTGCTTGCCGACCGCTACCGCCTGCCCCTGCCTCCGTCCGACGAGTTCGATCTCGTCGAGACGCGTGCGTTCGACACGTACAGCGGGCAGGAAGTCCTCGTCAGGCAGGTGCCGTTGCCCGAGGTCGTGGACGCCGAGATGGTCGACCCGGACGGCGCCGCCGCCACGCGGCGGGTCTCCGGCCGTACGACCCGCAGGCCCACCGACCCGGCGGTCCGGCGCGCCATCGACGCCGCGCAGAGCGCCGCCCAGATCCCCGACCACCCACGGCTCGACCAGGTCTTCGACGTGTTCGCCGAGGGCGGTTCGCTCTGGATAGTGAGCGAACTGGTCGCGGCCAGACCGCTGGCGGCCCTGCTCGCGGAGAGGCCGCTCAACCCCTACCGCGCGGCCGAGATCGCCTCGGACGTGCTCACCGCCGTACGGGTGCTGCACGCCCACGGCTGGACCCACCGGAACATCACCGTCCGCACGGTGCTCGTCTGCGACGACGGACGCGTGGTGCTCACCGGCCTCGCGGCGGGCGCCGCCGAGGAAGCGCTCTGCGGGTACATGCCGGTACCGCCCTCCTCGGGGGAGGGCGGTTTCGAAGCCGGGTTCCGGCCCGCTGGCGAGATCCCGGGCCCCGTACCGGGCGCCGCGCACGCGCCCGGTCCCGAACTGGGCCCGGTCGCGGGCGGCGCCGGGACGGCGGGCCTGCCGGGCGCCGGCCCGGGTGCCGTGGGCATCCCCGCCGGGCGTACGGGGACCTCCGAGGTGCTGCCGCCGGGCACCGGCGCGCTGGGCGTGCCGGTGGGCCCCGGGTCGCCGGGCCGCGCCGCGCTGGAGACGGCCCGCCCGGCCGACGGGTCGTACGGTGACGGGCCCTACGGTGACCGCTCGTACGGTGAAGTCCCCTACGGCACCGACGCGTTCGGGCGGCCCGTCGCCGACCACGGGCCGGGCGCCGGCGGCGCGGACACGGACGACCCGGACGCGGGCACCGAGGACGGCCGGGACGGCCGGGAGGGGCACGGCGGCGGTACGGGACCGGCCCCCGTCGTCCCGTACGCCGGACCGCCCGCCCTGCCCTCCCACCCCTCCCGCGGCGGCCCGGCGGACACCCGCGCCGCCCGCGCCGGAGCCATCGCCGCCTACCGTGCCGGAGCGCGCGCCGCCGCCCGGGTCACCGAGGACCAGCAGCGCGACACCGGCACCCTGCCCGTCCAGCGCCCCGTGCATCTGTCGGACCCCTCGGCCCCCGCGGGCCGCAGCGGTTCCCGGGGCGACTCGCCGGGCGGTCCCCCGGCAGACGCCGCCGGGCCCACGCAGGGCGAGGGCCGCGACCCCGACTGGTGGGCGATGCCTCCCCGCGAGAGCGACCCCGCGGGCCGCCCGGCGTACGACGACCGGGCCGACACCGACACCGACCGAGACCACGGTGACGACGACCCTCGGCCGCCCCGCCGCGTCCAGCTGTCAGGCACCTGGCACGACGGCCCCAGCGGCCCGGGGGACGGCTCCCGCCCGCTGTCCGCGGGCGGCGGCGACCCGTACCGCCGGACGCCGGGCGGCCACGACGCACCCGCGCTGCCCCCGGCCGGCGGCTCCTCCCCGTACCTCCGCCAGGAGAACGCCGCCGGCGGACCGCGCGGCGGCGGCTGGCACGGCTCGGGCACCGGCGACGCCATGCGCGCCGACGCCCAGCGCCAGTCCTCGAACCTGCCCGCCGTCCCCGGATCCGCCGTACCGGCCGGCCGCTGGGACGATGTCGTCGCGGGCGCCACGACCCCCGCGTACCGGGGCCCCGCGACCCCGCTCGCCGCCGAGCGCGCCCGCCAGGCACGCATAGCCGTCGTCGGCGCCGTCACCGAGCGCTGGGCGCCCGAGCAGGCCGGCCCGGTCCACGAGAACTGGCAGCTCGCCCCGCCCATCGGCCCGTCCACCGACCTGTGGGCACTGGGCGCGCTGCTCTACCGCGCCGTCCAGGGCCACGCCCCGTACCCGGAGGAGAGCGCGGCCGAGCTGGTCCAGCTCGTCTGCGCCGAGCCGCCGGCCTTCGCCGAGGAGTGCGGTCCGCTGCGCCCCGTCGTGGAGTCCCTGCTCCGTCAGGACCCCACGGAGCGGCCGGACTTCGAGGAGCTGCGCGGCTGGCTGCGTTCGCTGGTGCGCTCGGCGCCCGAGCCCGACGCCGGTCTCGACGTGGTCGCCGTGCCCTCGGTCGACGAGCGCCTGCCCATCGTGCGCCGCAGGGGCGAGCTGGTCCGCAAGCGGCGTGGCCGCCGCGGCGACGGCCGCCACCGCCACAAGAAGGGCAAGGAGCGCAGGGACAGGGGCGGCAGGTCCGCCGAACAGCGCGGTGTCGCGCGTGCCTCGCACGGGGAGACATACGTCGAGCCGCACCGCGAGCACACCGAACGCCCCTACGGCGAACGGGACCACCGCGACGACGACTTCGGCGACAGGGAGTACCGCGAGCCGCGCGAGAGGCCGGGCGGCGGCGGGTCACGCGGGCCGCGCTCGCTCGGCCGCATCCTGCTCGTCGTGATCCTCGCGCTGATGGTCGCCGCCATCGCCTTCGCCGTGCTGTTCCTGCCGAAGGCCGGCGAGGAGGGCTCGGGCAACGGCGCCGGCGCGAACCCGAGCGCGCCGGGTACGCCGGAACCGCGGGACCCCGACACCACCCCGGACAGCGGCGGCGACAAGCCGGCCGACCCCAACTCCCCGACGTCCGGGCCGTCGGCCGACCTCGCGGACGGCTATGTCCTGCGCAAGGACGCCGAGGGCTTCGAGATCGGCGTGGACAAGAGCTGGCAGCGCCGTCCGATCAACGACAGCGGGCAAATCCGCTTCGGGCGGGGCGACTACACACTCATCGTGGTCCCGGGCCGGGACACCGTGGCCGACAACGGCGACGACCCGCTGGCCTACCAGCGGGACAAGGAGCGGGAGTTGCAGCCCTTCCGCGACTCCTCCTGGGCCACCTCCTCGGGTCTGCGCCGCATCGACGTCGGTCAGCAGCCCATGGCCGAGGGGCAGTTCACCTGGCAGAACAGCAGCGGTCAGGAGGTCTACGTGCGGAACCTCGCCATGATCGTCAAGGACAGCTACCACATCATCCAGGTCATCGGACCGGAGGGCGAGCGGGACAAGGTCTCCGAGATCTACGAACAGGCCATCGGCTCCTACCGGATCACCGGCTGACGGGCCGAAAGCCCACGGACCGCGACCGGCTGACGGGCCGACAGGGCGCAGGGCGACCGGCCGGACACGCCCCGTTCCGGAACCCGCGCACGCCCCGCCGTCTGTGTCACGGTGAGGTTTCA
Organism: Streptomyces sp. NPDC104581; assembly: GCF_055583685.1. Taxonomy (NCBI): domain Bacteria; kingdom Bacillati; phylum Actinomycetota; class Actinomycetes; order Kitasatosporales; family Streptomycetaceae; genus Streptomyces; species Streptomyces sp. NPDC104581. Next base: position 179,101 of record NZ_JBVJNN010000003.1, read on the forward strand.
GGCGCGAGCCCAGGTTCCGCGTGGGCGCGTCCGCTCCGTAACCTGTGATTCCGAGGAACGGGCGGGGGCACGTGGAAGAGTCTGTGGAAGCACGCGAGGGACTGGTGCTCGCCGGGCGCTACAAGCTGGCCGAGCCGATCGGCAGCGGCGGTATGGGCCAAGTGTGGCGCGCCGAGGACCAGTTGCTCAACAGAATTGTGGCGATCAAGGAGTTGACCGCCGCCCTGTACGTCACCGCCGCCGACCGCGCCGTGCTGCACGCCCGCACCCAGAAAGAGGCCAGGGCCGCGGCCCGGATCAGCCACCCCGCCGTTGTCACGGTCCATGACGTGCTCGACCACGGCGGCCGGCCCTGGATCGTCATGCAGTACGTGGACGGCCCCTCGCTCGCCGAAGCCGTCGCCACGGGCCCCGTCGTGGTGCGGGAAGCGGCCCGGATCGGCCTCCAGGTGCTCGACGCGCTGCGCGCCGCCCACGCGGCCGGGGTCCTGCACCGCGACGTGAAGCCCGGCAACGTGCTGCTCGCGCGGGACGGCCGGGTGCTGCTCACCGACTTCGGGATCGCGGCCATCGAGGGCGACTCGGCCATCACCCGCACCGGCGAGATCGTCGGCTCCATCGACTACCTCGCACCCGAGCGGGTGCGCGGCCACGAACCCGGACCGGCCTCCGACCTGTGGGCGCTGGGCGCGACGCTGCACACCGCGGTGGAGGGCACGTCCCCCTTCCGCCGTACCTCCGCGGTGGCCACCATGCAGGCCGTGGTCACCGAGGACCCGCCGGCTCCCGTACGCGCCGGGCCGCTCACCCCGGTGATCGCCGCGCTGCTCCACAAGGACCCCGAGGCCCGCCCGGACGCCGCCGGGACCGAGCGGATGCTGCGGGACGTGCTCGACGGGCGGGAGCCCGAGGCGTCGACGGCGCAGGTGGCGGAGGGGGAGCGGCGGCAGGCCGCGGGCCCCGTGCCCGCCCCGTCCCCCACACCGCATCCGGGGAGCGGGTACCCGGTGCACCAGCAGCCCCCGGCGCCGTACCCTTCGCCGTACGGGCACACGCCCCCGAACGCCTACCCGCAGGTCACCGGCGCGCAGCCGGCCAACCCGCGCGCCGGGAGCGGCCGTTGGAGAGCGGTGCTCGTCGCGGTCGTCGCCGCCGCTCTGATCGGCGGTGGCCTGGGCTACTACGCGCTCCAGCAGTCGGACGACAAGGACGGTCCCGGCACGAGCGCCGGCGCGAACCCGGACCCCGGCGGCTCGTCCGGGGACGGCGGCAAGGACACGAACCCGGACGGCGGTTCCGGCTCCGGCGGGGAGGCCGACCCGTCCGGGACCGAGTCCTCGTCCGTGCCGGACGGGTGGAAGCGCGTGGACGATCCCGCGGGCTTCAGCCTCATCGTCCCCGACGGCTGGGAGCGGCGGATGAACGGCGACCAGATCGACTACACGCCCGACGACGGCGTCCACTTCCTGCGCATCGCCGTGGACACCTCACCGGACTTCCAGGACCCCTACCACCATATGAAAGACATGGAGAAGAACGTCGACGGCCTGCCCGGATACCAGCGGATCTCACTGGGACCCAACACCTTCCGGGGCCAGACCAAGGCCGCGCTGTGGGAGTTCACCTGGACCGAGACGGACGAGAAGCAGGTGTACGTCGGCCCGCGCCGCGCGATCGACCAGATGTACTTCTCCGCCGACGGCTCGACCGAGTACGCGCTCTACATGTCCGGCCCCGCCCGGGACTGGTCCACCACCCGGTCACAGTTCGACACCATGCTCGGCGGCTGGCAGGCCGGCGGCGCGGGCGACTGACGCCGGAGGGGCCGATGTCACGGCTCTGCACCCGCTGCCGTCCCCCGGTGGCTATCGCGACGCGCTTTCCGTAAGGATGTGCCCATGACGAACGATGGGGGACGGGCGAACGAGCCCACCAGCTACGGACTCCGCCCGCCGAAGCCGCAGCCGCAGCCGCCGGGACAGCAGCCGCCGCGGTCGCACCAGCCGCCGCACCACGGTCAGCCGCCGCAGCCGCAGGTGCCGCCCCAGGTCCCCCACGGCTCCCCGTACCGGCCGACGCAGTCGAACCAGCACACCCCGGCCGAGCCCGACCCGTCGGTGGGCCGTCTGGTGGGCGGTCGCTATCGGCTCGTCTCACGGCTCGGGCACGGCGGCATGGGAACGGTCTGGCTGGCGCACGACGAGATCGTGGACCGCGACGTCGCGGTCAAGGAGCCGCGCGTCCCCGAGCATCTGGGCGCGCAGGAGCGCGACACCGTGTACCGGCGGATGCGCCGCGAGGCCAGCTCGGCGGCCAGGATCGACCATCCCTCGGTCGTCACCATGCACGACGTCGTCGTCGAGGACGACAGGCCGTGGATCGTCATGGAGCTGGTACGCGGCCAGTCGCTCGCCGACCGTCTTCAGGAGGGCACGCTCGATCCCCGCGAGGCCGCCAGGATCGGGCTCGACGTGCTCAACGCGCTCAACGCCGCCCATGAGGCGGGTGTGCTGCACCGCGACGTGAAGCCGGACAACGTCCTGCTCGGGCGCGCCGACCGCGTCGTACTCAGCGACTTCGGCATCGCCCAGGTCGAGGGGCAGCAGGGACTCACCGAGACCGGGGCGTTCGTCGGCTCACCGGAGTTCATCTCGCCCGAGCGGGTGCTCGGTCAGCGCCCCGGGCCCGAGTCGGACCTCTGGTCGCTGGGGGTCGTGCTGTACGCGGCGGTCGAGGGGATGTCCCCGTACCGCCGCTCGAACATACCCGCGACGCTCCAGGCCGTGCTCTCCGCCGAGCCGCAGATGCCGGCCCGCGGTTCCGGCGCGTTCGGCACGATCGTGATGCAGCTCCTGCGGAAGGACCCGGCCGCGCGTCCCACCGCCGCCGAGGTGAGGGCGGTGCTGGAGTCGGTGGCGCGTCCGCCGCAGCTTTCCCCCGAGGCGACGCGGCTCTACCGGAGCGCGGGTACCGGCGGCGGAACGAGCGGCAGCAGATGGGTCCCGCCGGTGCTGCACCGCAACCGGCCGGCGCAGTACGGGCTCGGCGCCGGCGTCCTCGCCGCGGCCCTCGTGGTGGGGCTGGTCGTCTTCGACCCGTTCGGGGGCGACGAGCTGCCGGAGGGCTGGGAGGTCCGCTCCGAGGTGGAGATCCTCGACGCCAAGATCGCCGTACCGGAGGAGTACCGGCGCTCCCAGGAGAGCGTGACCGAGGAAAGCCGTGTCACCTTCCGGGACCCGAGCGGTGTCTTCACCGTCTCCATGGACCAGGTGCAGAAGAAGCCGGACAACGAGGTCCTGCCCGCCGAGAAGTCGGCCTGGCAGAAGTACTACGAAGACGGCGGCGAGAGCGGTACGGAGATCAAGGAGGCGGAGTACAAGAGCGGGGATTCGTCGTTCGCGGGCTCGGACAAGGCGTTCGACAACGTCGTCGACTTCGTGCCGTACGGGGACTCCTCCGAGGACCCGATCCGCTACCGCTACCACGAGCTGATCGTCCCGGGAACCGACGACGTGCACTGGCGGCTGCGGGTGGCGATGCCGGCCGAGGGGGACGCGGTGACGGACGGCGAGGAACTCTTCTCGACCGTGGTCGAGCATCTGGAGATCGAGAGCAATTACCTGCCCTGAGCACCTGATCAGGGCTTATGTGCCAGTGATCACTGGCGCGTTCGGGGCGGGTCGGCGGGCGGGGCTCGGCGACCCGCCGGACGCCTCGGAGGGCGACGCGCGAAAAGGTGTTACCGGCGGGTACCCAAAGTCACGGCAGGCGGCATACTCTCGCCCTCATGACGGACTCACAGGCCCCCACGACCAATCCGGTGGCTCCGGTGCCCGCAGGTGTGCGCACCGCCGCCGACGTGGTCACTCCCGAAGTGCTCGCCCAGCTCGTCAGAGGCGTCGTGGGTTCCGGGCTCACCGCTAACCACAGCCCGTCCACCGGCGAGAAGCTGGCCGATCTGCCCGAGTCCACCCCCGAGGACGTCGCCGAGGCGTTCGCCCGTGCCCGCGCCGCGCAGCCCGTCTGGGCGGCGACCTCCGTACGGCGGCGGGCCGCCGTCCTGCTCCGCTTCCACGACCTGCTGCTGGAGCGCCAGGCCGAGGTGCTCGACCTCGTCCAGCTGGAGACCGGCAAGGCGAGGCTGCACGCGCACGAGGAGGTCCAGGCCGTCGCCGTCGCGGCGCGCCACTACGGGCGCAAGGCCGCCTCGTATCTGAGGCCCCGGCGCCACACCGGCGCCATGCCCCTGCTGACCAAGGTCACCGAGCTGCGGCAGCCGCGCGGTGTCGTCGGACAGATCGCCCCCTGGAACTACCCCCTGGAGCTCTCCGTCGGCGACGCCCTGCCCGCCTTCGTCGCGGGCAACGCCGTGGTCATGAAGCCCGACACCGAGACCGCGCTCACCGCGCTGTGGGCGCGTGATCTGCTGATCGAGGCCGGACTGCCTGCCGGGGTCTTCCAGGTGGTGCTCGGCGAGGGGCCCGTCATCGGGCCCGAGGTCGTCGAGCGCGGCGACTACATCTCGTTCACCGGCTCCACCCGCACCGGCCGCGAGGTCGCCCAGCGCGCGGCGGGCCGGCTGGTCGGCGCCTCCCTCGAACTCGGCGGCAAGAACGCCATGCTGGTCCTGCACGACGCCGACATCGAGAAGGCGGCGGCCGGCGCGGTGCGCGCCTGCTTCTCCACCGCGGGTCAACTCTGCATCTCCATCGAGCGGTTGTACGTCCACGAGTCGGTCGCCGACGCGTTCGTGGAGCGATTCGTCGCCCGTACGAAGGCGATGCGGCTCGGCAGCGCGCTCGCGTACGGCGCGGACATGGGCTCGCTCGTCAGCGAACGCCAGCTCAGGACCGTCACCAGCCATGTCGAGGAGGCCGTCGCCAAGGGCGCCAGGATCCTCGCCGGCGGCGTGGCGCGGCCGGACATCGGACCGTACTTCTACGAGCCCACCATCCTGGAGGGCGTCGAGGCGCCGATGTCGGTCTGCACGGAGGAGACCTTCGGGCCGCTCGTCTCCGTCTACCGCTTCGGCGACGAGGACGAGGCCGTCGAGCTCGCCAACTCCACCCCGTACGGACTCAATTCGAGCGTGTGGACACGCGACGGCGGGCGCGGGCACGCGATCGCCGCCCGGCTGCGCACCGGCACCGTCAACATCAACGAGGGATTCGCCCCCGCGTACGGCAGTGTCCGGGCGCCGATGGGCGGCATGAAGGAGTCCGGCCTCGGCCGCAGACACGGCTCCGAGGGCATTCTCAAATTCACCGAGGTACAGACCGTCGCGCAGCAGCGCGTACTGCCGATGGCCCCGTCGATGGGCATGGACGACGAGAAGTACGCGGCGTTCATGACCAGGAGCCTGCGCGCGCTCAAGACCTTCCGGCTGCGCTGATCCGACGAAGGAGAGCCGATGTCACGGGACACCCATGCCGACCACGACCCCGACGACGGGTACGACTACGACGTCATCGTCGTCGGGTCCGGCTTCGGCGGCGCGGTCTCCGCGCTGCGGCTGACCGAGAAGGGGTACCGCGTCGGTGTCCTGGAGGCCGGCCGCCGCTTCACACCGGGCACCCTCCCCAAGAACTCCTGGGACATCAAGAACTATCTCTGGGCCCCGGCCCTCGGTCTCTTCGGCATCCAGCGGGTCCATCTGCTCGGCAATGTGATGGTCCTCGCGGGCGCCGGTGTCGGCGGCGGCTCGCTCAACTACGCGAACACGCTGTACGTACCGCCGAAGCCGTTCTTCGAGGACCGGCAGTGGGCCGGCATCACCGACTGGCAGGCCGAACTCGCCCCGTACTACGACCAGGCGCGACGGATGCTCGGCGTCAGGCTCAACCCGACGATGACGCCCTCGGACGTCCATCTCAAGGCGACCGCGCAGGCGATGGGCGTCGGTGACACCTTCCGTCTGGCACCGGTCGGCGTCTTCTTCGGTGACGGCCAGGACGCCGACGGTACGGCGGTGGCCGAGCCCGGCGCGTCCGTCGGCGACCCGTACTTCGGCGGCGCCGGTCCGTCCCGCCGAGCCTGCTCCCAGTGCGGCGAGTGCATGACCGGCTGCCGGCACGGCGCCAAGAACACCCTCAACGAGAACTACCTCCACCTCGCCGAACAGGCCGGGGCGTCGATCCGCCCCATGACGACCGTCGTCGGCGTCTCCGAGGACCCGGACGGCGGCCACCGCGTCGCGACCGTCCCCACCCACCGGCGCAAGTCGGCGCCACGGGTGCTGAGGGCCCGTCACGTCGTGCTCGCGGCGGGGACCTACGGGACCCAGACGCTGCTGCACACGATGAAGGACCAGGGGCGGCTGCCCCGGCTCTCCGACCGGCTCGGTGAGCTGACCCGGACCAACTCCGAGGCCCTGGTGGGCGCCCAGACCACCGACCGGCGCTACCGGAAGAAGCACGGGGCCGCGCTCGGCCGGGGGAGCGGGGCGGACTTCACCCGTGGTGTCGCCATCACCTCCTCCTTCCACCCCGACGCCAACACCCATGTGGAACCGGTCCGTTACGGCAAGGGATCGAACGCGATGGGCTCGCTCTCGATCCTCCAGGTCCCCTACAGCGAGAACGGGCGCCGCATCGCCGGCTGGCTGGGCGGCATGGTCAGACACCCCGTCATGGCCGCCCGTTCACTCTCCAACCGGCACTGGTCGGAGCGGACCATCATCGGACTGGTCATGCAGTCGGTGGACAACTCGCTGACGACGTACCGCAAGCGGGGCGGCGTCGGCAAGGGACTGCTGACGGCACGTCAGGGGCACGGTGCGCCCAACCCCAAGCAGATAGCCGAGGGCACGCGGACGGCGACCCTGCTCGCCGAGGAGATCAACGGCTTCGCCGGCTCGAACGTCGGTGAGCTGATGGGCACCCCGCTCACCGCCCACTTCCTCGGCGGCTGCCCCATCGGAGCCGACGCCGAGCGCGGTGTCATCGACCCGTACCACCGGCTCTACGGCCACCCGGGCATCTCGGTCGTCGACGGCTCGGCGGTCTCGGCCAACCTCGGCGTCAACCCCTCGCTCACGATCACCGCGCAGGCCGAGCGCGCGATGTCCCTCTGGCCCAACAAGGGGGAGGAGGACCCGCGTCCGGAGCAGTCGGCCGGGGCGGCGTACGTACGGACGGCGGCGGTGGCGCCGAAGTCGCCGGCGGTCCCGGCCTCGGCCTTCGGGGCGCTGAAGCTGCCGTTCCTCGGGATGCCTGCGGTCCCGCCGAAGAAGAAGCCGTAGCGGCGGGTGCCCCGACGGAGCGGAGGCGCTGCACCCCCCTCCGAGTGCAGCGCCTCCGCTCCCGCGGTCCCGCTCCACCGATGCGCAGAGGAGTCCGCTGTGTCTCATGGTGGACGTGTGGCCTGAACAGATGGTTGCCCATTCCCTCACGGAATCTTTATGTGGCGCGCGTCACATGGGCCGGTCGCGGTGTGCGGCCGAGCGCGGCAAGGGCCCCGCGGGCCCGGTCCGAACCGAGTCGGACGGGCGCCTGCGGGGCCCATGTCGCCGGCACCGTGGCGTCAGGGCGGCGCGCGGTGCCGGAACGCGGCGCCGGGGGGGGTGGGCGCCGCGAGTACGGGACGGTGGACGAGTGGACGGACGGAGCGGGGAAGCGGTCGGGCGAACGGCTGGACACGGGAGGGAGCCGTATCCGTATGCGGCCGGCGCCGGGCGTCCCCGGTGCCGACCGCTCTTGGGGTGACCGGGCATGCTGTCCCCTGCCGACCGGCCACTCGCGCTGGAGTGAGGTCCCACGACGTACCTGCGGTACGCCACACGCCCCAGCGAAGCCACGCGTGGTTTGTTCGGGCCCGCCCCTGGCTGACACGGACATCGGGACCAACGAAGGCCCGGTGGGTCCGGTCACGCGCCGTACGGGTGAGGATGCGCCCGAACCCATGTCCGTAGGCCGGGTCCGGTCAGATCCGGCCGCGCGAGAGTTCCAGCAGCGTCATCGCGAGCGAGGTGCCCGGCGTGCCGAGCGCGTCCCGGAAGCGGCCCAGGATCTCGTTCTCACGGGAGAGATTCACCCGGCGTCCGCCGGAGGTGATACGGGCGTCCTGGATCACCGCCGAGACGGCCATCCGCTCCTGCACGAGACCAATGATCCGGTCGTCGAGCGCGTCGATCCGCTCCCGCGCGCCGTCGATCAGGGTGGCGGCCTCGTCGGTGCGGGCGCCGGTGCGGTCGGTGACGGTCATGAAGGGCTCCTCTTTACGAAGGGGGAGGCCCCGGGCGGCGGACTTCCGGCCCGGACGACACAGAACGCCCCGGGCCTTGCCGGCCCGGGGCGCCTGGGAAGTCGCTTGTCAGCTCAAGCGGCACGACCATGGCAGCCGGACGGGCCGGTGCCATAGGTAAAGAAGGTCGAGTACTCGCGCATGGCGGCCAGTATGCCCGAGAGGGCGGGCGGCCCCGCACGGGGTTCGGATGCCGAGACGGAAAGCTGTCTCCGGGCGCCGCTAGAATCGGTGTACAGAACCCCTTCACCGCCGGAAGGCCGCGCCCGTGCCAGCAGTACCCCCCGCCGCCCCCGACGCCGTACTCGTCGTCGACTTCGGCGCGCAGTACGCCCAGCTCATCGCCCGCCGCGTCCGTGAGGCCCGGGTCTACAGCGAGATCGTCCCCTCGACGATGCCGGTGGCCGAGATGCTGGCCAAGAACCCCAAGGCGATCATCCTCTCCGGCGGCCCGTCCTCCGTGTACGCGCCGGGCGCCCCGACCGTGGACCGCGCGCTCTTCGAGGCCGGGGTCCCGGTCTTCGGCATGTGCTACGGCTTCCAGTTGATGGCGACGACCCTCGGCGGAACGGTCGACAACACGGGCTCGCGGGAGTACGGCCGCACCGTGCTGCACGTCTCCAAGACGGGCTCCACCCTCTTCGAGGGCACCCCGGCCGAGCAGCAGGTCTGGATGTCGCACGGCGACGCCTGCTCGGCCGCCCCCGAGGGCTTCACCGTCACCGCCTCCACCGATGTGGTGCCGGTCGCCGCCTTCGAGAACGACGAGAAGAAGCTCTACGGCGTCCAGCACCACCCCGAGGTCCTGCACTCCACCCACGGCCAGCAGGTCCTCGAACACTTCCTCTACCGGGGCGCGGGCATCGAGCCCACGTGGACCACCGGCAACGTCATCGAGGAGCAGGTCGCCGCCATCCGCGAGCAGGTCGGCGGCAGCCGGGCGATCTGCGGTCTCTCCGGCGGCGTGGACTCAGCCGTCGCCGCCGCCCTCGTACAGAAGGCGATCGGCTCACAGCTGACCTGCGTCTACGTCGACCACGGTCTGATGCGCAAGGGCGAGACCGAGCAGGTCGAGAAGGACTTCGTCGCCGCGACCGGCGTCCAGCTCAAGGTCGTCGACGCGCAGGAGCGCTTCCTGGCCGCGCTGGCCGGGGTCTCCGACCCGGAGCAGAAGCGGAAGATCATCGGCCGTGAGTTCATCCGGGTCTTCGAGCAGGCCCAGGCGGAGATCATCGCCGAGGCCGAGCCCGGCGAGCCGGTGGAGTTCCTCGTCCAGGGCACGCTCTACCCGGACGTGGTCGAGTCCGGCGGCGGCAGCGGCACCGCCAACATCAAGTCGCACCACAACGTGGGCGGGCTCCCCGAGGACCTGGAGTTCTCCCTCGTCGAGCCGCTGCGCCAGCTGTTCAAGGACGAGGTCCGGATGGTGGGCCAGGAGCTGGGCCTGCCGGACGAGATCGTCCAGCGCCAGCCCTTCCCGGGGCCGGGCCTCGGCATCCGCATCGTCGGCGACATCACCCGCGAGCGGCTCGACCTGCTGCGCGAGGCGGACGCCATCGCCCGCGAGGAGCTGACGGCGGCGGGCCTCGACCGCGACATCTGGCAGTGCCCGGTGGTCCTCCTCGCGGACGTCCGCTCCGTGGGCGTCCAGGGCGACGGCCGCACCTACGGCCACCCGATCGTGCTGCGCCCGGTGTCGTCGGAGGACGCGATGACGGCGGACTGGACGCGGATGCCGTACGACGTACTGGCGAAGATCTCCACCCGCATCACGAACGAGGTCTCGGACGTGAACCGCGTGGTCCTGGACGTGACGAGCAAGCCGCCGGGCACGATCGAGTGGGAGTGACCATCTCCCCCGGGTCAACGCCGATGCCGTCGCTCATTCGTTTGGGTGGCGGCATTGGCATATGCCCTGGGTAGGCTCCGTACGGAGCAGAATCCCATCCATGGGAGGAACCACCATGGCCGCTGAGCCGCTGCGTACCACTTCGTGGCCGGTGCCGCCGCAGGACGGTTGCACCGTGGATGACCTGGATACGCTGCCCGGCCTCCCGCCGCATACAGAGTTGATCGACGGAAGCCTGGTTTTCGCGAGTCCGCAGCGAGATTTCCACAGCATCGTGATCGACATGCTGGTGGCCGGACTGCGTCGCACCGCTCCACCGGAACTGCGTGTCCGGCGCGAGATGACCGTCCGGCTCGATGAACACAACGGCCCCGAGCCGGACATCTGTGTCGTCCGGGCCGAGGCGGTGACCAGCCGACAGCGGACTCGCTTCGACGTGGCGGACGTCCGCCTCGCGGTCGAGGTGGTCTCGCCCGACTCCGAGTCTCGTGACCGCGACACCAAGCCGCACAAATACGCGCGGGCCGGCATCCAGAACTTCTGGCTGGTGGAGATGGCGGGGGCGAACGACCACCCGGTCGTCCAGGTGTACGAACTGGCCGAGGTCACGCGGTCGTACGCCTTGGTCGGCACTTTTCACGAGCGGCTGAAGCTCTCCGTCCCGTTCGACATCGACATCGACCTCGCGGACGTCGACAACCTGTAGGCCGTCGCAATTGGCTCGCACCGCGCCGGCCACGTGTGCGAACGTCTCCGCCATGTCCGACCACGACGCACTCCACGCCGTCCTCGCCGCCCCCAACAACCCCCTCCTGACCTGGAACGCCCCTCTCTCCGAAGAGCACGCCCGCTCGCTGATCGACGCCTGTGCCGTGCCCGAGGGCGGGCGGGTGGTCGATCTCGGGTGTGGCTGGGGTGAGTTGCTGCTGAGGCTGGTCCAAAGGGCTCCCGGCAGCACCGGGGACGGTGTGGAGAAGGACCCCGCCGCCGTGGCGCGGGGACGGCGGCTCGCCGGCGAGCGGGGGCTGGACGGTCGCGTGACGTTCCACGAGCGCTCCGCCGAGGGGTGGCCGGGGACCGGTTACGACCTCGCCGTCTGCATCGGGGCCGTCCACGCCTGGCCCGGCTCGACCCGGGAGGCGCTGCGCGCCCTGCGCGCGACCGTCAAGCCCGGCGGGCGGGTGCTCTTCGGCGACGGATTCTGGACGCGGAAGCCGACCCCCGCCGCCCTCACGGGACTCGGCGGCCAGGAGGACGAACTCGTCGGCTCGCTGGACGACCTGGTCCGGGCCGCCGCCGACGCGGGCTTCGCCCCGCTCCGTACGACCGTCGCCGACCAGCGTGAATGGGATGTCTTCGAGTCCAACGGCCGGGCCGGCTGGGGCGAGCGCTGGGCCATGGAGAACCCGCACCATCCGCTGCACGCGGAAGCCCGTGCCACCGCCGCCCGGCACCGGGAGGGCTATCTCGGCGGCTACCGGGGGTATCTCGGCTTCGCGTATCTCGTCCTCGGCGTCTGACACCCTCCCGGATACGGCACAATTCCCAGTCACAGCAAGGAAGTTCACCCGGCGAGAGCCATGGGTGCGGGGCGGGGAAGGCGGCGTTCGGCGTGACGGTGCAAGTGGTGGGACAAGGCACCCACGGCGGGGGTTGTACGTGCGGGAACTGTCCGGTCGGTGCCCCCGAGGGGCACCGGCTGGCGGTCGCGGCGTTCGTCGCCAAACGCGAGGAGTTCGCGGCCGGGCACGGCCTGCCCGCCGCGCTCGCGCACTCCCCGGGTGCGTCCAGGCAGTGGGTGTCCGACGAACTCACCCAGTCGGCGCGCGCCGTCGCCGACCGCAGCCGCGAGGCGGGCGAGGCGTGGCTGCTCGCCGTCTGGCGGCACACGCTGATCGTGGTGTGGGGCGGCCTCGCCGTGTTCGCCCTCGCGCTGGCCGGGACCGCGATCGGCGCGGGCTGGACCGTCGCCCGTACGGCGGGGCTCGTCGCCGGCCTCGCCGTGGCCGGACTGCTGACCGGCGCGGCCAGGCTGCACCGTACGCGCGGCGGCCTCCTCGCCCCGGTCATCGGCGAGGACAACCGGCTGTCGACCTCCCGCACCGTCGCCTCCGCGTGGGTGCTGCTGCTTGTCTTCGCCGTGCTGGTGCTCGCGCTCCAGCTCGCCGGCGCGTCCGACCACGGTGCCCGCGACGAACTGATCGCCGGGCTCGAACTCGGCCGTGGCGCGGGCATGCTGACCGTGCTGGCCGTGGTGTGCGCGATCGCCGTCACCGTCCGCCGCGTGGTGGGCGTACGCGTCGCGGACCGGCGCCTCCAGAAGGTACGGGCCGAGCGCCCCCGCCTCGCCGACCTGCTCTGCGACGACGCCGGACGCGGCAGCTTCGCCGACGTCCAGTACACGCTGGTGACGGCCGTCGCCGTGCTGTTCTCGGCCGTACGCCTGGCCCGCCGCCCCGAGCAACTGCCCGATCTGCCATGGGCGCTCGCCCTGCTGGTGACGGTCTCGGCCGCCACGTACTTCGCCGCGAAGTGGGCGGAGGGCGGCCGTCCGGTGGTGCTGTCGGTCGTACGGGCCAGGGAGGCCGGGGACCTGGACGCGCCGATCCGCACCGGTGACGACATCGAGATCAGGGGGACCGGCTTCGTGCCGCCCGGCGCGGGCACGCCGGACCGGCTCGGCGCGATGGTCGTACGGATCGGGCCCGTGCATGTCCATGTACCGCTCGTCCCCGTCCCCGGCGGCTTCCGGAACCCGTCGGACACGGTGCTCACCGTGCCCGTGCCGGTGGACGTCGAACCCGGCCGCCTCGATGTGCAGGTCGTCACCGCGGCGGGCGTCGAGACCAACCGGATGCCCATCGACGTCCTGGACTGATCCGCGCGCCGGAGGCGTCCACTGAGCACCGGCTCCGTCCCATCCGTATGCATGTACGAGGCACGCGGGCACAATCAAGCTCTGCGAGCGACGTGGGCGGCGGAAAGGGCGGGCGCGCGATGGCGCACGGATACCGGACAGACACCTTCGGGACGACCGACGGTGAGCGGCAGGGCTGGAAGGCCACGGCGACCAGGTACGCCCTGGTGCCGCTGCGGATCTTCCTCGGAGTGACCTTCATCTACGCGGGACTCGACAAACTCACCGACAGCGCCTTCATGTCGGCGACCGGGCCCGGCTCCGTCGGCGAGCTGATGAGAAGCGTGCGGGACAGCTCCGCCGTTCCCGCGCTCGTCGACCTCTCCCTCAAGAACCCCGAGGGTTTCGGCTACGCCATCGGCATCGGCGAAGTGGCCGTCGGCCTCGGCACCCTCGCCGGGCTGCTGGCCCGGCTCGCGGCGCTCGGCGGCGCGCTGATCTCACTGAGCCTGTGGCTGACAGTGAGCTGGCAGTCGGAGCCCTACTACTACGGCAACGACCTCGCCTACCTCATGGCCTGGCTGCCGCTCGTACTCGCGGGCGCGTCGGTCCTCTCCCTGGACGCGGCCCTGGCCGACAGACGGCGCCGGATGCGGTAGTCCGCCAGCGACACCACGGCTGCCAGGGACAGGCCGCCACAGATGATCGGCACCATCACGTACCAGGGGGCGTCCCACCAGCCCTCCGCGTCACCGGCGAAGACGGTGGCCGCGCCCATCACGACCAGGCCGGCCACCAGCTTGCCCGGCTTGAACTCATGCAGCGGCACGGGTCACCTCCACCTGTCCGACACCGACCTCCAGCCGGAGGTCCAGTGTGCCCGCCGGCTTCACGCCCTTGGGCGGGGCCACCGTACGCGTCCGCTCCTGTGCCGGTGAGAGGTCGATGTCGTTCGGCGGCTCACCGGGGAGCCGGATGTCGCCGAGCCCCGCCTCCGCGTGGACCCTCAGCGTCACGTCGCGCGGCACCACGACCTTCAGCTGTCCGGCGCCGACCTCCGCCTTCGTACGGAGGGTGCCGCCCGCCGGGACGTCCACGGCGGTCAGGTCGAGCTTCCCCACCCCGGTGCCCAGTTCGTACGCCGGCGCCACCGACGCGACCGCCGCCGGGCTCCAGGTCTTGCGGACCCACTCCGTGCCGATGTCCTTCGGGACGGCCGACGAGCCCGCCAGCAGACCCGCGGTCACGACGGTCAGGAAGATCGTGCCGAAGCCCGTACGTCCCAGGAAGGCGCTCACCGCGAGCCCGAGACCGAAGACACCCAGCGCGACGGCGAGGCCGGTCTGAAGGCTCGTACCGAGCGGACGGGTGTCCCACGACAGCCGCAGCGCGAGACCGCCCGCGAGCAGCGCCAGCAGGAAGATCCGCCCGCCGATCCCGCGCGGACCCTGCCGACCGCACGGGCCCCCGGACGACTTACGCCTGCCCGCGCCCCGGCGCCCGGAGCCGCGCCCCGCGTCGTCGGCCTCGTCGTCCGGGCCCCAGAGATACCCGGACGGTGACGGCCCCGTCGTACCGTCCTTGACGATCGGGTCGCGCCACCACGACGGACTGCCCGGCGTCGGCGGAGCCTTCGTCTCCGGGGGTGCCTCGGCCACCGCCGCCGCCGTACCCGGATCGAGCGGGCCGCCCTCCTGGGCGGTCGTGTACCGCCGCTGCGACCAGACCGCCGCGCCGATCACGGCGATCGACAGCAGCGTGGCGAAACCGAGCGTCTCGCCGTTGTTGAGCATCGACAGGAACAGGCCGCAGCCCACGAGCGCGAGCAGCACGGCGATCAGGGACGCGCCGTCGACGCGGCCCGACAGCAGCCGCCGCAGCTCGTTCTCGACCTCACCGTCGAGCGGGACGAGCAGCCAGGCGAAGCCGTAGAAGATCAGCCCGATGCCACCGGTCAGCGTGAGCACGACGATCACGATCCGGAAGATGACCGGGTCCAGGTCGCAGTACCGCCCCAGCCCGCCGCAGACGCCCGCCACGACCTTCTGCCGCGGCGCGCGCACCAGCTGAGGGGGCCGGGGCTGCGGCGGCTGGGTCGAGGTGTGCGGGGCGGACCGAGTCATGGCTCCATGGTGACCGCCCGCCCGCCCGGTCTCCACCCGCACCGACCCTGGCCCGCCCCTGATATTCGGCCGGGGCCGGCCGGCTGGCGTCAGGGGCGTTCTCGGGGCCGCTCTCAGGGCGCAGCCCTGATGCCAGGGCCCGCACCGCCGTGTGACCATCAGTGGCATGCCGGTCGCCACGCCAACCCCGCCCCCGTCTTCCCCGTCGTCCCCGGGCGCGGGGCCCTCGGGCGCGCCCCGGAGCCGGAGCCGGGCGTCGGGGACGGCGCCGGGGGCCGACGACCAGCCCCTGCGCAAGCTCTACCGCAGCGCGGACGGCAGACTGCTGGGCGGCGTCGCCCGCGGGCTCGCGGGCCATCTGGGACTGCCGGTCGGCTGGGTGCGGCTCGTCTTCCTCGCCCTGTTCCTGGCGCAGGGGCTCGGGGCGCTGCTGTACGCCATCTTCTGGATCGTCGTACCGCTCGGTGTGGGCGGCACCCCCACCGAGACGCGCCCGCTCTTCGAGACGACGGGCGACGGACGGCGAAGGCTCCGTAAACCCGACCGGGGACAGACCTTCGCGATCATCGCCCTCTTCGTCGTCGGCACCGTCTTCGTCGCAAGCGCCGACCTGGGGCGCGGCGGCGCGGGCAACTACATCTGGCCGACGCTGCTCATCGGCGCCGGTGTCGTCCTGGTCTGGCGCCAGGCGGACAACGCCCGCCGCGCCCAGTGGGCCTCGCTCTCGACCGACAGCAGGCGCCGCAGGGTCTTCCAGATCGCGCGCGGGCTCGCCGGTGTCGCCCTCGTCGGCATGGGCCTGACCGTCTTCATGGTCGTACGCGGCTCGGCGGCCCAGCTCGGCAACGTCCTCACCGCGGCCATCGCCGTCGTGGCCGGAGTCGCGCTGCTCGGCGGCCCCTGGCTCGTACGGATGACCCAGGACCTGTCCGACGAGCGCCTGATGCGCATCCGCGCCCAGGAACGCGCCGAGGTCGCCGCGCACGTCCACGACTCCGTCCTGCACACGCTCACGCTGATCCAGCGCAACGCGGACGACGGCGGCGAGGTCCGGCGGCTCGCCCGCGCGCAGGAGCGCGAGCTGCGCGCCTGGCTCTACAAGCCCGAAGGCACCGGCAAGGACGAGGAGAACGAGCCCGACACCCTCGCCGAGGCAGTGAAGGCGACCGCCGCCGAGGTGGAGGACTACCACGGCGTGCCGATCGAGGTCGTGGTGGTCGGCGACTGCCCGCTCGACGAGAAACTGGCCGCACAGATGCAGGCGGCACGCGAGGCGATGGTCAACGCCGCCAAGTACGGTGGCGAGGGCGGCGCGGTGCAGGTCTACGCGGAGGTCGAGGGCCGGATGGTCTTCGTCTCCGTACGGGACCGCGGGCCCGGGTTCGATCCGGACGCGGTGCCCGACGACAGGATGGGCGTACGGGAGTCGATCTTCGGCCGGATGGAACGCAACGGCGGTACGGCGCGGGTCCGTTCGGCGCCCGACGGGGGCACGGAAGTGGAGCTTGAGATGGAGAGGGCGGCGGAGGCATGACCGACACCAGCGGGACGACCGGCACGGGTGGCGACGGCGGCGGGGGAGAGCCCGGGGGCAGGCGGGTGCGGGTGGTGCTGGTCGACGACCACCGGATGTTCCGCACCGGTGTCCAGGCCGAGATCGGGCAGACCGCGACCACGGGCGTGGAGGTCGTCGGCGAGGCCGCCGACGTCGACCAGGCCGTCTCGGTCATCACCGCCACCCGCCCCGAGGTCGTCCTGCTCGACGTGCACCTTCCCGGCGGCGGCGGCGTGGAGGTCCTGCGCCGCTGCGCGCCGCTGATGGCGGCGGCCGAGGACCCGGTGCGTTTCCTGGCGCTGTCGGTGTCCGACGCCGCGGAGGACGTGATCGGTGTGATCCGCGGCGGTGCGCGCGGCTATGTCACCAAGACGATCACCGGTACGGACCTGGTGGACTCGGTCTTCCGGGTCCAGGACGGCGACGCGGTCTTCTCGCCGAGGCTGGCGGGCTTCGTCCTCGACGCGTTCGCCTCGACGGACGCGCCGCCGGTGGACGAGGACATGGACCGCCTCACCCAGCGCGAGCGCGAGGTGCTGCGGCTGATCGCCCGCGGGTACGCCTACAAGGAGATCGCGAAGCAGCTGTTCATCTCGGTGAAGACGGTCGAGTCGCACGTCTCGGCGGTGCTGCGCAAGCTCCAGCTCTCCAACCGGCACGAACTGACCCGGTGGGCCACGGCGCGCAGGCTGGTGTGACTCCGCCTCGTCGGAAGGCGGGGGTCGCAGGGGGTTCCGGCCGCGGCGCCGGCGGGGGCGTTCAGTCCCGGCAGAGCCACTCGGTGACGTACTCCCGGCCGTCGTGGTGCAGCAGCCCCCGGACGCATTCGCCGGGCTCCGTGTCGAGCGTGCCGGTCAGCGCGGCCGAGCCGCCCTCCGTACGGAGGACGCCGAACCAGCCGGGGAACGCGGTGATCCGCGCGTCCTTGCGCTGGTAACCGAGTCGGACGGTCGGCGGGTGGCCGCTCTCCGTGTCGTGCCGCACGTAGCGGGTCGTGAAAGTCCCCCGGCCGCCCACCGGGCCCTCGACGCAGAGCCGGCCGCCGGAGAGGTCGCCGCAGCCGTCGGGGGTGACGCCGACCGGTGCGAGGACGAGTGCCGCGCCGAGAGTGAGCGCCGCCGCGCGGGCCCTTGCGTGTCCCATGGCGTCATCGTCGTGCGGCGGGCGCGGCACGGCATCCGCGCCTGGGCCGGGTGGGCGCCTCACGGGCACCCCCAGGACTGTCTTCGGGCCGGTGTCCGGCACGCGGCGTCCGGCACACGGTGCCTGGCACGCGGCCCCGCCGCGTTGCCGTGAGCCGCCCGAGTACGCCCGGTACGAGGGCGATCCCCCGCCTGGCGAGCGCACGCACCGGACGCCGTGGGACCCGCCCCTCGGGCGGACGGCGCCGGTTCGATGACACGACAGGCCCTAGGCGGGGCGGGCGGCGCCCGCGAACGGCATCTGGTCGATCGGGGCCAACCGCACACCGGCGCCCGGCCGAGGGGCGTGGATCATCTGTCCGCCGCCGACATAGAGCCCGACGTGCGAGATCCCCGAGTAGAAGAACACCAGGTCGCCCGGGGCGAGCTGGGAGCGGGAGACCCGCCGGCCCGCGTTGATCTGCGTGTACGTGGTGCGGGGGAGGGCGACTCCGGCCGACCGCCAGGCGGCCTGGGTCAGCCCGGAGCAGTCGAACCCGTCGGGGCCCGTCGCGCCCCACACGTAGGGCTTGCCGATCGCTCCGCGCGCGTAGGCGATCGCGGCGGCGGCGCGGGCGTTGGGCGCGGCCACGCCCGCGGTGGCGGCGCCGGGGCGCGAGCGGTCGGCGCGCGGGGCGCCCGCCCCGGCGCCCCCCTCGTACCGCGCGCGCTCGTCGGCGGTGAGCCGGTCGAGGAGCTTCCGGGCGTCGGCGAGCTTCCCGCGCACGGTCGACTTGTGCGAGGCCAGCTCGGCCTGACGACTCTTCAGGTCGGTGAGCTTTCCATCGGCCTTCTTACGGAGGTGGCCGATGTCCACGAGCTGCGCGCGCATCCTGCTGACGGCCCCGGCCTGCTGGAAGCCGGCCCGTTCGGCGAGTTCCGCCCCGCGCAGATAACCGTCGGGGTCGGAGCTGAGGGCGAGCTGTACGGCGGGGTCCAGACCGCCCGCGCGGTACTGGGCGGTGGCGATCGAACCGAGCGCGTTGCGCGAGGCGTTGAGCCGTTCCGTCCGCCGGGCGGCCTCGTCGCGCAGCCTGTCCAGCGCGGTCCGCGCGTCGTCCGCCCTCTCCTTCGCCCCGTTGTACTTCTCGGTGGCGGCCTCCGCCTCGTGGTGGAGCCTGTCGGCCTTCGCCTTCACCTGAGCCGGTGTGAGGCGCGGTTCGGCGTGTGCGGAGCCTTCGAGCCCGGTGGCCGTCGCGGCCCCCGCGAGGGCGAGAGTGGCCGCCGTACGGCCGTACGGGCCGCTGAACGGCCGGTGCTTCGATCGGGGTCGGCGGTGCGCTGCCACGGGGGCGTCCACATCCTTCGTTCCGGCTCTGTTCCGTGCGGGTTCCTGACGGGAGGACGCTAGGCGCGGTCGTCACGGCAGCGCGGCGCCATGGCCGCAATTGCCCGGAGCCGGTTGCTCGGTGACGGATTGTGGCCACCGGTTTCCCACCGGATTCGACAGTCCCGGACAGAACCTGACCGATCCGACGACACCGGTACGCGCGGCGTACGAGCGGTGGTACGGAGGCCGGGGCGCGGGCCCGGACCGGAGGGGTCGGGCCCACGTCGCCCGGCCGCTGCCGGGCGGCTGCCGGGCGACGCTCGCGGCAGCCGGCAGGTCGTGCGCGAGGTGGACGGCGGCGCGGTGCCCGCCCGTCCGGGCGGACGGCGAGGACGACCCGGTGGGCGCACCGTCGCCGCGCCCCCGCCGCGCTCAGGGGCGTCGGCACCGGGTCTCATGGCGGCCAGGGGGGCGCCTCGCCGGTACGCCCGGACCGCGAGCCCGACGGCATGGCGCCACCGGCCCGCTCTCGGTGATCACCGCGCGTGGGGTGTGGACCGCTCGTGTGCATGGCGTCGAGGGGACGCCGCCCGTGACGTCCCCTCCGGGGACGACGGCCGGGCGCCGCCGCCTTTCCCCCGGACGGCCGGGCGCCGAGCCGCCACCCCGGCGGGCGGCTCAGGCCGGGCGCACGCTGCCGTAGATCGGCATCGTGTAGATGGACTCCTCACGCACGTTCGCCCCCGGCTTCGGCGCGTGGATCATCTTGCCGTCGCCCTGGTAGATGCCGACGTGGCTGATGTCGTCGTAGAAGAACACCAGGTCGCCGGGGAGCAGGTCCGCCGTGGCGACGCGCGTGCCGACCTTCACCTGGTCCCAGGTCGTACGCGGCAGCTGGACGCCCGCCTCCTTCCACGCGGCGCCCGTCAGACCCGAGCAGTCGTAGGAGCTGGGGCCGGTGGCGCCCCACACGTACGGCTTGCCGATCTGCGCGCGGGCGAACGCGAGGACCTTCTCGGCCTTGGCCGCGTACGTACCGTCCGTGACACCCGAACCGCCGCCCGAGCCCGTGTCCGCGCCGCCTCCGGTCGCGGGCGCCTCCCGCTGCCGCGCCTCTTCCTGACGCCTGCGCTCCGCGGCCTCCTCCTTGGCCTTCGCCTCGGCCTTGCGGCGCGCCTCTTCCTCCTTCTTCCGCTCCAGCGCGGCGAGCCGCGCCTTCTCCTCGGCCGTGAGGTCCGACAGCAGCGAACGCGCCGCCGCGAGCTTGTTCTGGACCTTCTGCTTGCCGGCCTTGAGGGACGCCTGCGACTCCGTCAGCGCCTCCAGGCCCTTCGTCGCCTCGACGCGCTGCTCGGCCGCGGACCGCTGCTCCTTCTGGAAGTCCTCGACGGCCTCCTGCTGGCGGTCGGTCAGCCGGCCCATCAGCTGGGTCTGCTCGAAGTACGACTCCGGGCTGTCCGCGAACATCAGTGCGGCCGTGGGGCCGACCGCACCGGCGCGGTACTGCGCCGCCGCGTACGTACCGAGGGCGCGCCGCGCCTCGTTGACCTTCTCGGCGCTCTTGGCGACATCGTCCAGGACCCGGTCGACCGACCTGCGCTGCGTGTCGGTCGCCTCCTTCGCCTTGTTGTACTGCTGCGTCGCCGTACCGGCCTGCCGGTACAGGTCGTCGACCTTCTTCTGCACCTCTTCTATGGAGGGCTTGGGCTCCGCGGGCGCGGCGGTGGCGCTCTGCGTCGACAGCAGCGTGACCGAGGCGAGGGCGGCCGTCGTGAAACCGACGGCCGGTGTGTTCGCGCGCACGCCGGTACGGCCGCGCGATTTGCGGTGCGATGCCAAGGCAGGCATCTCCTTCCGTGGACCGCCTACCGGGTTAGCTGTCGGGTTCGGGCGGAACGGAAGGCTGCCCTACGGGCCGGGAACACGGCCCGATTCACCCCGGTGGAACATGGTGGGTCCCCGGTTCCGGACCCCCTTCGGGAAGCCCGGATTCGGCGCAGGCAGCCCGCTTGGCGCTGATCGCCGGTGGAGTACGGACGGCCTCGGCGTGCACGCTAGCCAATTCGTGGTGCCGCTGTGAAGGTTGGTGGCCGATATGCCCGATACATTTCCGTGACCTTTGCCGCACGCACTCGGCGGTGACCCCGCGAGGCCATGTGGCGGCGGGCTGTCAGTGCGGCACCCTAGACTCAGGAAGCGATGAGCAGCCTCTTTGACGACAGCTTCCTGGCGGACCTCCAGCCCTCGGCCGAGGAGCCCCCGCCGCCACCCGAGGACACCGCTCCGGAACAGGTGCCCGACGATCTCTTCGGAGGGAAGTTCGACGTGCCCCCGCCCAGGGATGCGTACCACCGAGACGGCGCGCCGCGCACGGTCGTGGACCCGGCGGCGCTGCTCGAAGGGCTGAACGACGAGCAGCGCGCCGCCGTCGTGCACACCGGGTCACCGCTGCTCATCGTGGCCGGGGCGGGCTCCGGCAAGACCCGGGTGCTGACGCACCGGATCGCGCATCTGCTGGGGACCCGCAGTGTGCATCCGGGCGAGATACTGGCGATCACGTTCACCAACAAGGCCGCGGGCGAGATGAAGGAGCGCGTCGGACAGCTCGTCGGACCGCGCGCCAACGCCATGTGGGTGATGACGTTCCACAGCGCCTGCGTGCGTATCCTGCGCCGGGAGTCGAAGCGGCTCGGCTTCACGTCCTCGTTCTCGATCTACGACGCGGCCGACTCCAAGCGGCTCATGGCCCTGGTCTGCCGCGATCTCGACCTGGACCCCAAGCGGCACCCCCCGAAGGCGTTCAGTGCCAAGATCTCGAATCTGAAGAACGAGCTGATCGACGAGGAGACCTTCGCCGGCCAGGCCACGGACCCCTTCGAGAAGACGCTCGCCGAGGCGTACCGGATGTACCAGGCGCGGCTGCGCGAGGCCAACGCGCTGGACTTCGACGACATCATCATGACGACGGTCCATCTGCTCCAGGCGTTCCCGGACGTCGCCGAGCACTACCGCCGCCGCTTCCGCCACGTCCTGGTGGACGAGTACCAGGACACCAACCACGCGCAGTACACCCTGGTGCGGGAACTGGTCGGCCTCTCGGGCGAGGGGCAGGACCCGGCCGAATTGTGCGTCGTCGGCGACGCGGACCAGTCCATCTACGCGTTCCGCGGTGCCACGATCCGCAACATCCTCCAGTTCGAGGAGGACTACCCGGACGCGACGACGATCCTGCTGGAGCAGAACTACCGCTCCACGCAGACGATCCTCAGCGCGGCCAACGCGGTCATCGAGCGCAACGAGAGCCGGCGGCCCAAGAATCTGTGGACGAACGCGGGAGCGGGCGCCCTGATCACCGGGTACGTGGCGGACACCGAGCACGACGAGGCGCAGTTCGTCGCCGACGAGATCGACCGGATGACGGACGCGTCCGAGGCCAGGGCGGGCGACGTCGCCGTCTTCTACCGGACGAACGCGCAGTCGCGTGTCTTCGAGGAGATCTTCATCCGCGTCGGCCTGCCGTACAAGGTCGTCGGCGGTGTGCGCTTCTACGAGCGCAAGGAGGTCCGCGACGTGCTGGCCTATCTGCGTGTGCTCGCCAATCCGGAGGACGGCGTCCCGCTGCGCCGGATCCTGAACGTGCCCAAGCGCGGCATCGGCGACCGGGCCGAGGCGATGATCGACGCGCTCTCGGTGCGGGAGAAGATCTCCTTCGCGCAGGCGCTGCGCCGGGTCGACGAGGCGTACGGCATGGCGGCCCGCTCGTCGAACGCGGTGAAGCGCTTCAACACGCTGATGGAGGAGTTGCGTACGGTCGTGGAGTCCGGCGCCGGTCCGGCGACGGTCCTGGAGGCCGTGCTGGAACGGACCGGCTATCTGGCGGAGTTGCAGGCGTCGACGGACCCGCAGGACGAGACGCGGATCGAGAACTTGCAGGAACTCGCCGCCGTGGCGCTGGAGTTCGAGCAGGAGCGGGCGCAGGCGGCCGGTGCGGACACCGGTGCGGACGCCGGTGCCGACGCGCCCGCCGCGGCCCCGTCCGGGACGCTCGCCGAATTCCTGGAGAGGGTCGCGCTGGTCGCCGACTCCGACCAGATCCCCGACGAGGAGGAGGACGGCTCCGGAGTCATCACACTGATGACGCTGCACACCGCCAAGGGTCTGGAATTCCCCGTCGTCTTCCTGACGGGCATGGAGGACGGCGTCTTCCCGCACATGCGCGCGCTCGGCCAGGCGAAGGAGCTTGAGGAGGAGCGCAGGCTGGCGTACGTCGGCATCACACGCGCCCGCGAGCGGCTCTATCTGACCCGGTCGTCGATGCGCAGCGCGTGGGGCCAGCCCTCGTACAATCCGCCGTCGCGCTTCCTGGAGGAGATTCCGGGCGAGCATCTGGCGTGGAAGCGCACCGGCCCGATGGCCGCCCCCGCCGGGCCGACGTCGGGGATCACGTCCTCGCTGTCCACGTCCCGCTCCCGGTCGGGCCCCGCCGGTTTCGCCACGCGGCGCGCGACCGAGAAGCCGGTCATCTCGCTCGCGGTGGGGGACAGGGTCACACACGACCAGTTCGGGCTCGGGACGGTCGTCGCGGTCACGGGGTCCGGCGCCGACGCGCAGGCGACGATCGACTTCGGCGACTCGAAGCCGAAGCGGCTGCTGCTGCGGTACGCGCCGGTCGACAAGCTGTAACGGTCGTCGCGGGCGCGGGACGCACGGGCGGAGGGATGCGGCGGGCCGACGGGCCCGCCGCCCGGCGCCGGGTGGGAAGTGGCGCGGGTCGAACGCGGACGGGGCCGTCTACAGTTCCAGTCCGTGGCTGCGGAACCAGGTCAGCGGGTCGATCGCGGAGCCGCCGCCCGGCCGTACCTCGAAGTGCAGGTGCGGGCCGGTGGAGTTGCCCGAGTTCCCGGAGTACGCGATCTCGTCCCCGGCCTTGACCGTTCCGGAGCGGATCTTCGTGCTGCTGAGGTGGCAGTACCAGGTCTCGGTGCCGTCGGGGGCGGTCACGATCGCCATGTTGCCGTAGGCGCCGTTCCACTGCGTCCGGACGGTGCCGTCCGTCGCGGCCATCACCGGGGTGCCGTACGAGACGGGGAAGTCGATGCCCGTGTGCATCGACATCCAGTTGACACCGGCCTGGCCGTAGTAGGCGCTGAGGGCGTGATTCGCGACGGGGATGGCGAACTTGGGGCGGGCGGCCTCGCGGGCCGCGGCCTCTTCCTCGCGCTTCTTCTTCTCCGCCGCCTGGCGTTCCTTGAGGTCGATGCGCTCCTGGGTGCGGCTGGCGCGGTCCCCGAAGTCACGCGCGTCGGCGTCGAGAGCGGCGAGTTGGGTGTCGAGCTTGTTGTTGACCGCGGCGGGCTTGACCGCTGTCGCGTCCGACGCGGTGACCGCGGTCGAGTCGTTCTTGGGGTCCTCGGCGCCGAGTCCGCCGACCGACGCGGCGGCGATACCGGCGACACCCATGACACAGGCGGAGGGGACGGCGACGCTCAGCAGGGCCGAACGCTTCGCCGGTGTACGGCGCCTGCCGCGACTGCCGCCGGCCGCCCTGCGGACCGGGCGGGGGGTGATCACCGCGGCGGCACCGGCGGCGCCTGCCGCGGCCCCGACGAGATGGTCCGTGTGCGGGTGGTCCACGTGCTCGGAGTGGTCCCACTCGGGGGCCGAATCCGATTCCGACACCTGTTCAGGTTCCGGACCGGGCGTGTCGTAGTCGTGCTCGTGGCCGCTCTCGTACTCGGCGGGCGCGTACTCGGCCTGCGTGAACTCCGCCTGGCCGTACGCGAGTTCGTGCTGCTGCTCGACATCGAGGCCGTAGGCGGCCGACTCGTGGGGGGCGGGCTCGTAAGCCGCTTCGTGCGCCTCGTAGGCCGCCGACGCGTGGGAGTCGTACACGGCGGTGTCGCCGTAGTACGCGGCCGTGTGCGTATCGGCCTGGAAGGGGGCGTCCGGCTGGGCCGCCGGTTCCGCCGCGTTCCAGGCGGTGGCGTCATAGGCGCCGGTGTCGGCGACGGGCTGCGCCCACTGGTCGGTCTGGTCGTATCCGTAACCGGCCGCCTGGCTCGCCTCGTTCCAGGCGTTGGCGTCCCACTGGCCCGTCGCGTCGTACGACTGCTGTGTCTGGTGGGACTGCTGCTGCGGCACCGCCGCGTAGGTGTCGTACGCCTCGTACGGGGCCTGGGGCGCCTGTGCCTGTGCCGGGTAAGGGTCGTAGCCCTCGTAACCCGCGTTCCACTGCGCCGAGTCGTACTGACCGCTGTGGTCCGTCTCGTAAGTGACCGTGCCCACCGGGCTCGTGCCCGGAAGCGCGCCGAAGAGCGGGTCACTGTCGAAGCTGCCTGTGGAGTAGCCGTCATGGGCGGCGTATCCGGCGTGGGGGTGCTGGTCGTTCACCAACTTCTCTCTCGCCTCGGCAGCAGGACCAGGCTCCTGGGGCCGCCTTGACGGACGGTGGGACCCAGAAGGGAAAGCAGTGGCCGCGACTGTACCCGGCGGTATGCGACGGCGACAATCTTCGGCGGCTTCCGGGCGCTCTGGAAACGGGCATTCGGCCGTCTTTCGGCGAACTGCGGGCGCAGCTTTGGTACTACGTTCGAGGTTTGTTCGATTTCTACGGTGTCGGTGAGGTGTCGAACCGACATCGAATCGGGCGTGGGCGCAACCAAATTTCGACGTACGCGTTTACGCCGTCACGCCACCGGTATCGCCCCGCCGGTCTGGTCCTCCGTGCCCTCCGCGCCGCTCCCCGCCCATTCGGCGGACTCGATGAGGCCCGCGAGGTCGTCGTCGCCGTCGTGCTCCAGGACATAACGGATCCCGGCGGCGACGGCCGGATGGACCGGCAGCGCGAGATGGCCGATACCGGTCACGCCCACGTTCTCCGCGACGAGGTCGGGGTGCTCGACGCGGGCCGCGCCCACCGGCGACATGACCTGGTCGAGATCGCTCCAGAAGCTGACGAACCGGGTCCGGCAGCCGGGCGCCGGCTGCCGCAGCTCCTCGATCAGGTCCGAGCCGGGGCGCATCTGCCGGACGACGGGGTGCGCGCTCGCGAGCGGGACGGCGGCCGTGCCGGCGTGCGGGGTGCCCATGGTGACCAGGGTCCGTACCTTCGCGTCACCGTTCAGTCGCTGTACGTAGTACCGGGCGATCAGGCCACCGAGGCTGTGGCCGACGATGTCGACCTCGCGGTGCCCCGTACGGGCGCAGATCTCCTCGATGTGCCGGCCCAGCACCTCGGCGGCGAGCCGGATGTCGCTGGTCAGCGGCGAGAAATTGAGGGATTCGAGATGCCGCCAGCCGTGCCTGGCCAGTGAACGGCGCAGCAGGACGAAGACGGAGCGGTTGTCCACGAAACCGTGCAGGAGCAGGACCGGCGGCCGTGCGCGGCCCTCCGTGGGAAGTGCCGCCGCCCCGGGGGGCAGCTCGGGGGCGGGCCGCTCCTTGGCGATACCACCCGGATAGAGGACCAGGTGCCCGGCGAGGATCGCCAGCTCAAGGGCCGAGGCCCGCAGGAGTGTGACGGGCAGCTCCCAGGCCCCGGGCCGCCGCACCACGGACGGAAAGGGCGAGAAAAGCTCGGAGAAAGGCGGGATCTTCATTGACCTACCTCCCTACGCCACACGGGAAGCGGCTCCCTTGCGGCTCCCGTGCCGGGTGGGGCCGGCACGACGCAGAGTGAACATGTCCCAAGGTGTGATTTCCCCCTCCCCGGCCACCGCGAAACAGCCGCGTGAGAGATGCTGGAGATAACGTTCGTTCACCTCTCCGTCCCTCGCCGGTACGGGGACCCGTGCCAATGACGACGAAGTCGGTATGTGGAGGCAGTGATGGGTGTGACCGGTCCGATCCGAGTGGTGGTGGCGAAACCGGGTCTCGACGGCCACGATCGCGGGGCCAAGGTCATCGCGCGGGCGTTGCGGGACGCCGGTATGGAGGTCATCTACACCGGGCTGCACCAGACGCCCGAGCAGATCGTGGACACCGCGCTCCAGGAGGACGCCGACGCGATCGGCCTGTCGATCCTGTCCGGCGCGCACAACACGCTGTTCGCGAAGGTCATCGATCTGCTCGACCAGCACGACGCGCTGGACATCAAGGTCTTCGGCGGCGGCATCATCCCGGAGGCCGACATCGCGCCCCTCAAGGCGAAGGGCGTGGCGGAGATCTTCACACCCGGTGCGACGACGACATCGATCGTCGACTGGGTGAACGCGAATGTCCGGCAGCCCGCGGGGACGTAGCGCGAGGGGGTGGCGGAGGGGCGGGCGCGTGGTGCGGTGGCCGGGGCGCGCCGGGTCCTCAGCCGCCTGACGGGCCGTCCGTCCCCGTCGAGCCGTCCGCCTCGGTCTCGGCACCGGCCGTCAGTTCGGACAGCATCGCGGCGCGCAGCCGCAGCGTGGAGACCAGGCGCTGGAACGCCTCCGACCAGTAGCCGCCCGCCCCCGGCGACGCGCCCTCCGGTTCGTCCGGGGTCGCGGTGAGTATCTCCAGACGGGACGCCTCCGCCGGGTTCAGACAGCGCTCCGCCAGGCCCATCACCCCGCTGAAGCTCCACGGGTAACTGCCGCCGTCCCGTGCGATGTCGAGCGCGTCGACCACCGCGCGGCCCAGCGGTCCGGACCACGGCACCGCGCAGACCCCGAGGAGCTGGAACGCCTCCGAGAGGCCGTGCGCCGCTATGAACCCGGCCACCCAGTCGGCCCGTTCGGCCGCGGACAGGGTGGCGAGCAGCTTCGCCCGCTCCGCGAGCGACGACGTGCCCGGCCCGGTGGCCGGGGACGCGGCCGGCGGGCCCAGCAGGGCGCGGGCCCAGTAGGGGTCTCGCTGCCGGACGGCGGCGCGGCACCAGGCCGCGTGCAACTCGTCCGTCCAGCCGTCGAGGACCGGGAGCGCCACGATCTCCTCGGGAGTACGGTCGCCGAGCCGCTCCGGCCAGAGCGACAGAGGCGTCGCCTCCACCAACTGGCCCAGCCACCAGGACCGTTCGCCCCGGCCGCTGGGCGGTGTCGGGCTCACCCCGTCGCGCTGCATGTCCGCGTCGCACTCGTGCGGCGCCTCGACGACGACGGTAGGCCCCGTGGGGCCGCCGGTGCGGTCCAGGCTCACACAGGTGGCCGCCCGCGCCGCCATCCGCGCGGCCAGCGCGGAGTTCGGCAGCGCGGACAGCAACTCCGCCGCGGTCGCGCGGACGTTGCGGCTGCGGTCCGAGAGCGCCTCCTCAAGGAAGGGTTCGTCGAGGCCGGACAGTCCGGCGCGCAGCGAGTCGAGGAACATCAGCCGGTCCTCGGCGCGCTCCGTCGGCCAGGTCGTGGCCAGCAGCGCCCGCGCCGCGTTCGCGTCCCGCGCGCGTACGGCCGCCAGCAGGGCCACGCGCTCGGCGAACAGCCCCTGCTCCCAGAGCCGCCGCACGGCCTCGGTGTCTCCGGCGCCGGGCAGGACGGCGCCGCCGGACGCGCCGCGCAGCGCGAACTTCCAGTCCGGGTTGAGGCGGGCGAGCCAGAGCCCCCGCGGGCCGGCGAACGCCAGGGCGTGCGGACGCAGGTCGTTGCGCCCGCGCGCGGCGTCGAGCAGCGCGGGCAGCGCGGCGGCCGGGGCACGGTAGCCCTGTTCGTTCGCGGTCGTGAGCCACTGCGGGAGCAGCTCGGTGAGATCAGGGGCCGTACCGCGACCGCGGCCCGTGCCGGCGGGGGCCGTGCGGTCGGCCAGCAGTTGGGTGAGCCGCCTGCGGGCGGGCCCGGGCAGCTCGCGGCGGTCGTCGTGCGGCGCGGGGTCCGGCCGGGCCGCGGCGCGCGCCGGCAGCAGACCCGCCCGGCGGCGCAGCGTGTGGAGCGCGGCGGCGTCGAGCAGCGCGCCGGGCGCGTCCTGCCCGGGAGCCATGACGTCCGCCGGCGGGGTGCGCCGGTCGGTGCCGAGCAGGGCCGAGGTGACGAGTTCTTCCCAGAGGGTGGTGCCGGTCATCGGGTGCCTCCGTACACAGGGACAGGGGGTCGGCCGCGGGGACGGCCGGACCCGGTGATTCCGGCTCGGGGCGCCGGCCGGGGTGCGCTGCTCGTGGGCCGTTCCGGGCCTCGGCCGCCGGACGGCGCGGACCCGGCCCCTCCGGCGCCCATGCCGAGCGCTCGCGGCCGGGGACGGACCGGACGGCGACGGCCGGTCATGTCAGCCCGACCGCTTCGGGGGAGTCCGCGGACCACGCGGCGAGCGGTGTGAATCCGCGGTGGCCGCACTCACCGAAGACCGTGACCGGTCCGCCGCCGGTCAGCGCGACGAGTCTCCACAGACCGGACCACGACAGGGGCGCGACCGGCAGGGCCGACTCCCCGCCCGCGTCGGCGAGCTGCCACTCGCCCTTGCCCGTGTCCCCGGCGGGGACGGCGACGACGTCGGTGAGGGTCACCGGCCAGGAATCCAGCCATGGATCGTCCCGCAGCGCCGTGCCGTACGCCTCCACCGCCGCCGTGATCGTGCCGCCCGGTGGCGGCGGCCCGCCCGGCTCCCCGATGCCCGTCTCCTCGCCCAGGTCGGCCCGCAACTGCCCCGCCCCCGCGTGCGGGGTCAGCTCGGCCTCGATCACCCGGCCGACAGGCAGCGCCGGCTGCGGAGAACGCCCGGCGGCGCCGAACCCCAGCACCAGTGCCGTACGCCCCGACTCCCGTCCGTACAGCCAGATCCGGCGTGTGGTGATCCTGCCGTCCGGCCTGTCGTACTGCGAGAGGACCAGCCAGCGGTCCTTGACCGGCGTGCCGTCGGCGGGGGAGGGGAGACCGACCCGCGTACGGACCGTCGTCGCCAGCGGCGCGGGCAGCCGGTCGATCCCCAGCCAGGCCACGACCAGCAGCCGCAGCAGCGCCGACTCTTCGAGGAGCCGCACCGGCCAGCCCGCCCCCGAACCGGGGATCGCGCCCAACTCCCGCACCCGCGCGGCCAGTCCGGGCGCCTGGGCGTCCACCATGCGGGCGGCGGTCTCCTCCCACAGCCCGTAGCCCGACCGCTCGGCCGCCGCCAGGCCCCCGCGCAGCAGATCCGCCAGCCGCTGCTCCAACTCCCGCGCCCCGCCCGTGATCCGGGCCGCCCTGCGCTCCGCCCGGCGCCTCGCCGCCTCCGGGTCGGCCTGCCCGGCGGCCCCGCCCGCTTCGTCCTCCGCCTTCCGCTCCTTGGCGTGGGCCCGCTCCCGGCGGCCCCCCAGCCACTCCTGCGCCCAGTCGGGAACGGCCCCGTCCTCGGCGTCCTCGACCTGCCTGACGGCCGGTGTCCCGTCGTCCGCCCAGAGCAGCAGCAGACCCAGGGCGTGCTTGCACGGGAACTTCCGGCTCGGGCAACTGCACGTGTACGCCGGGCCCTTCGTATCTATGACCGTCCGATACGGCTTCTTCCCGCTCCCCTTGCACAGTCCCCAGACGGCCCCCTCACCGCTGCTGCCCGTGTCCGACCACGGCCCGGCCTCGCTGAGCCTGGCGCCCGCCTTGCGTGACGCGGCGTCAGGCGCCAGCGCCAGCACCTGTTCCACCGTCCAGCGCACCCCCGCTTCATCCATGCCCACGACGTTAGGCCGCCCCACTGACAATCGGCTCCGACCTGCGGAAACGCTCGATTGTCAGTGGCATGGTGCACGGTGGGTCCCACACCCGGTCGAACGATCTGGAGGGGGATCCATGACCATGCCCGAGACGAGTGCGACGACCGACGGGACGGTCGGCGAGGCCGCCGGCGCCGAGGTCCTGCGACCGCACGCCGAGGACGCGTTCGCCGGCGAACTGAAGGCGCTCGCCGCCGCCGACGACCGGCCCCGGCCGGCCCGGTGGCGGCTCTCGCCGTGGGCGGTCGCGACGTATCTCCTGGGCGGGACACTCCCCGACGGCACGGTGGTCACCCCGAAGTACGTGGGCCCGCGCAGGATCATCGAGGTCGCCGTCACCACACTCGCCACCGACCGGGCGCTGCTGCTCCTCGGCGTTCCCGGCACCGCGAAGACGTGGGTCTCCGAGCATCTGGCCGCGGCCGTCAGCGGTGACTCGACGCTGCTGGTGCAGGGCACGGCGGGCACGCCGGAGGAGGCCATCCGGTACGGGTGGAACTACGCGCAGCTGCTCGCCCACGGCCCCAGCCGGGACGCGCTCGTGTCCAGTCCCGTCATGCGGGCCATGGCCGAGGGCATGACCGCCAGGATCGAGGAGCTGACGCGCATCCCGGCCGACGTGCAGGACTCGCTCATCACCATCCTGTCCGAGAAGACACTGCCGGTTCCGGAGCTGGGGCAGGAGATCCAGGCGGTGCGCGGGTTCAACGTGATCGCCACGGCCAACGACCGCGACCGGGGGATCAACGAACTGTCGAGCGCCCTGCGCCGCCGGTTCAACACCGTGGTCCTGCCCCTGCCGGCCACCGCCGAGGCGGAGGTCGACATCGTCTCGCGGCGCGTCGACCAGATCGGGCGCTCGCTGGATCTGCCGGGCGGCCTCGAAGGCATCGCCGAGATCCGACGCGTCGTCACGGTCTTCCGCGAACTGCGCGACGGCGTCACGGCCGACGGGCGTACGAAGATCAAGTCCCCCTCCGGGACGCTCTCCACGGCCGAGGCGATCTCCGTCGTCACCAACGGCCTCGCGCTCGCCGCGCACTTCGGCGACGGCGTCCTGCGCCCCGGCGACGTCGCGTCGGGCATCCTCGGCGCCGTCGTCCGCGACCCGGCGGCGGACCGGGTGATCTGGCAGGAGTACGTGGAAACGGTCGTGCGCGAGCGGGACGGCTGGAAGGACTTCTACCGCGCCTGCCGAGAGGCCGGCGCGTGACGACGCCGGTCCGGGACACGGACACGCCGCCCGCCACGGCCCCGGCGGACCGGCCGGCCCCCGCGCGGCCTGCCGGGAGCGGCCCGCTGCTGCTCGGAGTCCGGCACCACGGGCCCGGTTCGGCCCGCGCCGTACAGGCGGCGCTCGACGCGGCCGGGCCGTCGGCCGTCCTGATCGAGGGACCGCCCGAGGGCGACGCGCTGGTGCCGCTCGCGGACGACCCCGGGATGCGCCCGCCGGTCGCGCTGCTCGCCCACGCCGTGGACGATCCGGGACGCGCGGCGTTCTGGCCGCTGGCCGAGTTCTCCCCGGAGTGGGTCGCGATCCGCTGGGCGCTCGCCCGCGGTGTCCCGGTGCGCTTCATCGACCTCCCCGCGACGCACTCCCTGGCGCTCACCGAAACCGACAGCGACTCCGACGGGGACGGAACGCCGGACGACGGGACCGGTCCCGGCCCGCTGGCCGTCCCCGGCCCCGACGCCCCCGCACGGGCCCTGCGCATCGATCCGCTCGCCGTCCTGGCCGAGGCCGCCGGCTACGACGACGCCGAGCGCTGGTGGGAGGACGTCGTGGAACACCGCGGCGCCGCCACCGACCCGTTCGCGCCGTTCGCCGCCGTCGCCGAGGCGATGACAGCCCTGCGTGAGGAGTACGGGGACGGCGGGCACCGCCGCGACCTGGTCCGCGAGGCGTACATGCGGATCCAACTCCGCGCCGCGCGCAAGGAGTTCGGCGACGACCGGGTCGCCGTCGTCTGCGGGGCGTGGCACGTGCCCGCACTCGGCGCGAGGACCACGGCCACCGCCGACCGGGCCCTCCTCAAGGGACTGCCCAAGGTCAAGTCCGAGATGACCTGGGTGCCGTGGACCCACCACCGGCTGGCCAGACACAGCGGATACGGCGCGGGCATCGACTCCCCGGGCTGGTACGGCCACCTCTTCGGCGCGCCCGACCGCCCCGTGGAACGCTGGATGACCAAGGTCGCCGGTCTGCTGCGCGAGGAGGACAGGCCCGTCTCCTCCGCCCATGTCATCGAGGCCGTGCGGCTCGCCGAGACCCTGGCCACCCTGCGTGGCCGGCCCCTCGCCGGACTGACCGAGACGACCGACGCCGTCCGTGCCGTCATGTGCGACGGGTCCGACGTACCGCTCGGACTCATCAGGGACCGGCTCGTCGTCGGGGAGGTCCTCGGCGAGGTGCCCGACTCCGCCCCCGCCGTGCCGTTGCAGCGCGACCTGACCCGGCTCCAGCGCGCACTGCGGCTGAAACCGGAGGCGCTGGAGCGCGAGCTCGACCTCGACCTCCGCAAGGAGACCGACGCCAGCCGCAGCAGGATGCTGCACCGGCTGCGGCTGCTGAACATCGGCTGGGGCGAACCGGCCTCCGGCCGCGGCAGCACGGGCACCTTCCGCGAGAGCTGGCGGCTGCGCTGGGAGCCCGAGCTGTACGTACGGGTCGCCGAGGCCGGGGTCTGGGGCACCACCGTCCTCTCGGCGGCCACCGCCAAAGCCGAGTCCCGGGCGGTGTCGGCGACCGCGCTCGCCGACGTCACGGCCCTGGCCGAGCAGTGCCTCCTGGCCGAACTGACCGACGCCCTGCCCGTGGTGATGAGGGCCCTCGCCGACCGGGCCGCGCTGGACGCGGACGTCGCCCACCTCGCCCAGGCCCTGCCCGCACTCGCCCGCTCGCTGCGCTACGGAGACGTACGGTCCACCGACACGGCGGCGCTCGGCGAAGTCGCCGCCGGTCTCGCCGAGCGGATCTGCGTCGGACTGCCGCCCGCGTGCGCCGGCCTCGACGCCGACGGCGCCGCCGGGATGAGAGGCCATCTCGACGGCGTCCACACCGCGATCCGCCTGCTGCCCGACGTCCCCGGCCGCCCCGCCGGGGACCTGGCCGGCCGCTGGGGCGCCGTGCTGCGCAAACTGGCCGCGCGGGACACCGTGCCCGGTGTCCTCCGGGGCCGAGCCACCCGGCTGCTCCTGGACGACGGGCGCCTCCCCGAGGACGAGGCCGCGCGGCTCATGGGCCTCGCCCTGTCGCCCGCCGCACCGCCCGCCGACGCGGCGGCCTGGATCGAGGGCTTCGTCGGAGGCGCGTCCGGCGGCGGGATGCTCCTGGTCCACGACGAACGGCTGCTCGGCCTGGTGGACACCTGGCTGACCGGGGTGCCGGACGGCTCCTTCACCGACGTACTGCCCCTGCTGCGCCGTACGTTCTCCGCGTACGAACCGGGAGTGCGCCGCACGCTCGGCGAGCTGCTCCGGCGCGGACCGGCGGGAGACGGCGCGCGGACCGACCGCGCCGAGGCGGGAATCCCCGGCTTCGGAGCGGGTGTCGACGAGACCCGCGCGGACGCGGTCCTCCCGGTCGTGCGCCTCCTCCTCGGCGCAGGGGCACCCCGGGAGCTTCCGCCGCCCGGCCCTGAGCACGACGACGACAACGACCTCGCGGGGGCGGCCCGATGACAACGAACGGCCCGATGACAACGAACGGCACGAACGGCACGAACGGCGGGACCGGCGCGAACGGCACCGCTGACGACGCGGCCGACGAGCGGCTGCGGCGCTGGCGGCTGGTGCTCGGCGGCGACGCGGCCGACGGCACCGGACGCGCGCTCACCGGCCAGGACGCGGCGATGGACGGCGCGTTGACCGCCCTGTACGGAGGCGGGGACACCGGCACGGCCAGGAGGAGCACCGGCAACCGCTCCGCGGGGCTCGGCGCTTCCGCCCCCTCCGTCGCCCGCTGGCTCGGCGACATCCGTACCTACTTCCCCAGCTCCGTCGTCCAGGTCATGCAGCGCGACGCGATCCAGCGGCTCGGCCTCTCCACGCTCCTGCTCGAACCGGAGATGCTGGAGGCGGTCGAGGCGGACGTCCATCTCGTCGGCACGCTCCTGTCACTCAACAAGGCCATGCCCGAGACGACCAAGGAGACGGCGCGCGCCGTCGTCCGCAAGGTCGTCGAGGACATCGAGAAGCGGCTCGCCACCCGTACCCGCGCCACGCTCACCGGCGCCCTCGACCGTTCCGCGCGCATCAGCCGGCCGCGCCACCGGGACATCGACTGGGACCGCACGATCCGCGCGAACCTCAAGAACTACCTGCCGGAGTACGGCACGGTCGTCCCCGAACGCCTCATCGGATACGGCCGTGCCTCACAGTCCGTGAAGAAGGAGGTCGTCCTCTGCGTCGACCAGTCGGGCTCGATGGCGGCGTCCGTCGTCTACGCCTCCGTGTTCGGCGCCGTCCTCGCCTCGATGCGCTCGATCTCCACCCGCCTCGTCGTCTTCGACACCGCGGTCGTCGACCTCACCGACCAACTGGCCGACCCCGTCGACGTCCTGTTCGGCACCCAGCTCGGCGGCGGCACGGACATCAACAGGGCGCTCGCCTACTGCCAGTCGCGGATCACCCGGCCCGCCGACACCGTCGTCGTCCTGATCAGCGACCTGTACGAGGGCGGGATCCGCGACGGGATGCTGAAGCGGGTCGCCGCGATGAAGGCGTCGGGCACGGAGTTCGTGGCGCTGCTCGCGCTGTCCGACGAGGGCGCGCCCGCCTACGACCGTGATCACGCGGCGGCCCTCGCCGCACTCGGCGCCCCGGCCTTCGCCTGCACCCCCGACCTGTTCCCGGAGGTGATGGCGGCGGCGATCGAGAAGCGCCCCCTCCCGATACCGGACACCACGACCTAGGGAGCGTCTCGACACCCCGGGCATCCATGTGTCTGTGACAGGTATCACCGCTCAGGGGTGATCTGTGATTTAGGGGTCCACGGCCCACGGGGATAACCTGCGAGACGGACATGCCGCGCTCCGGGCCTCCGTTTGCGCCTTCCTTGTGACAAGTGCAGTCACGTTGCCCATCGCGGCACGCCCACGCAGATTACGAACCGCGATCACTGCGAATCTCAGAAGACAGACAAGGGACGGACGCGCGTGGACCTGTTCGAGTATCAGGCGAGGGACCTCTTCGCCAAGCACGGTGTACCGGTGCTGGCCGGTGAAGTCATCGAAACGCCTGAGGCGGCGCGCGAGGTGACCGAACGTCTCGGCGGCAAGGCCGTCGTCAAGGCGCAGGTCAAGGTCGGCGGCCGGGGCAAGGCGGGCGGCGTGAAGCTGGCCTCCGACCCGGCCGACGCGGTCGCCAAGGCCGACGCCATCCTGGGCATGGACATCAAGGGCCACACGGTCCACAAGGTGATGCTGGCCCAGACGGCGGACATCGCGGAGGAGTACTACGTCTCCTTCCTCCTCGACCGCACCAACCGCACCTTCCTGGCCATGGCCTCCGTCGAGGGCGGCGTGGAGATCGAGGTCGTCGCCGAGGAGAACCCCGACGCGCTCGCCAGGATCCCGGTCGACGCCAACGAGGGCTGCACCCCGGAGAAGGCCGCCGAGATCGTCGCCGCGGCCAGGTTCCCGGCCGACGTCGCCGGCCAGGTCGCCGACGTCCTCCAGCAGCTGTGGACCGTCTTCATCAAGGAAGACGCCCTGCTCGTCGAGGTCAACCCGCTGATCAAGTCCGGTGACGGCAAGATCATCGCGCTGGACGGCAAGGTCTCGCTCGACGAGAACGCCGACTTCCGCCAGCCCGAGCACGAGGCGCTCGAGGACAAGGCCGCGGCCAACCCCCTCGAAGCCGCCGCCAAGGCCAAGAACCTCAACTACGTCAAGCTCGACGGCGAGGTCGGCATCATCGGCAACGGTGCGGGGCTCGTCATGAGCACCCTCGACGTCGTCGCGTACGCGGGCGAGGCCCACGGCGGCGTGAAGCCCGCCAACTTCCTCGACATCGGCGGCGGCGCCTCCGCCGAGGTCATGGCGAACGGCCTGGAGATCATCCTCGGCGACCCGGACGTCAAGTCCGTCTTCGTCAACGTCTTCGGCGGCATCACCGCGTGCGACGAGGTCGCGAACGGCATCGTGCAGGCCCTCGAGCTGCTCAAGTCCAAGGGCGAGACCGTCAGCAAGCCCCTGGTCGTCCGCCTCGACGGCAACAACGCGGAGCTGGGTCGCAAGATCCTGTCGGACGCCAACCACCCGCTCGTACAGCGCGTGGACACCATGGACGGCGCGGCCGACAAGGCCGCCGAGCTCGCGGCTGCGAAGTAAAGGTAAAGGTCACCAACACCATGGCTATTTTCCTGACCAAGGAAAGCAAGGTCATCGTCCAGGGGATGACCGGTGCCACCGGCATGAAGCACACCAGGCTCATGCTCGCTGACGGCACCAACATCGTCGGCGGGGTCAACCCGCGCAAGGCCGGCACGTCCGTCGACTTCGACGGCACCGACGTCCCGGTCTTCGGCTCCGTCAAGGAGGCCATCGAGAAGACCGGCGCCGACGTGTCCGTGCTCTTCGTGCCGCCGGCCCACGCCAAGGCCGCGGTCGTCGAGGCCATCGACGCCGAGATCGGTCTCGCCGTCGTGATCACCGAGGGCATCGCGGTGCACGACTCCGCCGCCTTCTGGGCGTACGCGTCGAGCAAGGGCAACAAGACCCGGATCATCGGCCCCAACTGCCCCGGTCTCATCACGCCCGGCCAGTCCAACGCCGGCATCATCCCGGGCGACATCACCAAGCCCGGCCGGATCGGTCTCGTGTCCAAGTCCGGCACGCTGACCTACCAGATGATGTACGAGCTGCGTGACATCGGCTTCTCGTCCGCCATCGGCATCGGCGGCGACCCGGTCATCGGTACGACGCACATCGACGCCCTCAAGGCGTTCGAGGCCGACCCCGACACCGACCTGATCGTGATGATCGGCGAGATCGGCGGCGACGCCGAGGAGCGCGCGGCCGACTTCATCGCCCAGCACGTGACCAAGCCGGTCGTCGGCTACGTCGCGGGCTTCACGGCGCCCGAGGGCAAGACCATGGGCCACGCGGGCGCCATCGTCTCCGGCTCGTCGGGCACCGCGGCGGCCAAGAAGGAAGCCCTTGAGGCGGCGGGTGTCAAGGTCGGCAAGACGCCGACCGAGACGGCCGGTCTCGCCCGGTCGATCCTCGCGGGCTGACGCGGATCGACTCTTGGCGGTACGGTCGTAACGAGTACGGCGGTCGTACTGCCGCACAACGCGGGGGGGGGGGGGGGGGCGGGGGGGGGTGGGGGGGGGGGGGGGGGGGGGGGGGGGGGGGGGGGGGGGGGGGGGCGCCGTCACCCCCCCCCCCCCCCCCCCCCCCCCCCCCCCCCCCCCCCCCCCCCCCCCCCCCCCCCCCCCCCCCCCCCCCCCCCCCCCCCCCCCCCCCCGTGCCCGGGACACGCCGTGCCGGGGGACCGGGGGTCAGGGGATTCTGGGCAGCAGCCGCCCCGGTCCGTTCAGCGGCACGGTCCGCAGCGTGTCCCGCAGTTTCAGGTCCTGCTTGTCGAGCTTCTGCGGTCCCTTCGGGGCCGGGACACCGCCGACCCGCTGGCCGGGCGCGGGCGTCGGTTCGTACCGCGTCGGCGCCGTGACCACCGTGAAGGCCGTCGCCCCGATGATCAGCACGGTGACGGCGATCGCGACCCGCGTCCAGAACTTGGCACGGCGCTCGCTCGCCAGCCGCACGGCGGACGCGGACGCGACGGCCGGCGCGGACACCGACCTCGTCAGCTCCCGCATCCGCTCGTGCAGCACCGCCTCCTCGCCCAGGTCGGGCAGTTGCGCGACGACGGCCTCACGCGCGTGCGCCAGCCGGTTCGTGGCGGCCGTCGTGGTGGCCTCCGTCTCGGCGGCGGTCTCGGGCAGGCCGATCCCCAGTCCGTCGTGGAGCAGCAGCGTGCGCCGGTACACCGGGGGCAGGTCGAGCAGCGTCCGGCGCAGCGCGCGCCCGTCGCGTTCACCGGTGAACGGGTCCGGATGGCGACAGGTGCGCCGGAACCGGTGCCAGGGCGCCGTCGCGTGGTCGTACGCCGCCCCCCGCACCCAGCCCGCCGGGTCGGCGTCGACGGCGACCTCGGGCCAGCGGTGCCAGGCGAGCTGGAAGGCGCGCTCGACGGACTCCTGGGCGAGCGTGCGACGCCCGGTGAGCAGATAGGTCTGGCGTACGAGCGCGGGGGCGGCGTGCGCGTACAGCTCGTCGAAGGCCTGAGCGGGTGTCAGCCGGGCGGCCTCGGCGGCGGCGGCCCCGGCCATGGCCTCGGCCTTCTCCTTGCGGCGCTGTGCGCTCTGCCGGGAACGGCTGTCCTCCTCGACCGTGCGGACGGGGCGGCGGTTGAGCGGCCTCTTACGCGAGGGCGTGGGGCGGGACGCGGGCGGGGGCTCGCCGGGGAGGGCGTCCTTGAGGGAGGTGCCCGTGGCGTGGGGTTCCGCCGCCGGCGGTGGAGCCGGGGGTGCGGGCGCCTCAGCGGGAGCCGGTGCCGCCTTCCCCGCCGGCGGCTTCCCCGAATCCCCGGGCCCGCGCCCGCCCTTCGTGCGCTGCTTCCTCTCGCCGAGTTCCGCCGTGTACGCGGCCAGCAGCCGCGCGTACACCTCGCGCTTGCGCCCCAGCGGTGTCGTACGTCCCGTCTCCCAGGATCTGACGGTCCTTCGGGTGACCCCCACCGCCGTCGCGACCTGCTTCTCGGTCATGTCCATGGCCTCGCGCAGTCTGCGGCGCTCTTTCGGGGAGGGAAGCGTAGGCACCGAAGGGGAACGAGTGGTGCTCTGCGTCATGAAGAACTCCCCGCAGCACTGTACTGGCCGAAAAAGTACATAAACGTATATTGAGCGACACAACGGCTATCCGCCTGTTACGCGGTTTGAGCGCGTGTCGTTGGCAGCATGGCGCCGTGACCCAAGTGAGCGAGCGCGGCACCACGTTGTCCTCGGCCTCGGCCACCGAGCGGGGCAGGGCCGCCGCGCTGACCGCCGCGTTCCTCCGGGGGGCCTTCGCGGCGGCCCTCGGCCTCGGCACCCTCGCCGCACTGGTCATCGCCGCGTGGATCAGCTCCCCCTATCCCGACAGCGGCGCCGGTGGCGCCCTGCGCATCGCGGCGGCGCTGTGGCTGCTGGCCCACGGCGCGGAACTCGTACGGCCCGACACGCTCTCCGGGGTGCCCGCGCCCGTCGGAGTCGTACCCCTGCTGGTCATGGCGCTGCCCGTGTGGCTGGTCTACCGGTCGGCGCGCGACGCGCTGGAGCCGGACGAGGGCCGGCCCCAGCTCACGGCGCTCGGCGGGCTGTGCACCGTCGCCGGCGGGTATCTGCTGGTCGGCGGCGCTGTCGCGCTCTACGCGCGAGGCGGGGCGCTCTCCACGAACACCCTCGGCACGGCGCTCGAACTGCCCCTCCTGCCAGTGCTGTCGGCCGCCGCGGGGGTATGGGTGGCGAGCGGCCGCCCGCTGAGCCCGCTGCTCGACCGGCTGCCCCGCCGCACCCGGCCGGACACGCCGGCGGCACCGGCGTCCGGGGCGGCGGGCAGACGCCGCCGGGCGGTCGTCGTGATGCGGTCGGCGACCGCCGGGACGGCGGCGCTGCTGGGCGGCGGCGCCTTCCTCGTGCTCTGCTCGCTGGTGTGGCACGCCGACGCCGCCCAGGGAACCTTCCCCCAGCTGGCGGCCGCCTGGTCCGGACGGATCGCCGTGCTGCTGCTCTCCGTCGCGCTGCTCCCGAACGCGGCCGTCTGGGGCGCGTCGTACGCCCTCGGCCCCGGCTTCGCGCTCGGCACGTCGGCCACGGTCACCCCGCTCGCCGTCACGGGCAGCCCCGCGCTGCCGCCCTTCCCGCTGCTGGCGGCCGTGCCCGGCGAGGGACCCGGCATGGTCGTGACATGGGCGACCGGGGCCGTGCCCGTGGCGGCCGGACTGGTGATCGCCTGGTTCACGCTGCGGGTCGCCGCCCCGCCCTACGCCGAGCGGGACGAGGCATGGGGCGCGGGCGACACCGCGCTCGTCACGGCGCTCGCGGGCGCGGGGTGCGCGGTGCTGACGGCGGCCCTGGCCGCGGTGGCGGGCGGGCCGATGGGGACGGGGCGGCTGGCCGAGTTC
The DNA here is from genome assembly GCF_055583685.1 of Streptomyces sp. NPDC104581. Taxonomy (NCBI): domain Bacteria; kingdom Bacillati; phylum Actinomycetota; class Actinomycetes; order Kitasatosporales; family Streptomycetaceae; genus Streptomyces; species Streptomyces sp. NPDC104581. The sequence continues at coordinate 219,919 of NZ_JBVJNN010000003.1, forward strand.
GGGCCGGTGTGGTGGCTGACCGGTGCCGCCGCGCTGGTCTGGACGGTGGCCGTCGGCGTACCGGCGGCGCTGACGGTACGGGCCTGGCGGCTGAGGGGGCGGCGCGGGGCGGACGAGGTGGCGGGGGCGCCGGCGGCGGGTGGCGCGGCGGTCGGCGCCCGCGCGGACGCATCGGTGGACGCGCCGGTCGACGGGACCGCCGCGACGGAGACCGTCTGGTGGCGGCGGGTGCCGTGGTGGTGGCGGGGCGGGGCCACGGCGGAGGAGGCCGAGGACGGGGGGTCCGTGGACCACGAGAAGGGGGACGGCGCGGGAGGAGGCGGGACGGACGGTCCGCCCCTGCCGGTCGGCGCCGCCTCCGCGCAGGAGCCGTACGACTTCCTGCGGCGGGAGGCGTTCCACGACCGGGACGCGCGGACGACGGGCCGCACGCCGGCCGCGAAGACCCCGCCCCCGCCCCCACCCCCGGCCCCGGAGCCGTCGCCCGCGCCGTCGCCCGCGCCCGGTCCGGAGGCGGAGAAGGCCGACTGACCGGCGCCGACACCACTCGAACGAGCGGCGGCCCCGTCCCTCCCGATGCCGGGAGGGACGGGGCCGCCGTCGTGTCCGCCGTGCGCTGCCCGGTTACTTCTGGACGCCGAAGATCGGGACCAGCGAGTCGGGCAGCTTGTCGTTGCAGGCCAGCTGGCCCGTCTTCGTCAGCGCGTCGTTCACGCACGTGTAGTAGTCGCGGTAGACGAGCTGCACGGTGAACGTCGCCGCCACGATCAGCAGCGCGATCCCCGCCGTCACGATCCCGCTCACCGCGGCGGTCGTCTGCGGCTTGTGCGCCGCCGTGCCCTGGGCCGGGGCGCCCGGAGGCGTGCCCGGGGCCGGCGGCGCGCCCGTCGTGGCCGGGGCCGAGGAGCCCGGGCCCGAAGCCGTACGCCCGTCCGTACCGCCCGCCGCCGTGCCGTCGGCCTGCGTACGCGACACCGGCGCCTTGGCGCGCAGCGAACTGATGCCCCAGTAGAGCGCGAGCGCGCCGAGGAGCAGCGCGATCTCCGAGAAGTCGAAGAGGGCGAAGAAGAAGGCCCACATGCCGGAGAGCAGCGCGTACCGCGCGCGGCGCTGGAACGGGTCGGTCGGGTCCCAGCGCAGCCCGCCCCTGCCCTTGCCGGGCTGTCCTTCCGGACCGTCCTGGCGGCCACCGGGGCCGTTCTGCCCGCCGCCCGGCCCGTTCTGGCCGCCGGGCCTGCCGCCGAAACCGCCCGACGAACGGCCCGGCTGACGGCTGCTCCACTGACTGCCCCAGGACGAACGGTCACCGCCCGACGACTGGTCGTCCGGCGTCCCGTCCCCGCTCTGGGGGTGGCGCGGCCGCCACGGCTGGTCGGGCCTGTCCTCGGGCGGCGGCGCGAACGGATTGTCGTCGGAGGACCCGGACGAACCCGGGGATCCGGACGACCCCGAGGTCCCCGGGGTCCCGGACGCCCCGGAGGATCCGGACTGCCCCGGACCCCCTGAATCGCCCGGACTCCCGGAGGATCCCGTAGGGCCCTGCGGCCCGGTGGAACCCGCGGACGAGGACTGGCGTTCGCGCAGCAGGAGCACCGGCCCGGTGGGCTGCGGGACATGGAGTGCCGTGCGGTGTCGTCGGTCCGGCATCTGGTGAACGTCTTCCCCTCAGACCCTTGGCGCAAGGGGTCTTGTGTCGTATGGACCGTCCCGGAGACGGATCCGTGTCCCCCGACGCTACCTCCCGGCCGCGCCCCCGTCCCCCGGGGGCTGTTCGGTGTGCCGGTATCGTTGCTGACGGTCGGCTCCTTCGTAGAGTTCCCCGATACGGCAGACACGATCCGTTCGTACGACCGCACAAAGCCGCAGGACCCGCACGACCCGCGAGGCTGTGCTCGCTTCCAGAAAGGCGTTCCGCCGTGGCCTCCCCGCCGTCCCCGCCCGCCCCCGACACCCCGGCCGACCCGACGGAACCGGGCCGCCCGGTCGAATTCGGCTCCCCGGCCCGGCTCGTGGTCCTCGTCTCCGGCTCCGGTACGAATCTCCAGGCCCTGCTCGACGCCATCGCCGACGATCCGGCGGCCTACGGCGCCCGCGTCGTCGCCGTGGGGGCCGACCGGGCCTCCGTCGCCGGTCTGGAACGTGCCGAGCGCGCGGGGGTGCCGACCTTCGTCTGCCGGCTGCGGGACCACGCGACGCGCGAGGAGTGGGACGCGGCGCTCACCGAGGCCACCGCGGCGTACGAGCCCGATCTCGTCGTCTCGGCGGGCTTCATGAAGATCGTCGGGAAGCGGTTCCTCGCCCGCTTCGGCGGACGGGTCATCAACACCCACCCCGCTCTGCTGCCCAGTTTTCCCGGTGCCCACGGGGTGCGTGACGCGCTCGCGTACGGGGCGAAGGTCACCGGTTGCACCGTCCACTTCGTCGACGACGGCGTCGACACCGGCCCGGTCATCGCGCAAGGCGTGGTCGAGGTGCGGGACGAGGACCACGCGGACGGTGGCGTCGCTCTCCATGAGCGCATCAAGGACGTCGAGCGACGGCTGCTCGTCGATGTCGTGGGGCGCATCGCCCGGCACGGCTACCGCATTGAGGGACGAAAGGTAACAATCCAGTGAGCGTCGAAGAGACCGCCGGACAGGCCGTCGAAGGTACCAAGCGGCCGATCCGCCGCGCGCTGGTCAGCGTCTACGACAAGACAGGTCTGGAAGAGCTCGCCCGTGGACTGCACGCGGCCGGCGTCACACTCGTCTCGACCGGATCCACCGCCGGGCGGATCGCCGCCGCCGGTGTGCCCGTCACCAAGGTCGAGGAGCTGACCGGCTTCCCGGAGACCCTCGACGGCCGCGTCAAGACGCTCCACCCGCGCGTCCACGCCGGCATCCTCGCCGACCAGCGCCTCGCCGCGCACCGCGAGCAGCTCGCCGAACTCTCCATCGAGCCCTTCGAGCTGGTCGTCTCGAACCTCTATCCCTTCCGCGAGACCGTCGAGTCCGGTGCCACCCCGGACGAGTGCGTCGAGCAGATCGACATCGGCGGCCCCTCCATGGTCCGCGCGGCGGCCAAGAACCACCCGTCGGTCGCCATCGTCACCAGCCCCGCGCGGTACGGGGACGTCCTCGCGGCCGTACAGGACGGCGGGTTCGACCTGGCGACCCGCAAGCGGCTCGCCGCCGAGGCGTTCCAGCACACCGCCGCGTACGACGTGGCCGTGGCCTCCTGGTTCGCCGCCGACTACGCCGCCGCCGACACCTCGGGCCTCCCGGACTTCCTGGGCGCGACCTACGAGCGCAAGAACGTCCTGCGCTACGGCGAGAACCCGCACCAGCCCGCCGCGCTCTACACCGCCGGCTCCGGCGGGGGCCTCGCCGACGCCGAGCAACTGCACGGCAAGGAGATGAGCTACAACAACTACACGGACACCGACGCCGCGCGCCGTGCCGCGTACGACCACTCCGAGCCGTGCGTCGCGATCATCAAGCACGCCAACCCGTGCGGCATCGCGATCGCCGACGACATCGCCGAGGCGCACCGCAAGGCCCACGCCTGCGACCCGCTGTCCGCGTTCGGCGGAGTGATCGCCGTCAACCGGCCGGTCTCCGTCGAGATGGCCGAGCAGGTCGCCGAGATCTTCACCGAGGTCGTCGTCGCGCCCGGCTACGAGGACGGCGCCGTCGAGGTGCTGGCCCGCAAGAAGAACATCCGGGTGCTGCGCTGCGCCGGCGGTCCCTCGGCCCCCGTCGAGGTGAAGCCCGTCGACGGCGGTGCCCTGCTCCAGGTCGCCGACCGCCTCCAGGCGGACGGCGACGACCCCTCGACCTGGACCCTCGCGGCGGGCGAGGCCCTGTCGGAGGCCGAGCTGCGCGAACTGGCCTTCGCGTGGAAGGCGTCGCGCGCGGTCAAGTCCAACGCGATCCTGCTCGCCAAGGACGGCGCGAGCGTCGGTGTCGGCATGGGCCAGGTCAACCGGGTGGACTCGGCGAAGCTCGCCGTGGAGCGCGCGGGCGAGGAGCGGGCCCGTGGGTCGTACGCGGCCTCGGACGCGTTCTTCCCGTTCCCCGACGGTCTGGAGATCCTGCTGGAGGCGGGGGTCAAGGCCGTGGTGCAGCCGGGTGGTTCGGTCCGTGACGAGCTGGTGGTCGAGGCGGCGAAGAAGGCGGGCGCGACCATGTACTTCACCGGGACACGGCACTTCTTCCACTGAGGTCCCGGCGCGGAGACGGCCGCCCCCGTGGTGCCGGGGGCGGCCACCGTGCGTTCCACGCGCCGTGCCCCCGGCGCCTTCCGGGTTCCACACCCGCGTACGCCGACCCGCGTACGCCGCCCTCGTGCGACTGCCGCGCGGGCGCCGTCAGCCGTCCGGCGAGCAGCCGCCGGGGGCGGTACGGCGACCGAACGCCAGAAGGCCGTAAACCACGTCGCCACGACGGGTGTTACGGCCTTCTGGCATGCGCGCGGGCTCGCCCGTGCGCGCGGGCACCGCTCAGTAACGCGGGCGGTTGAACCACGCCGACGCCTGCGAGTTCACCATCGAGGCGAGGATGATCCCGCCGATGGCGAGGCTGATGAGACCGCCGACCGCGCCGGTCGCCTCACCGGACGTGAAGTTGGCGAGCGAGCCCAGGATGATCAGCGAGGCGTAGACGATGGTGCAGACGCGGATCGCCGTGCCGCCGCTGGAGAACTTGACGGCGAGCAGGATCGATACACCGGCGATGACCAGCAGGAGGACCACGCCGACGAACCCGATACCGGCCAGCGCGTCACCGGCGTCGGAGTCGGCCGCGTCCGAGACGGCGGCGAGCGCGATGGCGAAGATGATGGCGGCGATGATCTGGAACCCGGCCATGATGTACATGAGGACACGGGCCGCGGTCATCAGTCCGGGCATGGACTGCGGGACACCGCCCATCGGGCCGCCGGGGTAGCCGCCGTAGCCGGGCTGGACCGGGGGAGCCTGCGGGTAACCGTAGTTGGCCGGCGGCTGCTGGGGCTGGCCCTGCTGCGGGTAGCCGTACCCCGGCTGGCCCTGCGGCTGGCCCTGCTGTCCGTAAGGGTTGTTCGGGTCGCCGAAACTCATGGCGGGATTCCTCCGTTGGTAACGCGGGGACATCGCGGATCCGGGGGAGGAACGTCATGGAACCGAGCGGTTTGCCCCCCAACACTGACCGCGTACTGCGCGGTCATCGTGCGGTTCACAAGGGCTTTTTGTCCAGTCGGTATTCCTATGTGTTGTCCAAGTGCAACCTGGCCGGGCGCCGTTGATCTTGGCCCCGCGATCTTGTGCCGGGGCCCGCGCCGATCTCATGGATGACCTTGGATTGGAACAGCGGTGGGGTCATCCGCGAAGATGGGCGCATGACCGCCCAGATTCTCGATGGCAAGGCCACCGCAGCCGCGATCAAGTCCGACCTGACCGCCCGCGTGGCGGCCCTCAAGGCGCAGGGCATCACCCCCGGCCTGGGGACCCTGCTCGTCGGGGACGACCCGGGCAGCCGCTGGTACGTCGACGGCAAGCACCGCGACTGTGCCCAGGTCGGCATCGCCTCCATCCAGCGCGAGCTGCCCGACACGGCCTCCCAGGAGGAGATCGAGGCGGTCGTACGCGAACTGAACGCCAACCCCGACTGCACGGGCTACATCGTGCAACTCCCGCTCCCCAAGGGCATCGACACCAACCGTGTCCTGGAGCTGATGGACCCCGAGAAGGACGCCGACGGGCTGCACCCGATGAGCCTCGGCCGGCTGGTGCTGAACGAGACGGGGCCGCTGCCGTGCACCCCGTACGGCATCATCCAGCTGCTGCGCGCGCACGGTGTCGAGATCAAGGGCGCGCACGTCGTGGTCGTCGGTCGCGGGATCACCGTGGGCCGCTCGATCCCGCTGCTGCTCACCCGTAAGTCCGAGAACGCGACCGTGACGCAGTGCCACACCGGCACCCGGGACCTCGGCGCGCATCTGCGGCAGGCCGACATCATCGTGTCGGCCGCCGGTGTGCGCCACATCATCAAGGCGGAGGACGTCAAGCCGGGCGCCGCCGTCCTCGACGTCGGCGTCAGCCGCGACGAGCACGGCAAGATCGCCGGCGACGTCCACCCGGACGTCGCGGGGGTGGCAGGCTGGATCTCCCCGAACCCCGGCGGAGTGGGCCCGATGACCCGCGCGCAGCTGCTGGTCAACGTCGTCGAGGCGGCGGAGCGCGCCGGAAGCGGAAGCGGAACGTGAAAGGGGCACCCATGGGTGCTGGTACGAGTGCCGTCGCCGAGCCCGGCGACGAGGGTGTCCCCGCCGTGAGCGAGCCGGTGGTGGCCGAGGCCGTGGCGGCCCCGGAGGCGGACGGGAAGGCCGGCGAGAAGGCGGGCGGGAAGACCGGCGAGAAGGCCGCCGAGCCCGCCGGACCCGATGAGAAGAAGACCGGCGCGGGCGGGGACGGACAGACGGAGAAGGGGCGCGACGAGGGCGGGGCGGGCGGCGACACGGAGGCCCCCGCGGCGCACAGCACCTCGCGGCGTTTCCCGACCGTCACGCAGGACACCGCGCGCCCCGAGGGCGGCGGCCGTGCCGCTCCCGGCGACGCCCCCGCGCCCGCCCGTCAGTGGCCACTGCTCACGGTGCTCGGCGCGACCGGTCTGGGGCTGCTGATCGTCGGACTGGCGCCGTTCGAGCAGTCGTTCCGCATCGGCACGATACTGATCGGTGTGGCATTGGTCACCGGCGCGATCCTGCGGCGGATCATGCCGTCGGTCGGCATGCTCGCCGTACGGTCGCGCTTCACCGACATGGTGACGTACGGCCTGCTCGGAGTCGCGATCGTGCTGCTCTCGCTGATGACGCAGCCGAAGCCCTGGCTGGAGATCCCGTTCCTGGAGGACGTGGTCCACTCCACGGTCCCGTAGTCCACTCGAACAGAGACGGCGCCCATCCCCTCCCCCGAGTCGGGACGGGCGCCGTCGGCATGTGGCCAGCGTCACGGACGCGCCGTTCCGCTTCAAGGTCCGGCAGGTGCCTGTGGCACGGAAGTGACCATTCCGCCATGGTGTGATCGTCGGGCAACGGATGCGAGACTTGGGGGCGGAATTCGCGGGCGGCGCGCGAGGGGGCGCGGGGCCGTCCCGGATGCTCCGGCGCACCCCCGTTCCTGGAACTGACACCCCGACTCCGCGCATCCCTCGGGGTAGTCGGTGGCCGGCGTGGGGGCGCGGCGAAGGCGGAGCACGATCAGGATCGCGTGCGGGGGGACAAGGGGGAGGCAATGCCTCGTTGGAAGGCACTACCGGAGGAGCTCGACCCACAGGTCAGGGAGTTCGCCACGCAGTTGCGCCGGCTCGTGGACAAGAGCGGACTGAGCATCGCCGCGGTGGCGGACCGCACCGGTTACAGCAAGACGTCGTGGGAGCGGTATCTCAACGGCCGGCTGCTCCCGCCCAAGGGCGCGATCATGGCCCTCGCCGAGGTGACCGGAACGAATCCGCTGCATCTCACCACGATGTGGGAGCTGTCGGAGCGGGCGTGGAGCCGCTCCGAGATGCGCCACGACATGACGATGGAAGCGATCCGCATCACCCAGGCGCGCGACGCGCTGGGCGAGTTCGGCGGCGACGCCGGCCCCGGCCGGTCCGGGGGCAGCCGCCCCGGCGGCCGTACGGCGACGCCTCCGGTCGCGGGTCCGGGCGGCGCGGGGGGATACGCCGGCGCGAACCGCCCTCCGGCGGGCGCCCCCCAGGGACCGCCCCCCGGCTTCCCGCCGTCGACCCCATCCGGACAGCCCGGACAGCCCGTGGCGCCCGGCCGGGGAGGCGGGCGCGGCAAGCGCCGGGCCACGATCTTCGTGGCGGCACTCGTCGGCGCGGCGCTGGTACTCACCGGCGCCTTCCTGCTGACCGGCCTCGGCGGTGGCGACGACAAGAAGCCGGTCGCCCGTACCCCGTCGGCGGAGCCGACCACGAGCGCGCCCGAACTGCCCGCCGGAGTCAAGTGCGCGGGCGACGACTGTACGGGCGAGGATCCTGAACTCATGGGCTGCGGAGGCGAGTTCGCCGAGACGGCGACGACAGCGACGGTCGGCACCGCGGTGGTCGAGGTCCGCTACAGCGAGACGTGCGGGGTGGCCTGGGCCCGTATCACCGAGGCGGCGCCCGGCGACACGGTGGAGATAGCCGCCGACCAGGGCGAGGGCGCGCCCCAGACGGGCACGGTCAACGCGGACAAGGACGCGTACACCCCGATGGTCGCGGTGGCCACCGCCGCCGAGGCGAAGGCGTGCGCGACGCTCACGACGGGCATGGAGGGCTGCACGACGACGTCCCAGTGACCGGGCCGCCGCCCCGGCGGCCCGGTTCCGTTCGACGACGAGTGCCGTCTCACCGGCGGGAACCCCGCGTCGAGTGGCTCCGACCCCGCGACCGCCGACTCCCGCGGGACGACCGGCAGGCCGGCCCGCTCACGCGGTCACGCGCACGGCACCGCCCGCGTGAAGACGGCCGTCGCCCCCGCACCACTGGAACGCCGACTCGACGCACCCCGGCTACGGCTCCCGCCCCGTCGCGCCCCGCCCCGGCCCCGTCGGATAGCCTGACCGGCGGTTGTCTCTTCACGTCAAGACAAGATTCACCCGCCGTCGGAGAGATGGCCCGCACCAGGGGCAGGGCCCCTGCCGCCCGCCGTTCCACCGCTGTCAAACGGAGACCGCCATGACCCGCACTCCCGTGAATGTCACCGTCACCGGCGCAGCCGGCCAGATCGGCTACGCGCTGCTCTTCCGCATCGCCTCCGGTCAACTGCTCGGCGCGGACGTGCCGGTCAGCCTGCGTCTGCTGGAGATCCCGCAGGGCCTGAAGGCCGCCGAGGGCACCGCCATGGAGCTCGACGACTGCGCCTTCCCGCTGCTCCGCGGCATCGAGATCACCGACGACGCCAACGCCGCGTTCTCCGGCGCCAACGTCGCGCTGCTCGTCGGCGCCCGCCCCCGCACCAAGGGCATGGAGCGCGGCGATCTGCTCTCCGCCAACGGTGGCATCTTCAAGCCGCAGGGCAAGGCCATCAACGACAACGCCGCGGACGACATCAAGGTCCTCGTCGTCGGCAACCCGGCCAACACCAACGCCCTGATCGCCCAGGCGGCGGCCCCGGACGTACCGGCCGAGCGCTTCACCGCGATGACCCGGCTCGACCACAACCGCGCCATCTCGCAGCTCGCCGCCAAGACCGGCGCGCAGGTCTCGGACATCAAGCGGCTGACGATCTGGGGCAACCACTCGGCCACCCAGTACCCGGACATCTTCCACGCGGAGATCGCCGGCAAGAACGCCGCCGAGACGGTCAACGACGAGCAGTGGCTGGCCGACACCTTCATCCCGACCGTCGCCAAGCGCGGCGCGGCGATCATCGAGGCCCGCGGCGCGTCGTCGGCGGCCTCCGCCGCCAACGCCGCGATCGACCACGTCCACACGTGGATCAACGGCACCCCGGAGGGCGACTGGACCTCCATGGGCATCCCGTCGGACGGCTCCTACGGTGTCCCCGAGGGCATCATCTCCTCCTTCCCCGTCACCACGAGGAACGGTGCGTACGAGATCGTCCAGGGCCTGGACATCAACGACTTCTCCCGTGCGCGCATCGACGCCTCGGTGAAGGAGCTGACTGAGGAGCGCGACGCGGTCCGCGAACTCGGCCTGCTCTGACCCGCAGGCGTACGCAGTCGGAGTTCACGGAGCTCCCGTCGGCCGTCGTGGCCGCCGGGAGCTCCGTCGTGTCCGGGGGATGCGGCGGGTCAACCCCCGTACACCCGCCGGGTGTTGATTTCACGTTCGGCGCCCCCGGCGGCACCCGTTCGAGCACACTGAGTGCATGAACGCATACGGAGAGGGGTTGCCCGCGTACCGGACCATCCGCATGACGGTGCAGGACGGTCCGATCGCGGCATTCGCCGACGAGGAGGCGTGGCGGGCCCGGGAGCGGTATCCCACGATCGTGGGCATGGGGATGCCGGTCTTCGCCGCCGCGACGGAGTCGGAGCGCGGCGGCTGGGAGATCCTGGGCTCCGCCGGGGACACACCGCAGGCCGTCCGCGACTCCCTCGGCTCGCACTTCCGCCGGCTGGCCAAGGAGGCCGAGGGGGCCGGGCGCGCGGGGGAGCGCAAGAAGTACCGCGCGGCGTACGAGAAGCTCGACTGGGTCGCGGTGGACGAGTTGCGGGTGCTCGGCACCCGGTACCGCGTGGTGCGGGTCGAGCAGTTCATCCGGCTGGGTCCGGACGGGCCCGAGCCGCCCCGGCCGTCGGACCCGGATCCGGGAGAGGTGGGCGAGGCGCACCGGCTGCCCAGCCGGATCAAGGGGTTCGTCATCGATCCCCGCATCGGTACGGGGATGGCGGAGGGGCTGCTCAAGTTCGATCTGATGCAGTTCGTGCTGAGGGCCGGGACCGCGCCGCCGGATGTACGCGGCGATTCGCTGCGGGCCGTCGAGACGCATCCGGGCGGGGTGCTGCTGCCGGCGGAGTTCGCGATCGCCGAGTGCGGCGCGGACGGTCAGTGGAAGCCGCACTCGGGGGCCGCGCCGAGCCCGCAGGCCGCGCGGGACCGGCTGGCGGTGGACTTCCGGGTCATGACGCCCATTCGGCAGCGGCTGGGCGAGGCGGAGCGCGAGGAGTACGCGCGGGCGGCGGACCGGCTGGACGAGAAGCGCGGGGCCGGAATCGCGGTGGCCGGGCGGCGCTACCGGGTGGCGCGCGTCGAGCAGCTGGTACGGATCGGGCCCGACGGACCCGAGGGGCCCAGGCCGTCGGACTTCGACCCGGATCCGCCGATCGAGGCGCATACGAGGCAACTGCGCGAGCAGGGGCGGCTGGACGAGGAGGACGAGGACGAGGACGCGTCCTTCGAACTGCACGAGGAGGTGAAGGAGATCAGACGGCTGATGGAGAAGGAGGAGGCGAGAAGGGCCGCCTGGAAGCTGAGACGGCAGCAGGCCGAGCGGCCCGCGAAGGAAAGCGGACGAACCGGCCACCGGCCGGACCCCGATGAGTAGGGGGTGGTGCCCGACGAACCCCAAGTTGCGCCGAATGTCGATGAGTTCGGCCCCTGTTTTCCAGTTGTTTCGTCATGAGCATGGTTACATCTCGCCACTTCTGGGGGACCATTCCGGCGTCGGTCATCGCGCGTAGACCCGTGCGGCGACCGCGCCGCTCGCTCTGAGGGAAGCCCCGTGTCACCCGACGCGGAGCGTCAACCTGTCTCCCCACCGGAGGTTTCCGACATGCGCCGACGTCTGGCGATGCCGCTCGCCGCTCTCGCTCTCGCCCTGCCCGCCACCCTGATGTCGGCGAGCTCCGCCGCTGCCGCACCGGCCGACAAGCCCCAGGTGCTGAGCAGTTGGACGCAGACCAGCGCCGCCAGCTACAACTCGTGGGTCTCGGCGCGCAACAACCAGGGCGCCTGGTCCGCGTACGGCTTCGACTGGTCCACGGACTACTGCTCGTCCTCGCCGGACAACCCCTTCGGTTTCCCGTTCCAGACGTCCTGCGCGCGCCACGACTTCGGCTACCGCAACTACAAGGCGGCCGGCACCTTCAGCGCCAACAAGGCGCGGCTGGACAACGCGTTCTACTCCGACCTGAAGCGGGTCTGCGCCAACTACTCGGGCGCGACGAAGACCTCCTGCGACGGTACGGCGTGGACGTACTACCAGGCGGTCAGCATCTTCGGCCGCTCCGCCGCGGTCGACGGCACCAAGTCGGTCGTCTGACCGACCTCACGGCGGTCCGAGCCGCCGTGACCCGGAACTCGAAGGCCCCTCGCTTCCCCCGGCGAGGGGCCTTCGTGCTGCGTCCCCGGGGCACGGGAGCCCCGCCCTGCGTGACCCTGAACACTTTCGGCCATCGAACACGCATGCTTTCCGCTTTCCGGGGCAGGCGCCCATATCGCCAGTACTGCTGGTGATGGCGCATATCAGGAACGGAAGGCCAAACGCGACGTGTCGGCACAGCAGACCATCTTTGTGGACGGGGAGTGGCGCGGAGCCGCCTCCGGTGCCACACGCGAGATCCTCGACCCCGCCGACGCCGAGCCGTTCGCGGTGGTGTCCGAGGGCGGCTCCGAGGATGTCGACGCGGCCGTCGACGCCGCACGCGCCGCCTTCGACAACGGTGCGGGGGCCTGGCCGGGCACGGCCGTCGCCGAACGGGCCGCGCTGCTGCGGCGGGTCGCCGGACTGCTGCGACGGGACCGGGAGACCCTCGGGGCGCTGGAGAGCCGGGACGCGGGCAAGACCGTCGAGGAGGGGAGGGTGGACGTCGACTGCGTCGCCGACGCCTTCGACTACTTCGCCGACCTGGTCATGAACGAGAGCGGGGGCCGGGTCGTGGACGCCGGTTCCCCGGAGATCCACAGCGTCGTCGTGCACGAACCCGTCGGTGTCTGCGCGCTCATCACTCCATGGAACTATCCGCTTCTACAGGCGAGTTGGAAGATTGCCCCGGCGCTGGCCGCGGGCAATACCTTTGTCGTCAAGCCGAGCGAGATCACCCCGCTGAGCACCGTCGCGCTGCTGGCCCTGCTCGCCGAGGCCGGGCTGCCGCCGGGCGTCGCCAATCTCGTGACCGGCGCCGGAGATCCCGTCGGCGCCCGCATGGCCGAGCACCCCGACGTGGACCTCGTCTCGTTCACCGGCGGACTGGCCAGCGGTACGAAGGTGATGCGGGCCGCCGCGCCCGGCGTGAAGAAGGTCGCGCTGGAGCTGGGCGGGAAGAACCCGAACGTCGTCTTCGCCGACTCCTGCGCCACCGACGAGGGTTTCGACACCGCCGTCGACCAGGCCCTGAACGCCGCCTTCATCCACAGCGGCCAGGTCTGCTCCGCCGGTTCGCGGCTCATCGTTGAGGAGTCGCTGCGCGAGCGCTTCGTCGCCGAACTCGCCCGCCGTGCCACGAGGATCCGGCTCGGCCGGGGCACCGGCGAGGGCGTCGAGTGCGGACCCCTCGTATCGGCGGGGCAGTTGGCGAAGACCGAGGAGTACGTCGCGTCCGCCCTGGCCGACGGCGCCGTGCTGCGGGCCGGCGGCAGGCGGCCCGAACCGGCCGAACAGCGGCCCGCCGCCGGGTACTTCTACGAGCCGACCGTCCTCGACCAGTGCCACCGCGGGATGCGGGTGGTCCGCGAGGAGGTCTTCGGCCCCGTACTGACCGTCGAGACCTTCCGTACGGAGGACGAGGCCGTCGCGCTCGCCAACGACACGGACTACGGGCTGGCCGGCGGCGTCTGGACGGCGGACCCGGGACGCGCGCGGCGCGTCGCCGGGCGGCTGCGGCACGGCACCGTCTGGATCAACGACTTCCACCCCTATCTGCCACAGGCCGAGTGGGGCGGCTTCGGCAAGTCCGGCATCGGGCGCGAGCTGGGGCCCGCCGGGCTCGCCGAGTACCGCGAGGCCAAGCACATCTACCAGAACCTCGCGCCACGGCCGGTGCGCTGGTTCGCCGGCTGACCGGCCGGCGCCCGGCGCCCGCCAACCGCTCTACGAGCAGGCCGGGTTACGCCTCGGACTCATTACGCCCCGGCACGCGGAAGAACCTTGAAGCACCCCAGGAAGTGGAGTAGACGACACCCATGGCCGAACACGACGCCGCATACGACTACGTCGTCGTCGGAGGCGGCACCGCGGGATCGGTGATCGCCTCCCGGCTCACCGAGGACCCCGACGTCACCGTCGCCGTCATCGAGGGAGGGCCGTCCGACATCGACCGGCCCGACGTGCTGACGCTCCGCCGCTGGATGGGGCTGCTCGGCGGCGAGCTGGACTACGACTACCCGACCACGGAGCAGCCACGCGGCAATTCCCACATCCGGCACAGCAGGGCCCGGGTCCTCGGCGGCTGCTCCTCGCACAACACGCTGATCGCCTTCCGCCCGCTGCCGTCCGACTGGGACGAGTGGGCGGCGGCCGGCGCCGAGGGCTGGGACGCGGCATCCATGGAGCCGTACTTCGGGCGGCTGCGCAACAACATCGTGCCGGTCGACGAGCGGGACCGTAACCCGATCGCCCGCGACTTCGTCGACGCCGCGCGGTCGGCGCTCGGTGTCCCGCGCGTGGAGGGCTTCAACAAGAAGCCCTTCCACGAAGGCGCCGGGTTCTTCGACCTCGCCTACCATCCCGAGGACAACAAGCGGTCCTCCGCCTCGGTGGCCTATCTCCACCCGTTCCTGGACCGGCCCAACCTGCGGCTGCTGCTGGAGACCTGGGCGTACCGGCTGGAGTTCGACGGCACGCACGCGACCGGCGTACGCGTACGGGCCGCCGACGGCACCGAGTCCTCCGTGCGCGCCCGGCGCGAAGTCCTCGTCTGCGCCGGCGCGGTCGACACACCCCGCCTGCTCCTGCACTCCGGAATCGGGCCGCGCGCCGACCTGGAGGCGCTCGGCATCCCCGTCACCCACGATCTGCCGGGCGTCGGCGAGAACCTGCTCGACCACCCCGAGTCGGTCATCGTCTGGGAGACCGACGGGCCGATCCCCGAGAACTCGGCGATGGACTCCGACGCGGGCCTCTTCGTCCGGCGCGACCCGGAGAGCGCCGGCCCCGACCTGATGTTCCACTTCTACCAGATCCCGTTCACGGACAATCCCGAGCGCCTCGGGTACGAACGCCCCGCGCACGGCGTCTCGATGACACCCAACATCCCCAAACCCCGCAGCCGCGGCCGTCTCTTCCTCACCAGCGCCGACCCCGAGGTCAAACCGGCCCTGGACTTCCGCTACTTCACCGACGAGGACGACTACGACGGCCGCACCCTCGTGGACGGGATCCGGATCGCCCGGCAGGTCGCCGCCGCCGAGCCGCTCGCCGGCTGGCTGACCCGCGAGGTCTGTCCGGGCCCGGACATCACCTCGGACGAGGAGCTGAGCGAGTACGCGCGCAAGTGCGCCCACACGGTCTACCACCCGGCCGGCACCTGCCGGATGGGCGCGGCGAACGACGAACAGGCCGTGGTGGCACCGGACCTGACGGTCCGTGGACTCACCGGCATCCGGATCGCGGACGCCTCCGTCTTCCCCACCATGCCGGCCGTGAACCCGATGATCGGCGTCCTGATGGTCGGCGAGAAGTGCGCCGAACTGCTCACCCGGGCAGCCGCGGCAGCCACCGCACCGCCAGTCACCGCACCGCCAGTCACCGCACCGGCCGGCACGGCACCGGCCGCCACCACACGTACGACCAACGGCACAGCGGGCCCAGCCGCTGACACAACCGCACCGGGAGGTGATGCGTGATGACCGCCACCGAACCGGTCTTCTCCGTACGCGATCTCTGGAAGGTCTTCGGACCCAAGGCCGAACGGATACCGGGGAACAGCCAGTACGCGGCGCTGTCCGCCGAGGAGTTGAGGGCACGCACCGGCTGCACCGCCGCCGTCCGTGACGTCTCCTTCGACGTCCGCAAGGGGGAGGTCTTCGTCGTCATGGGCCTCTCCGGCTCCGGGAAGTCGACCCTCGTGCGCTGTCTGACCCGGCTCATCGAGCCGACCAGCGGGCAGCTGTCCATGGACGGTGAGGACGTCATCGCCATGGACAAGACCCGGCTGCGCGAGCTGCGCAGGCACCGCGCCGCGATGGTCTTCCAGCACTTCGGCCTGCTGCCGCACCGTTCCGTGCTCGACAACGTCGCCTACGGCCTCGAAATCCAGGGCCTGAGCCGCCCCGAGCGGCGCGCCAGGGCGGCGGACATCGTCGGCAAGGTTGGCCTCGCGGGGCTTGAGGACCGGCGCCCCGGCCAGCTCTCCGGCGGCCAGCAGCAGCGCGTCGGACTCGCCCGCGCACTCGCGGTCGACCCCCAGGTGCTGCTGTTCGACGAGCCGTTCAGCGCGCTCGACCCGCTCATCCGCCGCGACATGCAGGAGGAGGTCATCCGGCTGCACCGGGAGGAGGGCCGCACGATGGTCTTCATCACCCACGACCTCAACGAGGCGCTGCGGCTCGGCGACCGCATCGCGCTGATGCGCGACGGCGGGATCGTGCAGCTCGGCACCCCGGAGGAGATCGTCGCCAACCCGGCCGACGGATACGTCCGCGACTTCGTCCGCGACGTCCCGCGCGAGCAGGTCATCTCCGTACGCCGCGCCATGCGCCCCGCGCGGGACGGCGAGGGCGAGTCGGGTGTCGCCCTGAAGCCCGACACCCTGGTCTCGGACGCGATCGAGGCCGTCGCCCGCAGCGGCGCCAATTGCAGGGTCGTGGAGAACGGCCGGACGCTCGGCGTCGTCGGATACGAGGAACTCCTCGCCGTCGTCGCGGGCCTGGACGACGAGGCGGAACCCAAGGAGGTGGCGGCGGTATGAGCGCCGCTCCCAATCCGGTGTTCCAGAAGACCGGGCAGGGCCCCCGGGACGCGGGCGCCGTGGACGACGTCCGTACGGCGAAGGCCGGCGCATCCGGCCCGGCCGCCCCCGGCCCGTGGGCCCGCCTCGCCGGCAACCCCCGCGCGATGCTCCTCGTCGCCGCCGTCCTCATCGCGATCGTGTCCGCCGCCGTCACCGGCAGCGGAGCCTGGCCGGCCGATCTGACCGTCGACGTACGCTCGCCCCTCGACGACCTCAACCGCTGGCTCGTCGACAACCGCACCACCCACCCCCTCTTCCTCTACTTCCTCCTCCACATCAGCAACACCGCCGAGAGCTCGGTCGACGGCGTCCTCGGCGTCCTGGAGAGCCTCGGCTTCATCGGCGTGACCGTCGCCGCCGTCCTGATCGCCTGGTACGCCGGCGGCGCCGGCCTGCGCCGCCGCTCGCTGCGCACCGCCGCCACCGCGCTCGCCACCTTCGTGGTGATCGGGCTGCTCGGCATGTGGGAACCGGCGATGGAGACGCTGGCCCTGATGGTCGTCGCCGTCACCGTCTCCGCGATCGTCGGCGCGCTCCTCGGGCTCGCCGCCGGCCTCTCCGACCGCTGCCAGCGCGTACTGCGGCCGGTGTTCGACACCATGCAGGTGCTGCCCGCCTTCTCGTACCTGCTGCCGTTCGTGCTCCTCTTCGACATCGGCATCCCGTCGGTCTTCGTGGCGACGGTCATCTACGCGGCCCCGCCGATGGCCCGGCTCACCGCACTCGGCCTGCGCGGCGCGGACGCCGCCGCACTGGAGGCCTCCGCCTCGCTGGGCGCGAGCTCCTGGCAGCGGCTGGCGACGGCACGGCTCCCGCTCGCCCGCAAACAGATGCTCCTCGGCCTCAACCAGACGATCATGATGTGCCTGTCGATGGTCGTCCTCGCCTCGATGATCGGCGCCGGCGGACTCGGCGACGAGATCTTCACGGCGCTCTCCACCGTCGACGTCGGACTCGCGCTGCCCGCCGGGATCGCCGTCGTCCTGCTGGCGATCTGGCTGGACCGTACGACCGCGGCGGCCGGCGAACAGCTGGAGGACCCCGACACCGGGCGCCCCGCCGCGTGGTGGGTCCTGTGGCCCGGCATCGTGGCCGCCGTCGCCGGCGGCGCGGTGCTCGGAGCCGTACTCGGCCGCAAGGAGTGGCCGGAGGGCTGGACCGTCGCGATCAGTGAACCCGTCAACACCGTCGTCGACTGGATCGAGCGCGAACTCGGCTCCGGCGTACCGGTGCTGGGCGGCACCCTCACCTGGTCCGAGGGCTTCGCGAACTGGGTCATCAACCCGGTGCGCGACGCGCTGCTGGCCACGCCCTGGTGGGCGCTGCTCCTCGTGGCCGGTGTGCTCGCGCTGCGCACCGGCTGGCGCGCCGTCGTCACGGTGGTCCTGTCGCTGGGCGCGATCGGCGCGATGGGACTCTGGGACCGCTCGCTCGACACGCTCTCGCAGGTCCTCGCCGCGCTCGTGGTGACCCTGCTGCTCGGCTTCGCCATCGGCATCCTCGCCGCCCGCGTCGCCCGGGTCGAACGGATGATCAGGCCGGTGCTCGACATCATGCAGACGATGCCGCAGTTCATCTATCTGATCCCGGTGATCGCGCTGTTCAGCGGTGGCCGTACGGCGGCCGTCGCCGCGGCCGTCGTCTACGCGCTGCCCGCCGTCGTACGCATCACCACCCAGGGCATCCGCCAGATCGACCCCTCCGCGCTGGAGGCGGCGCGCTCACTGGGCGCCGGTACGGGGCAGCAACTGCGCCAGGTGCAGCTGCCGCTGGCCCGGCCCGCACTCCAACTCGCCGTCAACCAGGGCGTGGTGCTGGTCCTGGCGATCGTCGTCATCGGCGGCATGATCGGCGGCGGCGCGCTCGGTGTCGACGTGGTGAGGGGTCTGGCCAAGGGCGATCTCGGCCTCGGCATGACGGCCGGCATCGCGATCGTCTGCCTGGGGCTGCTGCTGGACCGGATCTCGCAGCCGAGCACGGCGGCGAAGGAACGCGCCCTGGTGTGAACGCCGCGGACCAGGGCCCCGAAGACAACCCCCGCCGGCACCACGACCGAATCCACAACCGATCCCGCGACAGAGAGAACAACGACGTGACCCACAGCAAGCGGATACGCACCACCCTGATCGCCGGAACCGGCGCGCTCTCCATGCTCGCGCTCGGCGCGTGCGCCGCCGAGACGGAGCCGAAATCGGCGTCCGACGAGATCACCCTGACCGTGCCCTCCTGGGTCGGCGCCCGCGCCAACGCCGAGGTCGCCAAGGTGATCATGGAACAGGAGCTGGACGTGAAGGTCGAGCTCCAGCAGCTCGACGAGCCGGTCGCCTTCGACGCGCTCAACAACGGCAAGGCCGACGCGATCCTGGAGGACTGGGGCGGCTCCCCGAAGAAGGAGAAGCTCTACGTCGAGGACAAGAAGACCATCGTCAAGGGCGGCGACCTCGGTGTCGTCGGGCACATCGGATGGTTCGTCCCCAAGTACTACGCGGACGCCAACCCCGAGGTCCTGGACGCGAAGAACCTCAACAAGTTCGTCAAGGACCTCAAGTCCGCGAACAGCGGCGACCAGGGCGAGTTCCTCGGCGCGGCCCCCTCGTACACGACGTACGACGAGCACCTGGTCAAGAACCTCAAGCTGAACCTCAAGATCAAGGAGACGGGCAACGAGGCCGCCCAGATCAAGGAGATCCAGCAGAAGTACCGCGACAAGGAGCCCTTCATCACCTACTGGTGGGACCCGCAGTGGCTCAACGCGGACATCGACCTGGTCGAGGTGAAGCTGCCCGCGTACGAGGAGGGCTGCAACGTCCCGGAGACCGCGACCGACTGCGCGTACGCCAACACCCCGCTCCAGAAGTACCTCAACGCGGACTTCGCGAAGGACGGCGGTGACGCCGCCGAGTTCATCAAGAACTTCAAGTGGTCCACCGAGGCGCAGAACGAGGTCGCCAAGGCGATCGCGAAGGACAAGATGAGCGGCCCCGACGCGGCCGAGAAGTGGGTCGAGGCGAACAAGTCGACCTGGGAGGCGTGGCTCCCCAAGAAGTGACACGCCGAACCCGCACGGACGGCCCGGAGCGCTCCGCGACTCCGGGCCGTCCGGCGTGCGCGTACCTCAGAACTGGCTCAACTCTCTTGAGATCGCGAGCCGGGGACGGCCAGTATCCGAAGATGAAGCTGTTCGGGCAGGAGAAGGACGAGTTCACGGTACTGGTCGTGCGCGAGGCCGACGAGGTCGCCGCGGCCGTGGACCAGGCACTGAAGACCGCGGGACCCGAGGAGCGGCCGGGGCTGGAGCGTGCCGCGGCGCTGCTCGCCGCCGCCAGGGAGGCCACCGACGCCGAACTGCGCGGGAACTGGGCGCGCCGGAAGATGGCCGAGGCCGGTGTGAAGGGGCGCGCCGACTCCGTACAGGCGGTGAAGGCGCTGCGTGAGGCCGAGCCGGGGCTGAGCCTCCTCCAGGCCGTACGGCTCTCGCAGGAGGCCGCCGCGCTGGAGGACCGGGAGCGGCACGGCCGAAGCGCCTGACCGGCGACCGCCGAACGGCGACGGTCGAACGCCGACCGGAGCCGGGGGAGCGACGCGTCGGCGCGCGTCACGCGGAATCCCGCACCACCAGTGTCGGCGTGAAGATCATCGAGGGCGGCGGACCGCCCGGCGCCGCGATCTGCTTCAGCAGCAGCCTGGCCATCTCCGCCGACATCTCCTCGACCGGCTGACGCACCGTCGTCAGCGCCGGATCGCACGTCAGCGCCGCGCTGCTGTCGTCGAAGCCCACCACGGCCACGTCGTCGGGCACCTGTCTGCCCGCCCGGAGCAGCACCGGCAGCGCGCCCAGCGCCATCAGGTCGGACGCGATGAACACCCCGTCCAGGTCCGGGTGTTCGGCCAGCAGCCGCCGCATCGCCGCCGCGCCGCCCGTATGGGTGAAGTCGCCCTCGGCGACCGCCACGTCCTCGATCCCGTACGTGGCCATGGCCGCCCGGAACCCCGCGAGCCGTTCCTGCCCCGCCGGCATGTCCTGCGGCCCCGCCACCGTACCGATCCTGCGCCGCCCCAGCCCGGCCAGATGCCCGGCCGCCAGCCGCGCGCCCGCGGCCTGGTCCGCCTCGACATAGGTGAGCGGCGAGGGCTGTCCGGGCCGGCCGGCCAGCACGGCGGGCAGCCGCGTCTCGTGGACCAGCCGGGGCAGCGGATCCCCGGCGTGCGAGGAGATCAGGACGATGCCGTCGACATGGCCCTGGCGCAGATACGACAGCAACTGGTCGCGGGAGGCGGCGTCGTCGGCCAGCATCAGCACCATCTGGACACCGGCCGGCCGCAGCACGTCGAGCAGCCCGCCGACGACCCGGCCGAAGTACGGGTCCGAGAACATCCGGCCCACGAACGGCTCGGCCACCGTCCGCCGTTCCTGCTCGGAGACCACCAGCGCGATCGAGTCCGTGCGGCGGGTCACCAGGGCGCGCGCGGCGCGGTTCGGCACGTAGTGCGTGGTGGCGATGGCCTCCTCGACGATCGTGCGCAGCGCGGGATCCACCGTCGGCGCCCCGTTGATCACACGCGACACCGTGGCGCGTGAGACGCCTGCCACGGCGGCCACGTCCTCCAGGGTCGGTCGCGCGGGCGGGGAGGCGTCGGCAGTCATGCAGTCTTTATACCGGTTGGTACTCGGCGCCCCGACGGGGTCCCCGGACCGCCCTGGGCGGCGCTACGCGGTGATGCCTCTCAGACCGGCGAGTTCACCCCGCCGCGCCTCGACCAGCGCGGCGGCGAGCTTCCTGGCCGCCGCCTCGCTGCCCGCGCCGACCTCGGAGCGCGACACCTTGGCGGAGTGCTCCAGATGTTCGCGGATCTGGACGACGAAGACCTTCTCGAAGGCCGCGCCCTCGGCGGCACGCGCCCGCGTGAGATCGCCGGGTGTCACCATGCCCGGCATCTCATGGCCCTCGTGCACATTGGTGGAGGGCAGGCCCAGCTCTTTCAACAGCGGGCGCATCCGGGCGAGTTCGGCGCGGTGCGCGGTGGCCAGATCGCCCGCCCAACTGCGCAGCCGGGGGTCGTCCGCCCGGTCGGCGGCCATCGTCAGCAGTTCGACCGCGCCCTCGTTCATGGGGGTCATGAGCTGGATCCACGCCGCGTCGGTCGCACCGGGGAGGGGGCCGGCAGGGCTCGGCCGTACGGGAGCCGAGGCCGCGGGCGGTTCGCCGGCCGCCGAGGGGGTGGACGAGGACGAGCAGCCCGTCACCACCAGGAGGGCGAGGAGCGCCGCCGCCGTACCGCGTACCGCCTTCATGGGGAGTCCTCCGGTGGGGGAAGTGTGGGGGCGCCGTCGGTCCCTGCCCGGGCCGGGTGGCCCCGGGCAGGGACCGGGCAGGTCCGCTCAGGAAGGCCGGCCGTCCGCACCGCACTTGATGATGGGACGGATGCAGTCACGTACCCGCCGCTCCATCTCCGCCGCCGGCCAGACGTTGAAGAAGTCGCCGTGCATCGTGTAGCCACGGCCCGAGGCGAGCTTGAACCGCGCCGGATCGCCGTTGACGGGATACCTCAGCACCTGCCGCAGCTTCGGCACCGGCACCGGGTGGGTCGACGGGCAGGCGCCCGCCACCGGGTACGACATATGGCTCTTGTGGTCGGCCGAGTCGAGGTCCCGGCCGTTCCAGCACTGCGGGAAGTCCAGATACGACTCCAGCATGGCGCCCGCCGGGCAGTTGACGAAGTCGGTGGACGGGTTGACCTCGCCGTGGTGCAGACACGACCAGCGCGCCTGTGTGTTGTCGTTGGGACCGGTCGCCTTGGCGTTGCCCGCCACGATCCGCAGTCCGTACGGCAGCGACTGGGTCTGGGCGATGATGTCGTCCCTGACGCCCTCACCCAGGTAGTAGAAGGTGGTGCCGGTCGGCTCGACCTCCTTCGTGCCGTCGTACAGGGTCGGGACCCAGTACGACGAGAGGTCCTCCTTCGGCGCGCAGGTGGTGCGGCCCCGCGCCAGGCTGTTGACGTCGGAACGGGCGTTCGTCGTGTCGTTGCCGAAGAAGCTGTGCATGTGCGAGGCGCCGGGCAGCCCGGGGAAGACGATCGGGTCGTCCGGGAGGCGGTGGCTGTACGGACACTCGGCGAGGAACTCGGCCACGCGGACGACGGCCGCGCCCTCGGTGCCGGACCGGGCCTTCTCGGCGGCGGCCGTTCCGGTGCTCGCGCTGCTCATGTTGGCCTGGAGCAGGGAGGCGGTGAGCGCGACGAGGGCGAGGGCGACGACGCGTCGGCGCCAGGACGCCAGTCCGGTGCGCAGGAGGCTGAGGGTGCGGGGGTTTCCGGGGCTGGGGGAGGGTCTTCTGTGGAGCACGGCACTCCAATCCGAGGAATCGGGGGGTTCCTTGATCACGTTAGAGAGCGCTCTCTGGCGCTGAACGTAAGAGCGGGTCGCAGGGGTGTCAATAGCTGCGGCAAGCCCGGTCAAGTAGCGCCGTATCAAGGGGAGTTGCGGTGCGGGAGCGCTGGAGAGCGCTCCCTCAAGACCACTGCCCGAGATGGGTGATTCGTGGCCGCGGCCGGCGCGGGGGGCGGGAGCGCGGTCGTCGGCGGGGGCGCGGGGAGGGGCGGCTCAGGCGCGCAGCCGCGCCGCGCCCTCCCGTACCGCCGCCATCGCCTGCCGCTGGAGCCCCGGCCCGAACGTGATACGTGTCGCGCCGAGCCTGCCCAGCTCCGACAGCTCGGCCGCGCCGCCCGGCGCGGCCCCGACGTTGACCGGGCCGTCGATCCCGGCCCGCAGCGCCGGGATCGCCTCGCGCGGGGCGCCGATCGGGTACACGCAGTCCGCGCCGGCCGCCACGTACAGCCCCGCGCGGGCGATCGCCTCCGCCGGGTCGCCCGTCCCGCGGATGAAGGTGTCGACGCGGGCGTTGAGGAACAGCCGGTCCCCGGCCGCCGCCCGGACCTCGGCCAGCCAGTCGGCGTGCCGCCGGGGGTGCTTGAGACGGCCGCCGGCGGAGTCCTCCAGATTGCAGCCCACGGCGCCCGTGTCGAGGAGCCGGGCGACCAGCTCGGCCGGGGCGAGTCCGTAGCCGTCCTCGATGTCGGCGGTGACGGGCACCGCCGCCTCGCCGCCGGAGACGGCCCGGACGATACGGGCCACCGCGGCGAACATCTCGTCCGGCGGGGTGGCGCCGTCCTCGTAACCGAGCGAGGCGGCGACCCCCGCGCTCGGCGTGGCGAGCGCCGGGAACCCGGCCTCCGCGTAGGCGCGGGCGCTGCCCGCGTCCCACGGCCCCGGCAGGACGAGCGGGTCATCGGCGGCGCGGTCGTGGTGCAGGGTGCGGAAGGCGGTCGCGAGCGTCATGGCTGATTCGTGTCCCGGCTGAGGAGGCGGATGCGGCGGTGGTCCCGTGCGTGTCGTGCCGGACACGACGCGGGGCGTGTCCGGAGGGCTCACTTCCCGCGCGCCACCGGCGTGTAGTGACCGGGGGCCATCCGGCACGTGACCGCGAAGCGGTTCCACGAGTTGATGACCGTGATCGCGGCGATCAGATGGGCGAGTTCGGTCCCGTCGAAGTGCGCCGCCGCCCGCTCGTACACCTCGTCCGGTACGAAACCGTCCGTCAGGACGGTGACCGCCTCGGTGAGCTCGATCGCCGCGACCTCCCTCGGCGAGTAGAAGTGGCGGGACTCCTGCCAGGCGCCGAGCTGGACGATCCGCTCCACCGACTCCCCGGCGGCCAGCGCCTCCTTCGTGTGCATGTCGAGGCAGAACGCGCAGTGGTTGATCTGCGAGGCGCGGATCTTCACCAGCTCGTACAGCACGGGGTCGATCCCCTGCCGGACCGCCTTCTCGAAGCCGTACATCGCCCTGGAGACCTCGGGCGCGAGCTTCGCCCACTCCAGGCGCGGCTCGTGCTCGGGGACACGGTCGTGCCCGTGCTCGCTCTCGTTCGTCGTCATGGAGACGACGCTACGCGTCCGGTGGCACAGCGGTATGGTCCATTTCCATGATGGATTCCTGGGCCAATGAGACGAGCGCCGAGGAGCCGGACAGCGCGGGGCCGGCCGGTGCGCGGCGGCAGGTCACCGCGGTCACCGTCGGCACCGACCTCCATCTGGAGCTGCGCGGTCCCGGACTCCGCACGGGGCTGATGGACGCCCTGCGCGAAGCCGTCCGCACCGGGCGGCTGGCCCCGGGCACCCGGCTGCCCTCGTCCCGTACGCTCGCCGCCGACCTGGGCGTCGCGCGCAACACCGTCGCCGACGCCTACGCCGAACTCGTCGCCGAGGGCTGGCTGACGGCGCGACAGGGCTCGGGGACGCGGGTCGCCCGGCGGGCCGCGCCGCGCACGCGTACACCGAGCGGTCCGCCGGCCCGGCCGAGCGGCCGGGGGCCCGCCCACAATCTGCGGGCGGGCTCGCCCGACCTCAGCTCCTTCCCGCGCGGTGAATGGCTCGCCTCGGCCCGCCGGGCACTGGCGGCGGCGCCGTACGACGCGTTCGACTACGGGGACCAGCGCGGGCGCGTCGAGCTGCGTACCGTTCTCGCCGACTATCTGGCCCGGACACGGGGGGTGTACGCCGACCCCGGGCGGGTCGTCCTCTGCTCGGGGTTCGTCCACGGCCTGACGCTGATGGCCCAGGTACTCGCGGCCCGCCGGGGGAGGGCCGGAGCGAGGGGCGGTGCGAAGGCGGCCCGCGCGGTGGCCGTCGAGTCGTACGGGCTCGGCTTCCACCGCGACATCCTGGCCGCCGCCGGGCTGCGCACCCCCGCGCTGCCGATCGACGGACTCGGCACCCGCACCGAGGAGCTGACGTCCGGCGCGGGCGGGTTGCGCGGCACCGACGCGGTGCTGACGACCCCGGCGCACCAGTTCCCGACCGGGGCCGCGCTCCATCCGGACCGGCGCGCGGCGGTGGTGGACTGGGCGCGCGGTGCGGGCGGGCTGATCCTGGAGGACGACTACGACGGCGAGTTCCGCTACGACCGCCAGCCCGTCGGCGCGCTCCAGGGCCTGGACCCGGAGCGGGTGGTGTACCTGGGCACGGCGAGCAAGTCCCTGGCTCCGGGGCTGCGGCTGGCGTGGATGGTGCTGCCCGGGGCGCTGGTGGGGGAGGTGATCGAGGCCAAGGGCGAGGTCGCGGCGGTGCCGAGCGCCGTCGACCAGCTCACCCTGGCCGAGTTCATCACCTCCGGCGCGTACGACCGCCATGTGCGGTCCATGCGGCTGCGCTACCGCCGCCGGCGCGACCAGCTGGTGGAGGCGCTGGCCGAACACGCGCCGGAGTCACGGGTCACCGGTATCGCCGCCGGGCTGCACGCCGTGGTCGAACTCCCGCCCGGCACCGACGAACGCGGCGTGATCCAGGCGGCGGCCTGGCAGGGCCTGGCGATCCAGGGCCTCTCCGCCTTCCGGCACCCGTCCGCCCCACCGGGGCGCGAGGCGCTGGTCGTCGGCTACGGCGCGCCGACGGACAGCGCCTGGGCCGGTGCGCTGGACGCGCTCTGCCGCGTACTGCCGTGACCCCCGCCCGGCCCGCGGGGAGGTCCGCCGGACCGGGGCTCAGTCCGTCCGCGCCGGGGCGACCGCCTCCAGCGCGTCGACGCCGCCCGACATGACCGTGCGCAGATGCGCGGTGAGATGCTCGACGGGCCAGTCCCACCAGGCGATCGCCAGCAGCCGGCCAACATCGGCGTCGTCGTAGCGGCGGCGGATGAGTCCGGCCGGATTGCCACCGACGATGCCGTAGTCCGGTACGTCGTCCACCACGACCGCGCCCGCGGCGATCACCGCCCCGTGGCCGATCCGCACACCGGGCATGACCGTGCTCCGGTACCCGAACCAGACGTCGTTGCCCACCACCGTGTCGCCCCGGCCGGGCAGTCCGGTGATCAGGTCGAAGTGCTCGCTCCAGGAACCGCCCATGATCGGGAAGGGGAACGTCGACGGGCCGTCCATCCGGTGGTTGGCGCCGTTCATGATGAACCGCGTCCCCTCGCCCAGCGCGCAGTACTTCCCGATGACCAGCTTCTCCGGCCCGTAGTGGTAGAGCACGTTCCGGGTCTCGAACGCCGTCGGCTCGTCCGGGTCGTCGTAGTACGAGAAGTCCCCGGCCTCGATCAGCTCCGAGGTGATCAACGGCTTCAGCAGCACCACCCGGGGCCGGCCGGGAATCGGATGGACGACCGTCGGATCGGCGGGCGGGGCGGGAACGTCGGGCATGGCGGACCGGTCTCCTCGTGCGCGGGGCGGATCCGTGCATCCTGCCCGAGCGGCCGACCGCGGCGAAAACGATTTCGGCACGACTCCCAAGGGCGCAAATGGGCACCAGTTGAGGAGAGTTCGGGGACCGGCCTGTCCGGTGCGGCCGCCGGGCATCTAATGTGTGCGGCGAGCACGGGATTGACGGGTCGAAGGATCGACCGGCAGACGGGGGAGGACGGGGCGATGGCCGCCGTAGGACAACGCAGGTTGCGGTCGAGCACGGTGGTGCTCGGCGGCATGGGAATACTCGCACTGACGATCACCTCCTGCAGTTCGGAACCGGACAGGCGCTGCGCCGACCGGAACACCTACGAGGAGCTGTCCAAATCTGACTGCGACGGTGACGGCAACGGCTCGTACTACTACGGCGGCAAGAGCAGCAAAGGCCGTGTCCAGGGCGGCAGCTTCGACAAGTCGGCGGTCGACCGCGGCGGCTTCGGCTGCTCGTCCACCGGCGGCGGCTGAGCGGCGCCGGCGCACGATGATGCAGCGTCGGACCATCGAGCCACGCCCCGGCTGGCAGCGGACGGTCGAGGAGCAGGGGCTCGTCTATCCGCTCACCCGTCATCCGGACGACTCCCTGCGTCCGTACTGGGACGAGAGCGCCTACTACGTCTTCTCCCTCCCCGAGGTCGAGGCTCTCGAAGCCGTCGTCGAGGAACTGCACGCCATGTGCCTCGCCGCCGCCGAGCACATCGTGAAGAACGACCGCTTCGCCGATCTCGGCGTCACCGACCCCCGGCTGGCCTCGCTGATAGCCGAGTCCTGGCACCGGCGAGACGAACTGCCCTCCGTCTACGGCCGGTTCGACCTCCGCTACGACGGCACGGGGCCGGCCAAGATGCTGGAGTACAACGCCGACACCCCCACGTCCCTGGTCGAGGCCGCCAGCCCGCAGTGGTTCTGGATGGAGGAGCGCTTCCCCGGCGCCGACCAGTGGAACTCCCTGCACGAACGGCTCGTCGACGCCTGGCGCCGCCAGGCACATCTCCTTCCGCCGGGTCCCCTGCACTTCGCGCACTCCGACGGTGACGAGCTGGGCGAGGACCTGATGACCGTCGCCTATCTGCGTGAGACGGCCCAGCAGGCGGGTCTCGAGACCGAGGCACTGTCCGTCGAACAGATCGGCTGGGACAAGCTGTCCGGCCGCTTCGTCGACCACCGGCTGCGCTTCATCCGCAGCTGCTTCAAGCTGTATCCGTGGGAGTGGCTGACCACGGACCGCTTCGGCCCCCAGGTGCTCGACACCCTCGACAACGGGGGCGGCACCGGCAGCACCTGCTGGATAGAGCCCGCCTGGAAGATGCTGCTCTCCAACAAGGCGCTGCTGGCGATCCTCTGGGAGCTCAACCCGGACCACCCGAACCTGCTGCCCGCCTACCTCGACGGGCCCCGCGGACTCGCCATCGACGGCGGTTATGTCTCCAAGCCCCTGCTCGGCCGGGAGGGCGCCGGAGTCACCGTCCACGAGCCCGGTCACCCGCCGGTGGTGCGCCAGGAAGCCTGCTGCTACCAGGCGTTGGCGCCCCTGCCCGACTTCGACGGCAACCGCGTCGTCCTCGGCGCCTGGGTCGTCGAGAACGAGGCGGCCGGCCTCGGCATCCGGGAGTCGTCGGGCCTGATCACGGACGAGTACGCCCGCTTCCTCCCGCACGTCATCCTGTAGGCCGCGCGGCCCGGCGGCTACCGGGCCAGGACCGCCCGCAGCTGCTCCAGGCCCCAGTCCAGATCCTCCTTGCTGATCACCAGCGGCGGGGCGATCCGGATCGTCGACCCATGGGTGTCCTTCACCAGCACCCCCCGCCCCATCAGCTTCTCGGAGATCTCCCGGCCCGTGCCGTACGACGGGGAGATGTCCACCCCCGCCCAGAGCCCCCGGCCGCGCACCGCCTCCACCGCGCCACCGGTCGCCATCAGCCCCAGCTCATGGTGGAGGTGCTCACCGAGCTCCGCCGCCCGCTGCTGGTACTCGCCCGTGCGCAGCATGGCGATGACCTCAAGGGCCACCGCGCAGGCCAGCGGATTCCCGCCGAACGTCGAACCGTGCTCCCCGGGCCGGAACACCCCGAGGATCTCGCTCGACGACACCACGGCCGACACCGGCACCACGCCGCCGCCGAGCGCCTTGCCCAGCACGTACATGTCGGGCACCACGCCCTCGTGCTCACTGGCGAAGGTCCTGCCGGTCCGGCCCAGGCCGGACTGGATCTCGTCCGCGATGAACAGCACGTTCCGCGACCGGGTCAGCTCACGCACGCCCGCGAGATAGCCCGGCGGCGGCACCAGCACCCCCGCCTCGCCCTGGATGGGCTCCAGCAGGACGGCGACGGTGTCGTCGGTCATCGCGGCGTCGAGCGCGGCGAGATCCCCGTACGGCACGATCTCGAAGCCCGGCGTGTAGGGCCCGTAGTCCGCACGGGCCTCCTGGTCGGTGGAGAAGCTGATGATCGTGGTCGTACGGCCGTGGAAGTTGTCCGCCGCGACGATGATCTTGGCGGTGCCGTCCGGCACGCCCTTCGTCCGGTAGCCCCATTTGCGGGCCGTCTTCACGGCGGTCTCCACCGCCTCCGCGCCCGTGTTCATCGGCAGCACCATCTCCATGCCGCACAACTCGGCCAACCGGGTGCAGAATTCGGCGAACCGGTCGTGGTGGAACGCCCGCGAGGTGAGCGTCACCCGCTCCAGCTGGGCCTTGGCGGCGTCGATCAGACGCCGATTGCCGTGGCCGAAGTTCAGCGCCGAGTAGCCGGCGAGCAGGTCGAGGAAGCGCCGCCCCTCGACGTCGGTCATCCACGCGCCGTCCGCCGAGGCGACGACCACGGGCAGCGGGTGGTAGTTGTGCGCGCTGTGCGCCTCCGCAGAGGCGATGGCGCTCTCCGTCGTACCCACGGGTTCTCCGTTCGGTCGAGCCAAGCCATCCGGTCAGGACGCGGTGGCGCCCCTGTTTCTGTCGTCACTCGCCAGTGTGGACGAAGAAACCTTGCCCCCGGCGTGCCCGGGGAGACAACCCCGCAGGCGGGTCGGGTCGGATCACACGTCCGGCAGCAGCCGGCGCGGGACCGCCCCGGGCCCTCCCTCCCGTCTCCTCACTCCTTTGACGCACCGCTCACCCCGGATCGGTTCCCAGCCTGTCCCGACCTGGCGGCCCCACCTGAGAGAATGGGAGGCATGGTCACTCGTCCTCGCGCGCTCTCCGGTATCCAGCCCACCGCAGGCTCGTTCCACCTCGGGAACTACCTCGGTGCCATCCGGCAGTATGTGGCGCTGCAAGAAACCCACGACGCGTTCTACGCGGTCGTGGACCTGCACGCGATCACCATGCCGCAGGAGCCCGCCGACCTGCGCGCCAACACCAGGCTCGCCGCCGCGCAGCTCCTCGCCGCCGGTCTCGACCCCCAGCGCTGCACGCTGTTCATCCAGAGTCATGTACCCGAACACGCCCAGCTCGGCTGGGTGATGAACTGTCTGACGGGCTTCGGCGAGGCGTCCCGGATGACGCAGTTCAAAGACAAGTCCGCCAGACAGGGCGCCGACCGCGCCACGGTCGGACTCTTCACGTATCCGATCCTCCAGGTCGCCGACATCCTGCTCTACCAGGCGGACTCCGTCCCGGTCGGCGAGGACCAGCGCCAGCACGTCGAGCTGACACGTGACCTCGCCGAGCGCTTCAACACCCGCTTCGGGAGCACCTTCACGATCCCGAAGCCGCACATCGTCAGGGAGGTCGCGAAGATCTACGACCTCCAGGACCCGTCGATCAAGATGAGCAAGTCGGCCTCCACGCCGAAGGGCCTGGTCAACCTGCTGGACGACCCCAAGGTCACCGCGAAGAAGATCAAGAGCGCCGTCACCGACACGGGCACCGAGATCCGCTTCGACGCCGCCGAGAAGCCGGGCATCAGCAATCTCCTGACGATCTACTCCACCCTCACCGGCGCGAGCATCCCCGATCTGGAGAAGAAGTACGACGGCAAGGGCTACGGCGCGCTGAAGGTGGACCTGGCCGACGCGATGGTCGACTTCGTCACACCGTTCCGCAGCCGCGCCCAGGAATATCTGGACGACCCGGAGACGCTGGACTCGATCCTGGCGGAGGGCGCGGAGAAGGCCCGCACGGTCGCCGCGGAGACGCTCGCCCAGGCGTACGACCGGATCGGCTTCCTGCCCGCGAAGCACTGAGGGGGCACCGGGGCGGACGCGGCCGACGGTCCGCCCGCCCCGGCCGGACGCGGACGACGCCATACCGCATTCGCGCCGTCCGCGTACTGCTGACCAAGGACCCTGGCCAGAAGAACGGTGCGAGCGCCACACTGGCGCAGGGACGGAATCGGCCGGAGCCGTCCCGCACGCACGAAGCACCACCGCCACACCGCGCCACCGCCACACCGCACGACCGGCAGACACACGGACTGAGGAGAACGACGTGGGGACCGTAACGCTCGGCGTTTCGATCGCGGTCCCGGAGCCGTACGGCAGCCTGCTCCAGGAGTGCCGCGCGGGCTTCGGCGACCTGGCCGCGCACGGCATTCCCACTCATGTCACGCTCCTGCCACCGACGGCGGTCGACGCCGCGGCGCTGCCCACCATCGAGGCGCACCTCGCCTCGGTCGCCGCGGCGGGCCGGCCCTTCCCCATGCGGCTCTACGGCACGGGCACCTTCCGCCCGCTGTCGCCGGTGGTCTTCGTCCAGGTCGTCGAGGGCGGCTCGGCGTGCACCTGGCTCCAGAAGCGGGTCAGGGAGGCGTCCGGGCCGCTGGTGCGTGAACTCCAGTTCCCGTACCACCCCCATGTGACGGTGGCGCACGGCATCTCCGAGGAGGCCATGGACCGGGCGTACGAGGAGCTGGCCGACTACTCCGCCCGCTGGAGCTGCACGTCCTTCGGCCTCTACGAGCAGGGCCCCGACGGCGTCTGGCGGATGCTGCACGAGTACGTCTTCGGCGGCGGTACGGAGATGACGGGGGTGCCCTCCCAGAGCACCCCCGCCGACCTGCCCGCGACCTCCTCGCTGCGTCAGTAGCCGCCGACCGGCCCGTACGGACCGGCCGTCCGGGCTCAGATCGGCAGCCGCCGGAACACCGCCCTCGGCAGATGCCGCAGCACCGACATCGCCACCCGCAGCGCTCCCGGCACCCACACCGTCTCCGAGCGGCGCCGCAGCCCCAGCTCCACGGCCACGGCCACCGCCTCCGGCGTCGTCGCCAGCGGTGTCTCCTCCAGCCCGGCCGTCCTCCTCGTCCGTACGAAACCGGGCCGCACGACCATCACATGCACACCCGTGCCGTGCATCGCGTCCCCGAGCCCCTGCGCGAACGCGTCGAGACCCGCCTTGCTCGACCCGTAGATGAAATCGGCGCGCCGCGCCCGCTCACCGGCCACCGACGACAGCACCACCAGCGAACCGTGCCCCTGCGTCTGCATCGCCGCCGCGCACACCAGACCGGCCGAGACCGCGCCCGTGTAGTTCGTCTGCGCGACCCTGACGGCCGACACCGGATCCGCCTCGTCGTGCGCCTGGTCGCCGAGGACGCCGAAGGCGAGGAGCGTCATGTCGATGTCGCCCTCCGCGAAGACCTTGCCGAGCACTTCCGCGTGCGACGCCGGGTCGAGCGCGTCGAAGTCGACGGTGCGCACCTCCGCGCCCCGTGTACGGAGCTGCTCGGCGGCGGTGTCGAGCGCGGGCGACGCGCGGCCGGCCAGCCAGACCGTGCGGGTGCGACGCGTGATCAGCCGGCGCGCGGTGGCGAGCGCGATCTCGGACGTGCCGCCGAGGACGAGCAGGGACTGCGGAATGCCGAAGGCGTCCTTCATGGTGCGGTGCTCCTTGCAGCGAGGGTGCGGGTGAGCCTCATGACGGCCGGGACGGGCTGGGGCAGGGCTTCGGGGCCGGGGGCCGGGGGGCGGTGCGGCCCCGCCGGTGACGGAGACGGTGTCGTCGGTGCCCGGCTCGGCGATCTCGGCGGACATGGTCGAGACGGTATCGCCCTAAACGCGGTTCTCTGCGCTATAAGCCGTATTCACTGCCTTACTCGTATGAATGGGTGGCAGGGTGAGCGGTGGCGGGCACTGACGTGAGAATCGGCATCCGGGGTACCCGACCGTTGGTTCTCCGATCCGAGGGCAGGTCTCCGTCATGGACTGGCTGAAAAAACTCCCCGTCGTCGGGCCGCTCGTGGCCCGGCTGATGCTGACGCACGCCTGGCGCTCCTACGAGACCCTCGACCGGACGCACTGGACCCGGCTCGCGGCGGCGATCACCTTCATCAGCTTCCTCGCGCTCTTCCCGCTGATCACCGTGAGCGCGGCGATCGGGGCCTCGCTGCTCAGCGAGGACCGGCTCGACCAACTCCAGGACAAGCTCAAGGACCAGGTGCCCGGCATCTCCGACCAGCTCGACCTCAACGCGCTGGTCGCCAACGCGGGCACGGTCGGTCTGGTGGCGGGCGCGCTGCTGCTGTTCACCGGGATCGGCTGGGTCGGCTCGATGCGGGAGTGCCTGCGCGCCGTGTGGGAGCTGGACGGCGTGGACGAGGGCAACCCCTTCGTCCTCAAGGCCAAGGACGCGGTCATCCTCGTCGGGCTCGGCGTCACCGCGCTCGCCTCGGTCGGCGCGTCGGCCCTCGGCTCCACGGCCGTCGGCTGGAGCGCCGACCGGCTCGGCATCGCGGAGGGCGGCGTGGGCGGTGTGCTGCTCCAGATCGCGGCGATCGTCGTGGCGGCCGTCGCGGGCTTCCTCATCCTGCTGTACGTGCTGACGCTGCTGCCCGGTGTGCATCCGCCGCGGCGCCGGCTGATCGTCGCGGCGGTGATCGGCGCGATCGGCTTCGAACTGCTGAAGCTGCTGCTCGGCGGCTATGTGCGCGACGTGGCGGGCAAGAGCCTGTACGGCGCGTTCGGGGTGCCGGTCGCGCTGCTGCTGTGGATCAACTTCACTGCGAAGCTGATGCTGTTCTGCGCCGCCTGGACGGCGACGCCGAGCAAGGACGAGCCGTCGCCGGAGGAGGGGAGCCCGGCGGGGACGGACGACGACGCGACGGACTCGGCTGCGGTCGCCCCCGGCGGCTAGGGTCTGTCGTTTGGATCTTGCCGGACCGGCGGGGCGGGCCCGGAGCGCGCCGCGCCGATGACGCCCGCGCCCGACGCCGCTCGCCCCGGACGGTGCCGTCCCCGCCGGAGGGCCGGTGGCGGCCCCTCAGCGGCCCGGCAGGCGCTTGACGAGGTCGGGCAGCGGCCAGCGGCGGTTCACCAGGAACACGGCCCCCGCCAGCAGCAGCAGGGCGCCGCCCGTGATGGCCACCGCGATCCCCATGCCGCTCGATCCCGACGAGGCGGACGCCTTGTCGCCCAGCGAAGCCTGGTCCGCCCCGCCGTCGCCGCCCGATTCGCCCGTGCCGCCCGCTTCCTTGTCCCCGACGGCCTCCTTGTCGGAGCCGTCGCCGGGCGATGCGGGCTTCACCAGCTCGCCGATCGGCTCGACCTTCCCCGCGGCGGTGAAGCCCCAGTCCAGCAGCCGGGCCGTCTCCTGATAGACCGCCAGGCTCTCTTCCCCGGACGGGTTCATGACCGTGACGAGCAGCACCTTGCCGTCGCGCTCGGCGACACCGGTGAAGGTGGAGCCAGCGTCGGTGGTGTTGCCGTTCTTGACGCCGGCGATGCCCTTGTAGGGGTCCAGGCCCGCGTCACCGGTCAGCAGCCGGTTGGTGTTCTGGATCTCGAAGGTCTCGCGCTTCGGGGCCTTCTTGCCCTTCTTCGCCTTCTTCTCCTCGCCCGGGAACTGAACCCTGACCGTCGACGAGTACTCCCGGAAGTCCTTCTTCTGGAGTCCGGAGCGGGCGATCAGCGTGAGGTCGTACGCGCTGGAGACCTGCCCCTTCTCGTCGTAACCGTCCGGTGAGACGACATTCGTGTCGAGCGCCTTCAGCTCGGCCGCGTGCCTGTTCATGTCGGCGACCGTCTTGCGGACGCCGCCGTTCATCCCGGACAGGACGTGCACGGCGTCGTTGCCCGAGCGCAGGAACACGCCCATCCACAGGTCGTGGACGGTGTACGTGCTCTCCTCCTTCACCCCGACGAGGCTGCTGCCCTCACCGACGCCGGCCAGGTCGGCGCTCGTCACCTTGTGGGACCGGTCCTTCGGCAGCACGGGCAGGACCGTGTCGGCGAAGAGCATCTTCAGCGTGGACGCGGGCGGCAGCCGCCAGTGCGCGTTGTGCGAGGCGAGGACGTCACCGCTCTCGGCGTCCGCCACGATCCACGACCTGCCGGTCAGCTTCTTCGGCAGGACCGGCACACCCGGGGCCAGATTCACCTGGGTGCCGGGCTTGCCGAGCAGGGTGCCACCGACCGTCGACATCGCCGCCGGCGGCTTCGGCCGCCTGTCCTCGGGCTTGTCCGCGTCCGCGTCGTCCGCCAGGACGGGAGCGGCGGTCAGAAGGGGCAGCAACGCGGCGGCGACGACCGTCAACGCGGTCTTTTTCAATGCGGACACGGTCGGAAACGTACATGGCCTGACAGTCGATCCGAACACCGGCGGCCGGACCCGCCGCTTCCACCGCTGGGACAGACCACTTTCCGGCCATCGGCCCTCGTCGGGCAGCCCCCGGCGAAGCGGTGGCACGGCCTCCGGCGATACTGGATCCATGAAGCTCAGCCGCCCCGTGTCCTGGTTCCTGCTCGCCTTCGGGGTGTGGAGCTGGTTCATCTGGATCACCTTCGTCAAGAATCTGTGGCAGGACGGCAGCGGACTCGCCTTCGACGACGCCGGTGATCCCACGGGCTACTTCTGGGTGCATCTGCTGCTCGCCATTACGTCCTTCCTTCTGGGGACGGGAGTTGGGGCGGTGGGGTTCCGCGGAGTCCGCGCCCGGCGCCACGAGACGCGCGGTGATTCCCCTCACGAGCCCAGGAACGAACCCGGCGACGAGCACGTAGTACAGAGACAGCGACAGGGATAAAAGGGGACCGGCTTGTGATCGTCGTGGTTGTTCTGATGGCACTCGTCGCCATCACGCTGGTGGCGGGCGCGCATTACTACATATGGCGGCGCCTGGTCCGCGACACGACAGTGGCGGGCGGTACGGCCCGCAGGGCGGGCACCGCGGTGATGATCCTGCTGCCGGTCCTGACCGTCGCCGGTGTCGGGGTGGGCCGCGCCGAGACGCCGTTCGCGCTGAAGCAGGTCCTCGGCTGGCCCGCGTACATGTGGCTGGCGACCCTGCTGTATCTGCTGCTGGCACTGCTGGTGGGCGAGGCCGTACGGCCCGTGCTGCGCCGGGTGCTCGACCGGCGGGCGGCGGGCCGCGGCACCCCGGAGACCGTGGCCGTCGAGGAGCCGGCGACCGTCGGAGGGCCCGCGCCGGCGAACGCGCCGGCCGCCTCCGGCCCCGACACGGACAAGGGCACGGAGCCGGACCCCGCCGCCCCGGAAGACCCCGCTGCCTCCGCGGACCCCGCGGCCCCGGCCCCCGGCCCCTCGCGGCGCCTCTTCGTCTCCCGTGTCGTCGGCGGCGCCGCGGCCGCCGCCGCGCTCGCCACCGTCGGACACGGCACGGTGAACGTGCTCTCCGGCCCCACTGTGAAGCGCGTCACCGTGCCCCTCGCCAAGCTGCCGCGCGCCGCCCACGGCTACCGGATAGCCGTCGTCAGCGACATCCACCTCGGCCCGCTGCTGGGCAGGGCCCACGCGCAGCGCATCGTGGACACCATCAACTCCACCAACCCCGACCTCGTCGCCGTCGTCGGTGACCTGGTCGACGGGACCGTCGCCGACCTGGGGCCGGCGGCCGAGCCGCTGGCCGGGCTGCGGGCGAAGCACGGCTCGTACTTCGTCACCGGGAACCACGAGTACTTCGGTGACGCGGCCGAATGGGTCGACCACGTAAGGGAGTTGGGCCTGCACCCGCTGGAGAACGCCCGCGTGGAGATCGCCGGGTTCGATCTCGTGGGCGTCAACGACATCGCGGGCGAGGAGGAGGGCGAGGGCCCCGACTTCCGGAAGGCGCTCGACGGCCGTGACCCGGCGAGGGCGTCCGTGCTCCTCGCGCACCAGCCCGTCGTCATCCACGACGCGGTCGAGCACGGCATCGACCTCCAGCTCTCGGGACACACCCACGGCGGCCAGATGTGGCCGGTGAACTACATCGCGCAGGCGGCCAACCCGACCCTGGCCGGTCTTGAGCGGTACGGCGACACCGCGCTCTACGTGACGCGCGGGGCCGGGGCGTGGGGCCCGCCGGTGCGGGTCGGGGCGCCCGCGGACGTCACGGTCGTGCAGCTGGCGTCCCGCCAGGCGTGAGAGCCGCCGGCCGGGCCCGCGGCAGCGTGACCGTCACCGTCAGGCCCGTCCCCGGAGCCGTCCGTACCGACACCGCGCCGCCGTGGGAGCGCACCACCGCCTGCACGATCGCCATCCCGAGCCCGCTGCCCGCACCGCCGCTCCCGGCCCGGAAGAAACGGTCGAATATCCGGTCCGCGTCCTCGCCGCTCATCCCCGGCCCCTCGTCGCGGACGCACAGCCGCACCTCACCCGCCTCCGAACACCCCAGCTCCACCCGGACCGGCACGTCCGCGTGCGTGTGGACACGCACGTTCATCAGCAGATTGCCGATGACCTGCCGGAGTCCGGACTCGTCCGCCCGGACGAGCACCGCGCCCGCCGCCGCCACGTCGAGCGGCCGGTCCGGCTGCTGCGCCCGCAGATCGTCGGTCGCGTCGCGGACCAGCCTGCTCAGATCCACCGGTCGCAGCCGCAGCACCGGCCGCTGGTCGAGCCGGGCCAGGGTGAGCAGCTCGTCGACGAGCCGGGCCATCCGGTCCGCCTCGTCGGTCATCCGCGCCAGCGCGCGGGCGTGCTCCGCCTCTCCGCTGAGCATTCCCTTCTGGGACAGCTGGAGATAGCCCCGGATCGCGGACAGCGGCGTACGCAGCTCGTGCGACGCGTCGGCGACGAACCGCCGCAGCTGCGCCGCGCTGCGCTCACGCGTCACGTACGCGGACTCGACCTGCTGGAGCATGGCGTTGAGGGCGAGCCGCAACTGCTCCGTCTCGGTGACCGGGTCGTGGCGGCCCGGCACCCGGCGGGTCAGATCGCCCTCGGCGATGGCCGTCGCCGTCTCGACCATGTCACCGAGCGGGCGCAGCGTACGGTTCGCGTTCACCAGGGTGATCAGCGCGAGCAGGACCAGCAGCAGCCCGCCGGCGGCGGCGTCGAGCTTGAACGCGAGCAGCAGGCTCTCGTGCACGGCCTTGGTCGACGTCGAGATCAGCACCGTGGAGCCGTCGCCGAGCCGGGCCCCCACCACCCGGTACGGGTCGCCGCCCACCCGCACCTCGCGCACGCCCCGCTCCTCGCTCAGGGCGGTCGGGTCGGTGACGGTACGGGCGAGTTCACGCTGCCGCTCGCTCGGTACGACACCGGCGAACTTCAGCGCCCTGCCGTGCGCGTCGACCGCCACGAAGACGGAGTCGGGTGCCGGCAGAGAGCCCGTGCCCGGCCTGCTGGGCGAGACCTTCTCCACTATCGCCGCGAGCGAGCTGAGCGACTCGATCTGCCTGATCGTCAGTTCGGTGCGCCGCAACCCGTCGCGCGACGTGGTCAGTTCGGAGTCGATGGAGTCCAGCAGATAGTGCCGCAGCCCGAAGAGACTGACCGCGGTCGCGATCGTGATGCCCAGCGCCAGCAGCACCACATTGACCAGCGTGAGCTTCGAACGCAGCGAGCGCGTACGGTGCCTGGGCCCCCGGAAGGGCATCCGGAAAGGCCTCCGGGGGCGCACCCGGGGGAGCGGGGTCACGAGGGGTCCGGCCCCGCGATGCCGTAGCCGACCCCGCGTCTCGTCACGATCAACGGCGGTCCGTGCACGTCGAGTTTGCGCCGCAGATAGCTGATGTAGGTCTCCACCACCGTGGACTCGGCCGCGTGCTCGTACCGCCAGACGTGCCGCAGCAACTGCTCCTTGGTCACCACCGCACCGGCGTTGCGCACCAGGAACCGCAGCAGCGCGTACTCGGTCGGGGTCAGCTCCACCGTGCGGCCCGCCCTGCGCACCGTGTACGTCGCCTCGTCCAGCTCCAGATCGCCGTACCGCAGCGGCGGCCGGACGGCGAGCCGGTCGGCCGGGCGGGTCCGGCGCAGCACCGCCCGGAGCCTGGCGACCACCTCGTCCACGTTGAACGGTTTGGTGATGTAGTCGTCACCGAGGGAGAGTCCGCCGACGATCTCCGCGGGCGCGTCCCGCGCGGTGAGGAAGAGCACCGCCATCTCCGGGTGCGACAGCCTCAGTTGGCGCGCGATGTCCCGGCCGTCGCCGTCCGGGAGCATCACGTCGAGCAGCGCGACGTCCGGGCGCGCGCGCCGTACGGCCTCCGCCGCCTCCCGTACCGAGCCCGCCGCCAGCACCTCGAACCGGTGGTAGCGCAGGGCGATGGTCAGGACGTCGGCGATGCTCGGCTCGTCCTCGACCAGGAGCACGGTCGCCGGTGCGTCCGTCGGGTCTCCGGCGGTCACAGCTCCAGCAGTCATGGCACCAGTATCCGCACGTGCCCTCGCCGCCCGGCCCGTGCCTCCTTGGAGTTCCTTGAGAGTCACCTCCGCGCACGCGCCCGGACCGGTGTGCCCACCCGATTCTGGAGTTCCGGCCCGACCCGCGGGAGAAGGGAACGGGCACGTCACGAGCGGAGGGAACGGACTGTGGAGGCATGGGCACGGCGGTGCCGCCGGCACAAGCTCGTGGTCCTGGCGCGGGGGCTGCCGCGCAGACTCGGCGGGCGGCTCCCGCCCCCGGCCGCCGGGGCCCCCGAGGCCGCCTCGCCGGCGCGGGCGGAGCCTCCCGAGGAGGCGAGCGTCTCCGGCGCCACCGTCGTGTACGGCTTCGTCCGGACGGAGGACGGCGCGCCCGTCGCCGGTGCCGTGCTGACCCTGGTCTCACCCGGCGGCGTACGGCTCGACCGGGTGGCGACGCTCGCCGACGGTTCGTACATCCTGAGCGCCCCCGCCGGCGGCGCCTGTCTGCTGGGCGCGGTGTCACGGGGGCACGAGCCGTGGACCCGGCGCATCGAGGTCGGCGGCGAACCCCTCGTCCACGATCTGACACTCAGCCCCTCGGAGGCCGCCTCCCCCTCGCGCCCGGTCTGACCGAACGGTGGAGGCGCGACGCCGCGCGCACGGAAATACGCTGCGGGCCACCGCCCCATCGGTCAGAGTCGGGACCATGATGAGTGCGGAGGATGTGCTGGGCGTCCTGGACCTGCTCGACCGGGCGGGCATCGAGGTGTGGCTCGACGGCGGCTGGGGCGTGGACGCCCTGCTCTGCGAACAGACCCGCCCCCACGAGGACCTGGACATCGTCGTGCGCGCCGAGAGCCTGGCCCACTACGGGCGCACGATGGGAGACCACGGCTTCCGGCTGTTCCGCGACGACGGTCCGTACAACCACGTGCTGGTGGACGACGGCGGCCGGCTGGTCGACGTCCACGCGGTGGACCTGGGCACCGCGCGCACGGACGAGCGGGGTACCGAGGTGTACGGCCCCGGCGGGCTGCCCTATCCGGTGGGTTCGCTGACCGGCAGCGGGCGGGTCCGGGGCCGCCGGGTCGGCTGCGGCACCCCCGAGTTCCAGATCGCCTCGCACACCGGGTACGCGCTCGACGAGGACGACGAACGTGACGTGCTGGCCCTGCACCACCACTTCGGCGTACCGCTGGCCGGCCGGGTGCGCGCGTGGCACGAGGAGGAGGGGTGGGGCGTGCTGGACGCCGCCAACTTCCGCGAGGACGTCTGGGCGCACTTCTCGGCCGTCGCGGGTGAGACCGGTGTCGAGCCGGTGGCGGGCCAGGCCGTCACGTTCTCCGTAGAGGAGGCCGAGCAGGACGGCTACCGCCGACGCGCGGTGACGGTCTGGCCCGAGGGCACCGGAGCCCCCGGCAGCGGAGCCGGTACGGCGGCGCCCCTCCCGTCACATGCTGCTGAGTGACCTGGCGTACGCGACCTGCCCCATGACCTGCTGGAACGAGTCCGGTCCGGTGGCCTGGACCATCGTCGAGTGGTGCTTGCCGCCGCTGGTCACCATCACCTGGATGAAGCCGGTCGTCTTACGCTCCTTCATCAGGAGGAAGAGCAGACCGAGCAGACAGAACAGGAAGAAGATGACCGCCAGGATGATGGCGTGCGTCGGGATCTTCTCCTCCGTGCGCGACATGTCCGTCGCGTTCCACACCGCGCCGCGCAGCGGCAGCGTGCCGGAGGGTGTCACGATCCCGTGGTTCATGACGGTGATGTCGCCGATCGACACCAGAGGCGCGCCGCCGCCCGCCTGCGCGGCGGGCATGTGCTGGCCGGCCATCGTCGGGTCGTAGCCCTGACCTGGACCCGGATAGCCGTATCCCGGGGCCGGGTTGGGATAGCCGTATCCCGGCTGGGTGGGGCCCCATCCGTAGGCGCCGTCCCCCTCCGGATTCGGGTTCGGATTCGGCTGGCTCATGTCTCCCCGCTTCCCCTGTCACTGGTCTGACCGAATCCTGGCACAGAAAGGGCCCGCTCCGTACGGGCCGTTACGGCTTTGTACGGAAACGGGCCCTCGCCCGGTACACGGGCGCGCGGCGCTCAGAAACGCCGGGTGATCAGCGCGCGCTTCACTTCCTGGATCGCCTTGGTGACCTCGATACCGCGCGGGCAGGCGTCCGTGCAGTTGAACGTCGTGCGGCAACGCCACACGCCGTCCTTGTCGTTGAGGATCTCCAGGCGCTGCTCGCCCGCCTCGTCACGCGAGTCGAAGATGAACCGGTGCGCGTTGACGATCGCCGCCGGGCCGAAGTACTGCCCGTCGTTCCAGAACACCGGGCACGACGACGTGCACGCCGCGCAGAGGATGCACTTGGTGGTGTCGTCGAACCGCTCGCGGTCCTCCGCCGACTGGAGCCGCTCACGCGTCGGCTCGTTGCCGCTGGTGACCAGGAACGGCATCACGTCGCGGTACGCCTGGAAGAACGGCTCCATGTCCACGATCAGGTCCTTGAGGACCGTGAGCCCCTTTATGGCCTCGACCGTGATGGGCTTCGCGGCGCCCGTCTTCTTGTCGAACGACGTGATGTCCTTGATCAGCGTCTTGCACGCCAGCCGGTTCTTGCCGTTGATCCGCATCGCGTCCGAGCCGCAGATCCCGTGCGCGCAGGAGCGCCGGAACGTCAGCGAGCCGTCGATGTCCCACTTGATCTTGTGGAGGGCGTCGAGCACCCGCTCCTTGGGGTCGATCTCGATCGAGAAGTCCTCCCAGCGGGACTCGTCGGAGATCTCCGGGTTGAAGCGGCGGATCCGCAGCGTGACCGTGATGTACGGCGACGCCGGGGTCGCGTCCTCGACCTTGTCCAGTAGGGGAGTTGCCATCAGTACTTACGCTCCATCGGCTGGTAGCGGGTCTGGACGACCGGCTTGTAGTCGAGACGGATGGACTCCGTGCCGTCGTCGCCGACCTCGCGGTACGCCATGGTGTGGCGCATGAAGTTCACGTCGTCCCGGTTGGGGAAGTCCTCGCGGTAGTGACCGCCGCGCGACTCCTTGCGGGCGAGCGCCGACACGGCCATCACCTCGGCCAGGTCGAGCAGGTTGCCCAGCTCGACGGCCTCCAGCAGGTCCGTGTTGAAGCGCCGGCCCTTGTCCTGGATGGACACGTTCAGATAGCGCCCGCGCAGCTCGCCGATCTTCTCCACAGCCGCCAGAATCGTCTCCTCGGTGCGGAAGACCATGACGTTGGCGTCCATGGTCTCCTGGAGCTCACGGCGGATGACCGCCACGCGCTCGTCGCCGGTCGACTCGCGCAGCCGCCGGATCTGCGTCTCGACCAGTTCGGCCGGGTTCTCCGGGAGTTCGGCGTGCTCGTGCTTGGCCGCGTACTCGGCGGCGGCGATCCCGGAGCGCTTGCCGAAGACATTGATGTCGAGCAGCGAGTTGGTGCCGAGCCGGTTGGCGCCGTGCACCGACACGCACGCGACCTCGCCGGCCGCGTACAGACCGGGCACGACCGTCGTGTTGTCGCGCAGGACCTCGCCCTCGACGTTGGTCGGGATGCCGCCCATCGCGTAGTGCGCGGTGGGCTGGATCGGGATGGGGTCCGTGTACGGCTCGATGCCCAGGTACGTACGGGCGAACTCGGTGATGTCCGGGAGCTTGGCGTCCAGCTGCTCCGGCGGCAGGTGCGTCAGGTCGAGATAGACGTGGTCGCCCTCGGGACCGCAGCCGCGGCCCTCACGGATCTCCGTGTAGATCGACCGCGAGACGACGTCACGCGAGGCGAGGTCCTTCATGACGGGCGCGTACTTCTCCATGAAGCGCTCACCGTCCTTGTTGCGCAGGATGCCGCCCTCGCCGCGGGCGCCCTCGGTCAGGAGGATGCCCATGCGCCAGATGCCCGTCGGGTGGAACTGGAAGAACTCCATGTCCTCCAGCGGCAGTCCGCGCCGGTAGCAGGCCGCCTGGCCGTCACCGGTGAGCGTGTGCGCGTTGGACGTCACCTTGAAGAACTTGCCGGTGCCGCCGGACGCGTAGATGACCGACTTCGCCTGGAAGACATGGATCTCGCCGGTGGCCAGCTCGTAGGCGACCACTCCCGCCGACGTCTTGACGCCGTCGATCTCCACGATCAGCTGGTCGAGGACGTAGAACTCGTTGAAGAACTCCACGCCCTCCTTGACGCAGTTCTGGTAGAGCGTCTGGAGGATCATGTGGCCGGTGCGGTCGGCCGCGTAGCAGGACCGGCGGACCGGGGCCTCGCCGTGGTTGCGGGAGTGGCCGCCGAAGCGGCGCTGGTCGATGGTGCCGCCCGGCGTCCTGTTGAACGGCAGACCCATCTTCTCCAGGTCCAGGACCGCGTCGATGGCCTCCTTCGCCAGGATCTCCGCGGCGTCCTGGTCGACCAGGTAGTCGCCGCCCTTGATCGTGTCGAAGGTGTGCCACTCCCAGTTGTCCTCCTCCACGTTGGCGAGCGCGGCGGCCATTCCGCCCTGCGCGGCGCCCGTGTGGGACCTGGTGGGGTACAGCTTCGTCAGCACGGCGGTGCGGCTGCGCTTGGTCGACTCGATGGCCGCGCGCATACCGGCGCCGCCGGCGCCGACGATGACGGTGTCGTACTTATGGATCTTCATTGCTCTCGTCAGCCCCGGCTTCAGCGGATGTTCGGGTCGAAGGTGAAGATCACCAGCGTGCCCAGGAGGACGGTGAACACCGTGGCGGTGTACAGCAGACCCTTGAGCCACAGGCGCGTGTTGGCACGCTCCGCGTAGTCGTTGATGATCGTGCGCATGCCGTTGGCACCGTGCAGCATCGCCAGCCACAGCATCAGCAGATCCCACGCCTGCCAGAACGGGGACGCCCAGCGGCCGGCCACGAACGCGAAGCCGATCTTGCTGACGCCGCCGTCCAGCACGAGCTGGATGAGCAGGTGGCCGATGACCAGGACGACGAGGACGACGCCGGACAGGCGCATGAACAGCCAGGCGGCCATCTCGAAGTTGCCGCGCGTCGACCTGGGGGTCTTCGCGGTGCGCTTGCGTGGCGGCTCGATGAGCGGCGCCGGGTTGTCGGCGTCGTAGACGCCGACGCCCTCGACGGGACTGATCGCGGCGGTGGAACCGGTCGCGGTGGTGTCTGCGGACATCGGGTCAGTTCCCCCAGAGTTCGCGAGCGGCATGGCCGAGCACGGGGTAGACGGCGCCCAGCATCAGGACGAGCCAGACACCCACGACGCTCCAGAGCATCTGCTTCTGGTAGCGCGGGCCCTTGGACCAGAAGTCCACGGCGATGACGCGCAGGCCGTTGAGAGCGTGGAAGAGGACGGCGGCCACGAGGCCGTACTCCATCAGGCCGACGATGGGCGTCTTGTAGGCCGACACGACGTCGTCGTAGGCCTCGGGGGAGACGCG
This sequence comes from Streptomyces sp. NPDC104581, assembly GCF_055583685.1. NCBI lineage: Bacteria > Bacillati > Actinomycetota > Actinomycetes > Kitasatosporales > Streptomycetaceae > Streptomyces > Streptomyces sp. NPDC104581. The sequence continues at coordinate 264,439 of NZ_JBVJNN010000003.1, forward strand.
GACGAGTGCGGTGTCCACCACATGGACGAACAGGAAGAAGAAGATGGTGACGCCGGTGACTCGATGAGCCACCCATGACCACATTCCTTCCCGGCCGCGGTACAGCGTTCCAGCCGGCACGGAAAAGCCCTCCGGGAGCGGTGATAGGGGCCGGCCGCCATCTTCTACTCGATGAAGCACAGTGGTGTCGGTCGCGCCCGGCCGGGTACGGTCCACCGGCCCCGGCCATCGTAGCGACGCTTTGTCGGCTCGATCGCCCGGGGGCCCATCGGTGTGATCAAACAGGCAGTCAAACAGCCACGGACGGGCTATCCGGACGGCCTGAGTCGCCGGATTCCTGCGAAACACGGGGTGCGGGCGGTCCGTCGGCCACGAGACGCGCGACCCGGGAGCGGGCGAGGCGGCGCAGTTCGTCGGCGGCGACGGCACGCTCCTCGTCGGGATCGTGGGTGAGCCTCTTACGGATTCCGCTCAGCACCTGGTTCAGCCGCTCCTCGGGGCGGAAATCGTCGAGACTGATGACGAAGGCGTGGCCGAAACTGCTCTCGTACGCGGCGTGCGCCGCCCGCAGCGCGGTCCTGGCGGCGAGCGGCGCCGCGTGGTGCGGGTCGGCCGACGACTCGTCGGAGAGCGCTTCGGTGAGATCCGTCCGGGACAGGTCGTAGCTCGCCTCGTCGGCAGCGGCCAGGAGCGCGTCGACGGTCGGGTACGGGCGGTGGTCGGTGAGCCGGCGGGCCCAGCGGCGGTTTCGGCAGCAGGCCAGCAGGGCGTGCTCGACGGTGTCGGCCGGGGCGGTGTTGAAGCGTGCCAGGCCGGCGGGGGAATCGCTGGACAGCGTGGGCTCCTGGCGGGAGTGGCCGGAGACGACCGGCCGCGGTGGCGGAAGTGAAGGGAGACAAGGGTGAGACGGATGTTTCACAACGCTATCGACGGCGGGTGACGGGTGCCCGACAGATGCGCGAATTTCACCCGGACGGGACACCCCCGGCTCGCGCGATGGACAGGGACATGGGACGTTCGCCCTACTTCCTTCCTCTCTCACCACGCAAGGGATGATCACGGATGAGGTGGAACTCCCCAGCGACACTGGTGGGCGGCGCCGCGACAGTGGCGGCAGCGGTCACCCTCACGGTGGTGGCCTGGCCCGACGCCACCCCGCCCGACCACAGCGCACCGGCGGGATCGGCCACCGCACCGCCGGACGGCCCCCGGTCCGAGGCGTCGTCGGCCCGCTCCGACACCCGCCCGGCCGCACCCAGCCCCTCGGGCACCGGCCCGCTGTCCGAGGCGCCGGACGTCGTGCCCTCCGTACGGAAGTTCGAAGCGGCCCGCGGACCCGGCTGGCGACCCTCCGGGGACAGCGCCGTCGTGATCGCGGAGAACAGCGGGAAGCTGGCCGACGAGGGGCAGCTCCTCGCCAAGGAGCTGAAGATCGACTACCGGGGCGCCGTCGCGGCCGGGGCCGGCGACATCGAGCTGGCCCTGGAGTCGGGCAAGCAGGCGGGCCCCGAGTCGTACACCCTCACCACACGCGACGGGCGCGTCAGGATCGCCGGGCCCGACGAGGCCGGGGTCTTCTACGGCACCCGCACCGTCAAGCAGTCGGTGCGCGCGGACGGGGCGATACCCGAGGGCGTCGTACAGGACCGGCCCGACCGGCCGCAGCGCGGACTCAATCTGGACATCGCGCGCAAGTACTACACCGCCGGCTGGATCGAGGACCGGCTGCGCGAGATGGCCGACCTCAAACTCAACCAGCTCGGCCTGCACTTCTCCGACGACCAGGGTTTCCGTATCGCCTCCGACACGCACCCCGAGATCGTCTCCGAGCAGCACCTCACCAAGGCCGAGGTCCGGGGGATCATCGCGCTCGCCGGGCGGCTGCACATCGACATCATCCCCGAGATCGACTCACCCGGGCATCTGGGCGCCGTCATGGCACCCCACCCCGAGCTGCAACTCCGGGACGTGAACGGGAAGACCACCCGGGGCGCCATCGACATCTCGCAGCCCGCCGCCGCGAAGATCGTGGACGATCTGCTGCGCGAGTACGACACCCTCTTCCCGGGGCCCTACTGGCACATCGGTGCCGACGAGTACCAGGCGCTCGTGGTCAGCGACCCCCAGGCGTCCTTCCCCCAACTGGCCGCCGCCGCCAGGAAGAAGTACGGCCCCGACGCCAAGGTCCAGGACCTCGCGACCGGCTGGATGAACGACCGCGCCGCCGTGGTCCGGCCCCGGAAGAAGGAGATCCAGGCGTGGAACGACGGCTTCTTCGCCGGGGGCGTCGTCAAGGCCGACCGGAACCTCCAGGTCGACTACTGGACCGGCAAGGAGATCGGCGCCCGGCCCCCGCTGGACTATCTGCGCGAGGGCCGTCCCGTGGTGAACCTCAACGACGAGTTCCTCTACTACGTACTCGGCCAGCCGAACGACTTCGTGTACCCCACCGGCCGGCGGATCTACGAGCAGTGGACCCCGCTGGTGCTGCGCGGGACGACACCCGTGCCCGAGAAGTACTCGAAGCAGATCCTCGGCGCGCGGTTCGCCGTCTGGGGCGACATCGCGAACGCGCAGACACCGGCCCAGGTGGCCGCCGGCATCCGGCTGCCCCTGGCGGCGATGTCGCAGAAGGTGTGGAACCCGGTGAAGCCGGATCTCTCCTGGGCGCAGTTCAAGGCGCTGGCCGACAAGGCGACCGGGTGAGGGGCGGGCGTCAACCGCGCACGGCTTGATCGGCGCGGTCCGTCATTCGCGACATAACGGCTTCCGCGTGGGTCTTCCTCGCGTACCGACCCCCAAGTCTGAGCCATCAGTGACGTATTCCAGCCGCTGGGCGCTGTAAGGAGCAGTATTCTGCCCGTGACGGGAGGCGTGAATGAGCCTGGTGGAACTGATTGTTCGGGCGGATGAACGGGGACTCGCCGCGAGCGGGGTCGCCTGCCTCGACCGCTGCCTGCCCCTGCTCGCCGACGAGGGTGAGGTGCTGCGCCCCCTCTGGTCCGGTATCGCCGGCGGGGAGGAGACCTGGGCCCCGCGGCTCGCGGTGGCCAGGGAGGCGATGGAGGCCGCCGTCATCAGCGACGAAACGGCCGTCCTCGTACGGAAGATGCTCGCCGCCGCGCCCTCCGAGTGGGCGGCCGAGCCACTGCGCGGCTGGTCCGACACCTGCTCGGTCGTGGCGCTGGAGATCCACCAGCAGTTCGACGTGGTGGGCGACCGGGTCACCGGCGCTCCCGGCACCGTCGAGAGCGGCGCGTACAGCGACTGGGTGCGGCGCTGCCGTACGGGAGTGGCCGACGGACCCGGCGGCGAGCCCGGCATCGGGCCGTTCGTCGCCGGTCCGCTGGTCTCCGGTGAACTGCGGCGCCAGATCCAGATCCTGGAGATCCTGGGCGAGACGGACGGCACGGCGGGTCTGCGCCAGGCGCTCGACCTGTCGACGGAGGGCCGGCGAGTGCTCCGCGCCGTCGTCTCGCGCCGAGCGCGAACCCGCTGATCGACGGACCCTAGTGCTCCGCGTCGCGTACGAGAAGTGCGATCTGTACGCGGTTGCGGACGTGCAGTTTGGCGAACAGGCTGCTCGTGTGCGCCTTGACGGTGGCGACGCTGATGCCCAGCCGCTGCGCGATGTCCCGGTTGTCCAGACCTTCCGCGATGGCTCCGGCCGTTTCCCTCTCCCGTGCGCTCAGCGCGGACAACCTGGCCCGGGCCGATTCGCGGGCGGCTCCGCGGACGTGCGGGGAGTCCGGCGCGGTGGCCGCGGCGACGACCCGTGCCGTGGCAGCGGGGGAGAGGACGGATCCGCCGTCCGCGACCGTTCGTACCGCGTCGAGGATCCGCGGAGGCAGGGTGTCCTTGTGGATGAACCCGAGCGCTCCCGCGCGCAGCGCACCGATCACCAGGGCGTCGGAGTCGAACGTGGTCAGCATGAGCACCCGTGGGGGCGCGGGCCGGCCGAGGAGCTGACGGGTCGCGTCGATGCCGTCACGTCCGGGCATCCGAATGTCCATCAGGACGACGTCCGGCTGGTGGCGGTCCACCGCGGCGACGGCGGTGTCGCCGTCGGTGGCCTCCGCCACGACGGTCAGGTCCGGTTCGCCTTCGATGATGAGCCGCAGTGACATCCGTACGAGTTCCTCGTCGTCGGCGATGACGACCCGCACCCGCTCCCGCCGGCTCTCCACTCAGACGCTCCTCTCGTGGCCGGCCCCGGGCCAGGGCAGTCGTGCGGTGAGGAGGTATCCGTTCCCTGGTGTGGGGTGATGGACGAGTTCCCCTCCGAGCAGGGTGACGCGTTCGGTGAGGCCGAGGAGACCGAATCCCGATGCGGGTGTCTCCACGGGTGGCGCGGTGGCGGGCGAGTTGTGGACGCTGATGTCCAGCGTACGGCCCGGACTTCCTTCGAGGGTGAGGCGTACGTGTGCGCCCGGGGCGTGCTTGGCGGCGTTGGTCAGCCCTTCCTGGACGATCCGGTAGCAGGTCCGGCCGACGCTCTCCGGGGGCGCTTCCGCCACGGAGTCGACGAGGGTGACATCCAGCCCGAGGGAGCCGGCGTCGCCGACGAGGTCCGCGACGCGGCCGAGGGAGGGCCGGGCCGCCTCCGGCCGCTCCGAGTCCGTCCTCAACACGCCGAGGACATCGCGGAGTTCCTCCAGTGCCTGATGGGAGCTGTCGGCGATGCCGCGGATCAGCACCTCGGTGTCCTCGGCCGTGAGGTCGCCGCGGTGACCGAGCACTCCCGCCTGCATGGCGACCATGGAGATGCGATGGGCGAGTACGTCGTGCATCTCGACGGCGATCCGGTTGCGCTCCATGGTCCGTGCCTGCGCCGCGCGGGCGGCCTGCTCGCGCTCCGCGCTCTCCGCCCGCTCCCGCAGGGACCGCACCTCGGCTCGCCGGGCGCCGACGGCTGTGCCCACGGCCACCGCGATCCCGGCCGTGAGCAGGGGGAACACGAACCCCACCCAGTACATGCCCGGCTGTTCGATGACCGTGTAGGCGGCGGGGGCGATCAGGGACGAGACGAGATGAGCCAGTACGACGGCCCCGGTCTCCAGCGGGCGGCGCCGGGTGGCGACCGACGTCAGGGCCAGCACCGCCGCGCCGATGGCGAGGGCCGAGAGGGACGAGACGAGCGTGACCGCCACGGCGACGGCCAGGGGTGACCGCCGCCGCCACCACAGCGCGGTCAGACAGCTGAGAGCCACCAGCGGGTCACCGATGAGGAACCAGGAACGGGAGCCGGTCAGCTCCCCGTAGTGCATCGACAAGCCGGTGGCCAGCCAGACCGGTACGCCGAGAGCGGCGGCTGCTCCCAGTCGCCAGACCTGCTGACGTGCCGCGAGGCGAGGGGCGGGGTCTGTCTCCATTCGGGCCATTGTCCCCGGCGGACCACCCCGGCCACCTCGGACCGGAGGCTGAGACACCCCCTACCGGAGTCGAATCGCGGCCCCGCCCGTGGTCGGAGTCCGTTCCGCCCGTCAGGGGGACGCGGCGGCGCGGGCCGGCGGACCAGGCTCGTGCCATGCCGTACTCGCCGAAGACGACCCTGTCCCTCATCCTCGCCGTCACCGCCGTGGCCGCCACCACCGCGGCCTGCACCTCCCCGTCCCCGGAGAAGGCCGTCGCGTCGGACTCCCTGAAGTGGAGCCCGTGCCCCCAGAAGGAGGGGGACCAGGGCTCCGGGGCACCGGGGGCCGGTGCCCGTCTGAAGTGCGCCACGCTCAGGGTTCCGCTGGACTACCGGAAGCCGGAGGGCCGGAAGATCCGGATCGCGGTCTCCAAGCTGGCGAGCGGGAAGCCGTCCGAGCGCCGTGGCGTGCTGCTGACGAATCCGGGCGGCCCCGGTGCCTCCGGGCTCACCTATCCGGCGCTTCTCGCGGATGCCGGACTGCCGCGGAAGGTGCTCGACGCCTACGACGTGATCGGGTTCGATCCGCGCGGCGTCGGCGAGAGCACACCGGTCACCTGCGACCTGACGCCGGATCAGCAGAAGCGGGGCAACTTCCCCGCCTACGCGCGTACGGCGGCCGACGTCACGGAGGAGGCCGCCTACGCGCGGAAGATCGCGCGGCAGTGCGCCACCTCCCGGAGCGCGTGGATGCTGCCGCACACCACCACCGCGAACACGGCGCGCGACATGGACAGGATCCGTGCCGCGCTGGGTGAGCCCGGCCTCTCGTACCTCGGTGCCTCCTACGGCACCTCACTCGGCGCGGTCTACGCGACGATGTTCCCCCGGAACGGTGACCGGATCGTCCTCGACAGCAGCCTCGGCGCCGGCGGCTACGACGTCGCGGCCTTCCGCGCGCTGGCCCGGGGGCTGGCGGACCGCTTCCCCGACTTCGCCGCGTACGTGGCCGCGCACCCCGCCTACGAACTGGGCACCACACCGCGGCAGGTGGCCGAGACGTTCGAGCGGATCGCCGCGCGTCTGGACGCCGAGCCGGTCGGCGGCGTCGACGGCACACTGTTCCGCGGCATCTCGCTGGAGTACCTCTTCGCCGAGGCGAACCTCCCCACACTGGCGAAGGCCTGGCAGGCGCTCGACCAGGGCAGGCCGCTGCCGATCGGCCCGCAGCCGGGTGACACCGACAACTCCCCGGCCGGTCGCCACCATGTCATCTGCGCGGACTCCTCCTGGCCGCGGGACGTCCGGGACTACCGGCGTGCCGCCGCGGCCGACCGGGAACGGTATCCGATGCTGGGCGGGTCCACCGGGAACATCACGCCGTGCGCGTTCTGGCCGCGCCAGGGCATCGAGCCGCCGGTGCGGATCGACGACCGGGGACCGTCGAATGTGCTCATGGTCCAGAACGAGCGGGACCCGGGGACCCCGCTGTCCGGCGCGCGGACGCTCCGCGAAGCCTTCGGGCGGCGGGCCGCGATGGTGACGGTCGACCAGGGCGGTCACGGCGTCTACCCCTTCGGCGCCAACGCCTGCGCCAAGGACATCACGACCGGGTTCCTGACCACCGGGGAGCGGCCGGCCGGCGACCGCGCCTGTCCGGCGGAACCGGGCACGTGACCAGGACACCCCGCGGGAGCGGTGGCACGCCGCGGTGAGGCCGCCCGCCGCGCCGTGGGCCGGTACCGGCCCACGGGGGGCCGGCCGGCCGGCGCGGTGGGGCGACGCACGAGCGGTTGTCAGCGGTAGGTGTTCGCGGCGGTCCCGGCGTGGTGCCGGCCGGTGCCCGCCGACTGTGCGAGGGCCTGGAGACGCTGGTTGGAGCGGCGGGCCGCCCAGGCGACGACGAGGAGGGCGAGGCCGAGCAGGGGGTAGCCCATGGCGATCTTGGCGAAGCCGAGCCAGCCCGTCTCGTCGGAGTCGTAGAGCCACTGCTGGACGACGAAGCGGGAGGCGAAGACGGCGGCCAGGGCGAGGGTGGCGACGTCGTAGTAGCGGCGGGAGACCTTGTCCTCGCGCCAGGTGTTGTCCTGGCCCCTGATGGCGTTCCAGAGCAGGCCGGCCAGCGGGCGGCGTACGAGGACGGAGGCGACGAACAGGACGGCGCCCGCCAGGCTCAGCCAGATGCCCACCAGGAAGTAGTCCTTGGCGGATCCGGTCCACCAGGAGATGCCGGCCGCGACGGCGACGCCGGAGAGGCCGTTGAGGGCGGGGGCGAGGGACTCCTTGCGGATGAGGCGGACGGCTGTGATGGCCAGCGCGACGCCGATGGCGGTGACGATGGCGCCGTTGAGGCCGAGGAGCGAGTTCGCGACGACGAACGCGACGACCGGGAGCGTCATGTAGATCATTCCCGATGTGCCGCCCCACTGTTCCAGCACCGTCTTGCGCGGGGGCGTGGCGGGTTCACCCGCCGGCGGCCGGATCGCGTCGGCCTGTGTGTGCCTCGCGCCGGTGCGGGTCTTCTCGCCGGGAGGGGGGATGAGGTCGGTCATGCGTCATCAGCTCAATCGTGTGGGGAGCGGTTCGGGCTGTTCGTGCACACCGGCTTCCCCTCACCAGAGCCCGCAATCCCGGGCCTTGTGCCGTTCCCGCCGATGTCCCGGACTTCCCGGCGGAACGTCGCACAACGGCTGTGGCTGTCAACTGCTGCTTCCGGCAACGGAGTTGGGGCCGGATACTGGACGCATGAGCCGTATTCGCGAGATCACCGCAACGGGCCTGGCCACGCTCTGCGCGCTGGCCGCCTCCCTCGTCACGGCGGGCACCGCCACCGCGGTCGCCCCCTGCGACCACCCCGCCCAACAGCTCGACCTGGCCAACTGGAAGGTCACCCTGCCGACGGGGGCGGAGGAGTCGCCGACCGAGGTCAAGCAGCCGGCGCTGGACACCTTCTCCTCGGACCCGTGGTTCAGGGTGAACTCCGCCTGCACCGGTGTGCAGTTCCGTGCCGCCGTCAACGGGGTGACCACGTCGGGATCCGGCTACCCGCGCTCCGAACTGCGCGAGATGACCGGTGACGGCACATCGAACGCCGCGTGGTCCGCCACGTCCGGCACGCACACCCTGACCTTCCGCGAGGCGTTCAACAAGCTCCCCGCCGGCAAGCCGCACGTCGTCGGCGCTCAGATCCACGACGGCGACGACGACGTCACGACGTTCCGCCTGGAGGGCACCAGCCTCTACGTCACCAAGGGCGACGACACCCACCACAAGCTGGTGACCGGCGACTACGCGCTGAACACCGTCTACGAGGGCAAGTTCGTCGTCGGCGGCGGCAAGATCAGGGCCTACTACAACGGCGTCCTCCAGACGACCATCTCGCACACGGCGTCCGGGAACTACTTCAAGGCCGGTGCCTACACCCAGGCCAACTGCGGCAACTCCTCCCCGTGCGGCAGCTCCAACCACGGGCAGGTGAGCGTCTACAAACTGGCCGTCGCCCATTCCTGAGCCCGGCTCTCGCCTTCCGGCTCCCCGGCACGGTCGGGCACCGTCCCGGAGGATCGGAGCCGGATCGTGACGCACGTCACACAGGCGTGACCCGGGCTCACCGGCCGGGGAGGAGGACACCCGGCCGGGCCGGTCACGCGTCGGCCGTCCAACGGCCCGCACTCCGCGCCTTCCTGCTCAGGCGGCGGGGTGGAGAGGACGACCGGGGCCGCCACCCCCCACAGGAGAGGCCCCGGTCGCCGTCCGGCGGGGACGCTTCGCGGCCCCGTACTCATGTCAGCGCCGGGAGAGCGTTTTCTGTCACACCGAGGCCGGAAGGCAGGTTGTTGCCGGTTGTACAAATTATGGACTTGGACATCCGAGAGGCCGTAGCGTGCAGGAGCGCGTGGGGGCGCGCGGCAGTGACCAGCTGCGATTCAGGACGGGTTGAGTGGAGTGCTGGGGGACGACGCGGAGCTCACCGCCGCGGTGCTCGCGGCACAGGACGGGAACGAGGACGCGTTCCGGACTGTGTACCGCGCCGTGCACCCGCGGTTGTTGGCCTACATACGAACGCTCGTCGGCGAGCCTGATGCCGAGGACGTGGCTTCCGAGGCATGGCTTCAGATAGCCAGGGACCTCGAACGCTTCAGTGGCGACGCCGACCGCTTCCGCGGCTGGACCGCGCGGATAGCCAGGAACCGCGCCCTGGACCACATACGGATGCGGGGCAGGCGCCCGGCGTCCGGGAGCGACGAGACGGAGCTGGCGGGCAAGGCGGCCGATTCGGACACCGCAGACGAGGCCATGGAGGCCCTGTCGACCGGTTCGACGATGGCGCTGATCGCCCAACTGCCGCAGGACCAGGCCGAGGCCGTCGTGCTGCGCGTCGTGGTCGGGCTCGACGCGAAGAGCGCCGCGCGCACGCTCGGCAAGCGGCCCGGAGCCGTACGGACGGCGGCGCACCGCGGCCTCAAGCGGCTGGCCGAGCTCCTCGGCGCGGACGATCCGGAGGACCCGGAGTACGGTGAGGAACCGGCGGGTCCGGACAGTGCCGACCGCACCGCGCGCGGCGGCGCGGCGAACGGCCTGGAGCTGCGATCCGTACCGCCTCAGCGCGGTCGGCACCCCGGAGCTCCCGAGCCCGCCGGTGTGACGCATTCGCCGCCGGGGACGCAGAAGGACATGTGATGGGGCACGAGCGTGAGACGTGGCTCGACCACGGCGTCGCGGAGCTTCTGCTGCGCGGCCGGCAGGTCGAGACCGCCGACATGCACGCCCAGGCGCAGGCCGACCGGCTTGCCAGGGTGCTGGAGGAGATCGCGTACGCCGCGTACGCGGGACGGACGGCCGACGCGAAGGCCGAGGCGGTCACGGCCAACGGCGCGTACCGGGCCGGGGCCTCGGGCGAACTGCCCGGTGAGGCCGCCGCGCTCGCCGCCTTCCGGCAGTCCGTCGGAACGGCGGGCCGAACCGTTTCCTCCGGCCGGGGCAGGGCCGTCGACCCCGCCGACGGCATCGGGACCGTACGGCTCGGTTCCGGGCGCGGCGGGGAGCGGGTCCCGCGCTTCGGCCGCCCGCTGCGGCTGGGACTGGCCGCGGCCATGGCCGGATGCGCGCTCAGCGGTGTGGCCGCCGGAGCCGGTTATCTGTACGCACCCTCCGCCGGTGAGAGCTCGCCACAGCCGACGAACTCCGTCTCGGGCGTGGTGACACCGTCGCCCCTGGTGTCCGACACGCCGAGCGACAGCCTCCCCCCGGCCACCCCGGAGGATCTGCCGGGCAGTACGGACGCGGGCCCCGGGGTCCCCGGCGCCTCCGGCTCCGCCACCGGAGAGGACACGGCGGGCGGTCCCGCGCACCGGCGCGAGGGAGAGCAGGGCCAGACGTCCTCGGGCAACGGCTGGAAGAACGGCGACGGCGAGAAGTGGTACGCCAAGCTCGTCCAGGCGTGCCACGAGTACCGCAACGGCACCATCGCCCCCGGAAAGAAGAAGCTCCTGGAGAGCGCGGCCAAGGGGCCGCACGCCGTCACCCGCTACTGCGCGCAGCTGCTGGTCGACGACCCGGGCGACGACGGCCACAACGAGGGCGCGCCCGGCAACGGCAACAGCGGCGGCAACGGCCCGCAGATCGGCGGCCCCTCCGAGGGAGGTCCGCCCCACGGCGGCGGGACCGGTGGTGGGATCGGCGGCGGAAACGGCGGGACCGGCGGCTTCGGCAACGGTGGCTCGTCGGCGCCGCCGAGCGGATGGCCGGGCGGTGACTACGGCGAGACGATCGGGATGCCGCCGCCGACTTCCGGTGCCAGTGGCGCCGGTGGGACCGATGACGTGAACCCGCCGCCCCTGCTCCCGGCGACGCCCGGCGTCGGCGCGGACGACGAGGCGGACACCGGCTCCGCCCCCGGCCCGGACAGCGGGCCGGACCCGGACACCGGCGCGGGCGGACCGCCCGCGCCGACGCCCGCCCCGGACTCCGGGCCCGGCCTCTCCGCCCCGTAGTCGACCGCGATTTTCGGCCACGATCGGCCCCTCGGATCCGGGTGTGACGTTTTTTCACCCGGCGACGCAGTAGAGAGTGAGCCGACTGGTCATCGGCCGCGTCAGAGCCGGGGTTCCCCCCGTACCTTCGGCTCGACGCACAGTTGGCGCGGGCGGGATACGTTCCCCCGGTCCCGCCCGCGCCTCTCATCCCCGCCGTCAACCCCGTCCCCCGGGTCGCCCCCGTTTTGGCGTGAAACCCCTCAACTCCCGCACGGGTGCGCTTCGACGGTCCGCCGCGCCGGCCCGCTACCAGTAGACGACGACCTTGTCGCCGGTCCGCACCTGGTCGAAGAGCGAGGCGATCTTCTTCTTGTCACGTACGTTGACGCATCCGTGCGAGGCCCCGCTGTAGCCGTTGGCCGCGAAGTCCGCCGAGTAGTGCACCGCCTGGCCGCCGCTGAAGAACATCGCGTACGGCATCGGGGTGTCGTACAGCGTCGAGACATGGTCCCGGGACTTCCAGCCCACCTTGAACACGCCCTCGCGCGTCGGTGTGTACTGCGAGCCGAACCGCACGTCCATCGTCGACATCACCTTGCCGTCGATCATCCAGGACAGCGACCGGCTGGTCTTGCTGATGCACAGCACCCTGCCCGTCATGCACCGCTCGTCCGGTTTCGGCGGCTTGGGCTTCTCGGCGGCGGGCGGGCGCAGCTGGGCGGGCGTCGGCTTCTTCGTCATCCCGAGCAGCCGCCCCCAGGTGACGGTGTCCGTCGCGCCGGTGCGCGGCAGGCCGCGCTTGGCCTGGAAGGACGAGACCGCCTCGGCCGTGACCGTGCCGTAGTAGCCGGTGGGGGCGCGGTCGAAGTGGGCGATCTGGCGGAGCCTGGCCTGGAGTTCCCGTACCCGGTCGCCCTCGGAGCCGGTCGCCAGCAGGATCTCCGGCTTCGGCGGCGCGGGCTTCTCGGCCGCCGTTCTCGACGGCGCCGCGGACGGTGTGGCCGGCGGCTTCGACGCGGCGGCCGGTTTCTCCGGGGGGCTGCTGGACGCGGGTGCGGCCGGCTCGATCCGCACCCCGGCGCCGCTGCCCTTCCTGTCGTCGGCGGCGCCCGCCGGATCGGTCACCACCTGCGCCGAACAGCCGGCGGTGACCGCGAGCACGGCGCCCGTGGCGACCGCGGCGCGGAGTGCGGACGTACGCGCGCGCGTCCCCGGTCGCGTTGATGATGTGGGCAACTTCGTCCCCCTGTCTGCCACTGAGCTGTCCGATGGCGAGTACGGCGAGCACGGCGAACGGTCGTCGTGCCGGGCGGTCGTACAGAACGGTCGTGTCGAGCGGCCGTGCCGGTCCGTTCAGTCGGCACGCAACTCCTGAGACTTCTCAGGAGCCGTTCCGGTTGCCCGGGTCGGGCAGGTCTTCGCGTAAAAACTTCCGGGCAGCGGAATTTCACCCCGGGAGGCGCGAAAGGAAAGCACGTCTCGACGGATGAGCTTTCCTGACGGACGCCGTCCCGCGCAACCACGCATTAGCCGGAAGGCCGAAACCGGAAGCGGTCCGCCGAATCCCCGCCGGAAGCGGGCCCGACACTCCGTGAGGCTCATGTCGCGGTGCCTTCGGCGCCCGCATGATGGACGCGACGACAACCCCGAGCGGAGCGGCGGAGGCGGAGCGGATGGCGCAGGGGCCCGGTGAGCAAGCGGCGGTACGGCGGACGGAGAGCGGTCTGCCGATCGAGCCGGTCTACGGCCCCGCGGCGCTGTCCGGCTGGGACCCGGCCGAGCGGCTCGGCGACCCGGGCTCGTACCCGTACACCCGCGGGGTGTACCCGTCGATGTACACCGGCCGCCCGTGGACCATGCGCCAGTACGCGGGCTTCGGCACCGCCGCCGAGTCCAACGCCCGTTACCGGCAGCTGATCGCCCACGGCACCACCGGCCTCTCCGTCGCCTTCGACCTGCCCACCCAGATGGGCCACGACAGCGACGCGCCGATCGCGAGCGGCGAGGTCGGCAGGGTCGGCGTCGCGATCGACTCCATCGACGACATGCGGATCCTCTTCGACGGGATCCCGCTCGACCGGGTCTCCACGTCGATGACGATCAACGCGCCGGCCGCACTCCTGCTGCTGCTCTACCAACTGGTCGCCGAGGAGCGGGGCGTACCCGCGGCGGCGCTCACCGGCACCGTGCAGAACGACGTGCTCAAGGAGTACATCGCGCGCGGCACCTACATCTTCCCGCCGAAACCCTCACTGCGGCTGATCGCGGACATCTTCCGGTACTGCCGGACGGAGCTGCCCCGCTGGAACACGATCTCGATCTCCGGCTATCACATGGCGGAGGCCGGGGCGACACCCGCGCAGGAGATCGCGTTCACGCTGGCCGACGGTATCGAATACGTCCGTACGGCCCTCGCCGCCGGAATGGACGTGGACGACTTCGCGCCCCGGCTCTCCTTCTTCTTCGTCGCGCGTACGACGATTCTCGAAGAAGTGGCCAAATTCCGTGCCGCGCGCCGCATTTGGGCCAGGGTGATGCGCGAGGAATTCGGCGCGCGCAATCCCAGGTCACTGATGCTCCGCTTCCACACGCAGACGGCGGGCGTGCAGCTCACGGCGCAGCAGCCCGAGGTGAACCTCGTTCGCGTCGCGGTGCAGGGGCTGGCCGCCGTCCTCGGCGGTACGCAGTCGCTGCACACGAACTCCTTCGACGAGGCGATCGCGCTGCCGACGGACAAGTCGGCGCGCCTCGCGCTGCGTACCCAGCAGGTGCTCGCGTACGAGACCGATGTCACCGCGACCGTCGACCCGTTCGCCGGCTCGTACGCCGTGGAGAGGATGACGGACGACGTGGAGGCGGCGGCACTGGCCCTGATGGCCCGCGTCGAGGAACTCGGCGGCGCGGCCGAGGCCGTCGAACGCGGCTTCCAGAAAGGCGAGATCGAGCGGAGCGCGTACGCCGTGGCGCGCGCGACGGAGAGCGGGGAGCGCGTCGTCGTCGGCGTCAACCGCTACCGGCTGGACGAGGAGGAGCCGTACGAACCGCTGCGCGTCGACCCCGCGATCGAGGCCCGGCAGGCGGCCCGGCTGGCCACGCTGCGCGCGGAGCGCGACCAGGGTGAGGTCGACGCGGCGCTGTCGGAGCTGCGGCGGGCGGCGGAGGGGGAGACGGACAACGTGCTCCACCCGATGAAGCGGGCGCTCGGGGCGCGGGCGACGGTGGGCGAGGTGTGCGACGCCCTGCGGGAGGTGTGGGGCGCGTACGAGCCGGCCGAGGTGTTCTAAGGGCTGTCCCGTAATCCCCGGCGGGCGCGCGACGACAGCTACGGCGCCTCGCCGCGTTGTCGGATCGCCCGCATACGCCCAGTATGAGGACGACCCTCCGCCTTGCGACGCACCGCATCTGACGCCACGCGCTGATCCACCGGGGATCACGGGACAGCCCTTAGCAAGACCGACGGGCGGGTACGGACGGGGTCCTCCCGTCCGTACCCGCCCGATCGGCGTGGTCGTTCCAGGTCGTGTCTTCACAGGAGCGCCGTCCGCCCGCGGCGCGGGCCGGGCGGGACTCCGAAGACACCACCTAGGGCTCGTCCGTGCCCTTCTCGGGCCGGGTGTCGCCCACCTCCTGGGGGATGGCGCGCTGCGCCCTGATGTGCAGGACATCGCCGATGAACAGGTCGTACAGCAGCACACCGATCACGCCGCCGATCAGCGGGCCGACGATGGGGATCCACCAGTAGTCGCTGAACGCCCCGGCCAGCGAGCCGGGCATCGCCAGATCCCCCCAGCCTGCGGCCCAGGTGAGCAGGCGCGGGCCGAGGTCACGGGCCGGGTTGATCGCGTAGCCGGCGTTCGCGCCGTAGGACATGCCGATCGCCGCGACGGCGAACCCGATGATCAGCGGACCGAGGTTGGCCTTCACGGCCGTGTTGCGCAGGTCGACGACGGCGACGATGAACATCACCAGGAACGCGGTGCCGACGATCTGGTCGAGCAGCGGCCCCCAGATGCCGCCGTTGAAGTACGGCGCCGGGAACGTGCCGAAGATGGAGAACGACGCGAGCGTGTGACCGTTGGTCTTCGGGCCCTTCATCGCGGCGTCGAAGGCGTTGATCGCGTCGCCGTACACCCAGTAGACGAGCGCGGCTCCGACGAACGCCCCGGCGAGCTGCGACCCCATGTAGGGGAGGACCTTCGCCCAGGCGAACTTGCGGCGTACCGCGAAGGCCAGGGTCACCGCCGGGTTGATGTGCGCCCCGCTGACACCGCCGGCGACGTACACCCCGAAGACCACGGCCATCGCCCAGCCCCAGGTGATGAGCAGCCAGTCACCCGAGCTGATGAAGAAGGTGGTGGGTCCCGCCGTGCGGCCCGATCCGGGCAGGGCCGCGACGGCCATCGCCACGACACCGGTACCGAAGGCGATGAGTACGAACGTGCCGAGGAACTCTGCCAGGCACTCGCCTCCGAGAGTTGCCCGTTGCCTGAAATTCGAGGGCTTGATCAGGGGTGGAATCTCTACGGCCATGGGTCCTCTTAGGCTGTCGTCCGGTGCGCCGAAACGCGGCTGGGTCCCCTCCCCGCGCTCGCACCTTAATGTCAGCCGACCGGGTGGGCCCGGCAGCGACGCGCCACGACCACGAGTGCCGTGAGGACCTCATTCGGACGCACCAAACGCCGCCGCCCGGGCCCCTCACCGGGGGGAACGACGGACGGCCGGCCCGCCGGGCGCGGTGCCCGCGCGCCAACTCGCGCGGGTGGTTCGTCCGTTCGGCGACGGGCGTGGACAGCCGGCGGTGACCGCCCGTCAGAAGTCGAGAGTGGCGGTCGCGGCCTCGGGCACGAACCTCTTCCCGCCGTCCCGCGCCGTGAGCAGCGCGGAGACCGTCCACTCGCCCCTCTCCATCTCCGCCGCCTCCCGATCCGTGATCCGCAGCGTGTAGCCGCACGTGGACTTCTCGTCGTCGACGCGCTCGCAGACCGCGGCCTCCTCGACGTGCTCCATCTCCTCCGCCGTCACGCCGGGGCCCGAGGACTTCGGCCACGCCAGCACCGTGAGGTTCTCGATGCCCGAGTCGTCGGCCACGTCCGCGGCGAAGGCGAACGCGCCCCACGAGTCGCCCGACGGTGCCACGAACCGCGCCGACGCGTTCTCCACCGCCGGCCGGGAGGGCGCGGTGGCCGCCGCCATACCGGCCACCGCCACACCGGCGACGACGGCGGCGCCGCCGAGGGACACCAGGGCGGCACGCACGGAGATTCCGGACATGGAACATCCTCCTCAAGGACGTCAGCGGGTCCGGAACCGGTGAGCGGGGTGGCGGCGCCCGCGGCCGGCGGGACCGGCCCGGCGCCCTCCGGAGCGTTCCGGCGTGCTCCCAAACTAGGACCGCGAAGTCCGGCGGGCGTCCGGCCACGGGATGACCGGGACGTCCGACCTGAGGTAGAGCCGGGGCCCGGCCCTCGTTCCTCCGGGGTGGACCTCAGCTCCCCACCCGCGCCACCGCGCCCGTCTCCAGCGCCACCCACAGCGAGCCGTCCGCGCCCACCGTGATGCCGTGCGGCTCAGAGGACGGCGACGGCAGGTCGTGCACCGCGATCCCGCCCTCCCCGGTGACACGGCCCACGCGGCCCGTGCCCCACTCCGTGAACCAGCAGTCGCCCGCGCCCACGGCGGTGATCGCGTGGGGCCTGGCCGCCCGGTCCGGCAGTGGGAACTCCGACACCCCGCCCGTCACGGAGATCCGGCCGATCTGCCCCGCGACAATCTCGACGAACCACAGCGCCTCGCCGTCGGACGTGATCCCGACCGGGCCGGCGCCCGGGGTCGGCAGGGCGTGCAGGGTGACGTCCCCGGCCACGGTGACGCGGCCGACCGCGTTCGCCTGGTTGAGCGTGAACCAGAGCGCGCCGTCCGGGCCCGCCGTGATCGCGGAGGGGTAGCCGCCCCCGACGGGCAGCGGGAACTCGGTGATCACCCCGTCGACCGTGACACGGTCGATCCGGTCGGTGTTCATCGAGGTGAACCAGAGCGCGCCGTCCGGTCCGGGCGTGATGCCGTACGGCCCGCTGCCGGGCGTCGGTACGGCGTACGACGAGCCCTCCCCGTCGACGGTGAGACGGCCGACTGCGTTCGCCTCGTTGAGCGTGAACCACAGGGCGCCGTCCGGGCCCGGTGTGATCACCATCGGGCGGGCGGCCGACGGGTCCGGGCCCGCCACCTCGTACCGGGTCACCCCGCCGTCCGGTCCGAGGCGGGCGATCGAGCCGCTGTGCACCAGCGTCACCCAGAGCGCGCCGTCCGGGCCCGCCGCGATGCCGTACGGACCGGAGCCGGCGTCCGCCAGGGGGACCTCACGGACGGTGACGGGGGCGGATGCGGCGTCATGACGAGACACTGGGGAGTCCTTCCAGGACGGCTGCGGGGCGACCGCGGTCACCCGCGCAGGGGCGGGTCCGGCCCCGCACCCTCCCCACCACGGCACCTCCCCCGCAACCGTTTTTCGGGCTCCCGGCGTTCCATCCGCCGACGCGGTCAGTTCACCTTCCCGTCGCGCGGGTTTCCTAGCCTGTCGCCGACCCGCAACCTGATCGCGGGGCAGACAGACGCTGGGAGCACCATGACGAAGGTCCGCAACCGATGGCTCAGGCCGCGCGACGGGGACGGCCCGGCCGGGCCTCCCGACGGGGCGGGGCAGATCCCGGGCCGGGGGGACCGGGTCACGCCGACCGAGCTGGACGTGTGTCTGCGTGCCTGCGCCGTGCACAGCGGGAAGCTGGTCGCCGGCCTCGACCGCAAGCGCGCCGAACTCGCCGAGAAGCTGCGCCTCGTACTGGCCGCCCACGCCGCCGAAGCCGGCGACAGCGCCCCCGCCGCCGCCGCGACGCCGCTCATCCGGCGCGCGGCCAAGAAGGTGGTCACCGGGGGCACCGGCTCGCTGAGCGGTGAACTGCTGGACGCGCTGCTGGCCGTCGGCAACAAGGCACTGGAGTGCGGCTACGACGACGAGCTGCGGCTCTCGCTGCTCATCAGCGACGCCGTCCTGACCCAGCGCAAGAACTCCCGCGCCGGCTGGCGGCTGCGCGCCCGCACGCTGGAGGCCATGGGCGACGAGCCGGCGACCATCGCCGCGTACGAGCGCTACCTCGCCCTCACCGAGGAGGACGGGTTCGGTGTCGCACCCCGCATCGCCGGACTGCGCAGCGGTGGCGAGAAGCAGGACGAGATCCTGCGGCTGCTCGAACGAGGCTGCCCGCAGGCGGCGGTGTACGCGGACGGCCCCGCCACCGACATCTGGGCCGAGGGCGTCGAACTGCACGCGGCGGGAGACACCGCCGGCGCCGAGGCGCGGCTGATCGGCGCGCTGCTCGCGATGCGCGGCGACGGCAGCCCCGTGACGGACCTCCAGGTCTCCATCGGGCAGTACCTCGACCTGCGGCTCGCGGGCGGCGGAGCGGTCGAGGAGACCCGCCGGCTGGCCGCGCTCTACGGCGAGATGCGCCTGCGCCGGCAGCGCGGCCCGGTCCCCGACCCCACCTTCGGCGATGTGCGGTGGCTGACCCTCGGTGAGTTCCGCAACCAGATCGCGGGCAAGTCCATCTGTCTGATCGCCAACTCCCAGAGCGTCGGGCGCGGTTCGCTCGGGGCCGAGATCGACGCCTACGACCTGGTGGTCCGCTTCAACTCGTACCGGATCGACGCGGCGGCCACCGGCAGGCGCACCGACATCCACGCCTCCATCCACAAGCACGGCTTCAACTGGGACCAGCAGGTCACCACCCGGCTGATCTTCGGCGGGCTCTCCAACGACTGGAAGAACTCGCTGCGCAACCGGCTCGTGCCCGGCGCCCAGACGTACGTCAACGACGAGTCACTGCGCTGGCCGCTGCGCAACATCGGCCGGGTCGGCAACGAGGAGTGGCCCGCCATCCCGACCAGCGGCTTCAACATGCTCTGGCTGCTGGACTTCCTGGACGTCAGCCCGAAGCTCGACCTGATCGGCTTCGACTTCTACGAGAGCGGTGCCTACCGCCTCAAGGAGGCGATGCGGATGCCCATCACGTCCGTGCACGAGTACACCAGCGAAAAGGCGTGGGTCATGGCACGCGCCCGGAGCGTGACCGACACGAGGATCTCCCTGCGATGACCGCCACCCCCCACGCCCCGGCCGGCCCCGCCGCCGCGGCGGCCGCCACCGCGCCGCTGTCCGCCAACGCCCTGACCGGCAAACGACGTCTCGCCTTCGCGTCCTTCGTCGACGAGAACTACCTGCCCGGCTTCCTCGCCCTGCTGCGCAGCCTCGCGCTGTCCAACCCGGGTGTGTGCGAGGACTTCGTCGTCCTCCACGACGACCTGCGGCCCCAGTCGGTCGCCTCGATACGCGCGCTGCACCCCAGGATCCGCTTCCACCGCGTCGACGCCGCGCGCTACGACAGCTACGAGAAGGGTGACCAAAACAACTACCTGGTCCGCAAGGCCTACTTCATCCTCGACGTCTTCCGGCTGCGCGACTACGACACGATCATCACCCTCGACACCGACATGGTGGTCCTCGGTGACCTCTCCGAACTGCTCCGGCTCCGCGAGGGTCTCGCCGCCGTACCGCAGTTCTTCTACGGGCAGCACAAGCTCAACAGCGGACTGCTGGTCATCCAGCGCGAGTACCTGAGCGACGAGTTCTGCGCGAGGATCGACGCCACCGGACGCAGCGGTGACTACGAGCTGGACAAGCACGACCAGGGCATCCTCAACTCGGTGCTCGACGGCGACTTCGTCCAGCTCGACTCGCGCTACAACTTCGTCAAGCGCCGGCTCTCCGGCGACAAGCCGGTCCCCGACGACACCGCGATCCTGCACTTCACCGGTCGCCACAAGCCGTGGCAGGGCGGCGAGGCCGGATACACCCAGGCCGAGGACCGCTGGCGGGAGTTCGAGCTGTCGGACGCGGAGTTCTACGCCGCGTACATGGCGGTCTCCGGCACGATGCACCACGACCTGGTGGTCAAGTACGGCACCGAGCACGTCGCGCGCACCGGGGACGTCGAGAGCGCCCGCAAGGTCGCGCACGCGCACATCAACGCGGGCGGCTTCCAGGAGGCCGCCGACATCCTCTCCCGCGTGCACATCCCGGTCGACGACGCCTGGCCGCACGAGGTGCTGGGACACGCGCTGATGAGCGTCTCCCGGTACGACGAGGCCAGGGTCCAGCTGCACCTCGCGGCGGGTTCGCCCGGCCGCGCCGCGACGTCCTTCGGGCGGCTCGCGCAGATCGCCTGGATCCATGGCGACGACGCGACGGCGCACGCGTACGCGATGGAGGGGCTGGCCGTCGACCCCACGCACCGGTCCAACCGGCTGATGCGGCTGCGGACCCGGGACCACGACCTGCCCGCCCCCCGCGAGGGCGCGCCCGGCGACCAACTCGCCCATGTGGCCTTCTACATGCCGCAGCAGGGCAACGCCGGTGACAAGCTCCTGCCGGAGTCCGTACGGCTCGCGGTCGGCACCAGCACCGGCCCGAACGGCGGCGCCGACACCGAGACGGGGCCGCGCCGCTGGCACTCGATCCACGCCCACCGCCTCTTCGACAAGGCCGCGCTCGCCCGCGTCAACGAGCGGCGCGGGCTGGTCATCGGCGGCGGCGGACTCTTCATCCCGGACACCGCGCCGAACGGCAACAGCGCCTGGCAGTGGAACGTCCCCGACGAGAACCTGAACGGCATCGACGTGCCGATCGTGGTGTACGCGGTCGGCTTCAACGCCTTCGACGGCCAGTCCTACCGGGCCGGGCGCTTCCACTCGTCCCTGCGCCAACTGGTCGAGCGCAGCGCGTTCTTCGCGCTCCGCAACCACGGCTCGATCGAGAAGGTCCGCGCGCTGCTGCCGGCCTCGCTCCACGACAAGGTGCGCTTCCAGCCCTGCCCGACCACGGTCACCCGGCAGCTGGTCGACGGCTGGACCGACCCGGCCCCCGGGCAGCGCGAGAACACCGTCATGATCAACGCCGCCTACGACCGGGCGGGGCTGCGCTTCGGCCACGACTACGCGCACTTCCTGGCCGAGACGGCCAAGGCCGTACGGGCACTGGGCGAGCACACCGAGGTCCTGTGCGTGGCGCACTCGCTGGACGACGAGAAGATCGCGTTCGACCTGCGGCGCGAGCATGGTATCTCGCTGCCGGTCATCCCGATGTACGACTTCGACAACGACGCGATCCGGGACACCTACGCCCGTACGAAGCTGGTCATCGGCATGCGCGGCCACGCGGGAATGATCCCGTTCGGCTGCGGCACCCCGATCATCTCGCTGATCTCGCACCCGAAGATGGCGTACTTCCTCAAGGACATCGACCGGCCGGAGTGGGGTGTCTCGGTCCACGACCGGAACCTCGGCGCCCTGCTGACGGAGCGGGCGCTGGGGCTGCTGAACGACCACGCCGGATCGGTGGCCGACGTGCACGGCAGGCAGCAGGAGCTGTGGAAGGTGACGCAGTCGAACGCGGCCGACCTGCGGGGGATTCTGGGGGGCTGACGCGGAGGTGGTACGGCCTCGGGGGGGGGGGGGGGGGGGGGGGGGGGGGGGGGGGGGGGGGGGGGGGGGGGGGGGGGGGGGGGGGGGGGGGGGGGGGGGGGGGGGGGGAG
>NZ_JBVJNN010000003.1:286417-346141 GCF_055583685.1 Streptomyces sp. NPDC104581
TAGGCGTACGGCGCGGTCCTCACCCTCCTCCTCCCCCCCCCCCCCCCCTCCCCCCCCCCCCCCCTCTCCCCCCCCCCCCCCCCCCCCCCCCCCCCCCCCCCCCCCCCCCCCCCCCCCCCCCCCCCCCCCCCCCCCCCCCCCCCCCGGGCCCGGCTCGGCGCCGGGTCAGTAGTGCACCTGCGTCGGGAACGTGGCCGTGGGGCTGAACAGCGCCGCGTACCCCTCCTCGTGGTGTCTGCGGTGCCGGCCCGCCCGGTTGACCTCGGCGCTCTGCGTGGTGGACGGGGTGAGCATCCCGTTGTCGGCCAGCGCCTGGACGCGCAGCAGCAACGCCCGGACGTCCAGGCCCAGTTCGCCGGCCACTGTCTGGAGGTCGAGGCCGGACTGCCAGCTCCAGAGCAGTACCGAGTCCATGCTCGACGACCAGACCACCGGGTTGTTCTCGGTCTCCGCCGGGTGGATCACGGGCGCGGCGACGTCCTGCTGCGGGGCCGTCTCCTGGAGCGTCCCGCCGCCCTCGGCGCGCGGATGCGGCAGGTGCACATCGGCCGGAGCCGCCTGGGTGACCTGCTGCGCGTACACCTGCTCGGTGAACGTCTCCTCCTGCGGCTGCACCAGGGGCGGAGCGGCCGGCTGCGCGGGTGGTGTCACCGCGGATACCTGGGCCTGGGGAATGGGCTGCGTGCTCGCCTGCGGACAGCGCTCCAGCAGCTCCTCGGCGACGCGGCGCGCGTCGGTCTTGCCGACCGTGCGCCGCGCCAGCCGCACCTCGCGCTCGTTCAGCCCCATGAGGTCGGCGACGGCCCCGTCGTTGCCGACCGTGACGGCGAACGCGGCGAGCGTACGGCTCCGCTCCGCCTGCGCCTCGTCCAGCACGGCCTGAGCCTGCCGCACCTGCTCGTCGCTGGCGCAGAAGGCTTCGGCGAGGACACTGTTCCGGTCCCAGAGTTCACGTGGTTCCACGTGACCATCAACGCCACCGGGACGGAAGTGAATGCTTTTTTGCATCGATTTCCGCCATATGGATCAAAGGAGCGGTTTCACCGGAAAAGGCGACTTGACAGTCAATTGCCCTGCCTCACAAGCCCTTTGACCGATCGAACACACCGGCGATCCGTTCGGTGGTTGACGGCGGCGTCTACGCGCGCAGCCGCAGCACCGCGCGCCGCAGGCGTCGCGCCCGGCGCACCACCCGCCGCGCCGCCGCGTTCTGCGGAACGCGCACGAGCCGCGGGCCGACCGCGCCCGGCAGCCCGAGCGTCGTGAGACGCCGGCGCTTGAAGTAACGCAGTGTGTGCGGGTCCAGCCGCGCAGCCAGGAAGGTCTCCGCCGCCGGCCGCAGCTCCGGGTGCATCAGGGGCTGCATCGTGAAGCCGACCGCCGTCACCAGCTCGGCGGGGCCCGGCTCAGGCCGGAACGTGCCGTCGTCGTCCAGCGGCGGGATCAGCGCGTCCACCAGCGTCACCGGCACCCGGTTGCTGTTCTGGAACGGCGAGAGCCGGTCGAGCAGCGTGTCCGTGCCGGTGCGGGCCACCGGGATGCCGAAGAACGCCGACGCCGTGAACAGCGCCGTCGAGAAGCAGCCGACCACCAGGGCCGGCTTCAGCCGCCGGTACAGGACCTCCGCCAGCACCGGGCTGTCCAGCACGGTCAGCCGGGCCCCGAGCCGCGCCGCCTCCTCCTCCAGCCGCCGCGACCGGGCCGCCGGCGTGGAGGGGTGCGGTTTGAAGACCACGTGCCGGTGGCCGAGTCCGACCACGCCCCGGACCATCCGGATGTGCAGGTCCTCCTCCTCGCGCTCGGTGAGGATGCCCAGCGCGGAGAGGTACTGCCCCAGCAGCAGCGCGGGTTGTTCGGCCGGGGTCTCGAAGTCCGTCGCGGTGTCCGACAGCTGGTCCAGCACCCGCAGGAAGGCCGGGGTCGGGACCGTCACGGAGGGGACCCCGAACTCGGTCAGCAGCAGCGGCACCAGGCCCGGTACGAGATCGAGGTGCAGCAGCCTGCGTATCCGCGCGCCCACCTGGAGATCGAGCCGGTTCCGGGTGGGGCCGTAGCTCATCAGCCCGTCCGCGTACACCTCGATCCGCGCGGCCGTGAAGATCTCCGCGAGTGTCAGCGCCGGGCTGACCTGGATCGATTCGAGGACCAGCTCCACCGTGTCGTCGCCCAGACCCCAGGCGAGCCGCAGATGGCGTTCCCAGAGCGGCAGGTCGTCCTCGCGCGGGACCCAGCCGCCGGGGTGGAACGGCGCGATCGTCTCGTTCCACGACAGCACGGAGTCGAACCGGTGGCGCAGCCGCTCGAAGCCGGGCGTCTCATGGACGGCCGGGGTCAGTTCGGGCGTACCGGCGTTGTTGCTCACGACCAGGACGCTCCGGTCGGCCGCCGGGAACAGACCCGCGTCGATCGCGGCGGCGAGCGTGGCCGCGCCGTACAGGGTGGACGCGTAGAACACCCGCGTCGTACGGCCGCCGGAGAGGGACGTCGTCATCAGGCCGCCGCCTTCCCGCTCGCTGCCTGCCGCCTGCGCAGCCGGCGCAACTGCGTCGAACGGTCCAGGTCCATCGAATTCAGCGCTTCTCCCAGTACGTCCTGCGGCAGCCGTTTCATCGCGGCGGCGCTCATCGTGCGCAATTTCCGGGCCACGGCGGGTTCGAATCGTCCTTTCGCCGCCAAGTGGTGCGAAATGATGGCCAGATAGGTACGCACCGCCTTCAGCAGAAAACGCTCGCCTTCGCGGTCCGCCGCCGTTTCTGCCACGACCTGGTCGAAAGCGCGGATGAAGTCCAGTTGCCGTACGTCGCCGATCTGGGTGAGCGAGGAGGCGACGCCGCGCCGGTAGAAGATCCCGAGCAGCCCCACCGCGGCGAAGGACTCCGCCTCCCGGTGCAGCCGCCAGATCCACGGCCGGTCCTCGGCGGTCCGCAGCCCGTCCGTGAAGTGCAGCAGCCCCCGGTCGGCGAGGCGCCGGTGGTAGACCCCGGCCCAGGCGTACGCGTAATCCACCGACGTGGTCCGGTCCGCGGGCAGGATCGTCGCGCGCGGCTGAAGGACCTCGCCGCGCGGGCCGACCGGGACGCGGTGCACCGTACGGGTCCGGCCGGTGAACTGCACGTGGTCGGTGCGGACGAAGTCGCAGCCCAGGCCCTCGATCGTGGCCAGCAGGCTCTCGTAGTAGCCCGGCCGCACCCAGTCGTCGCCGTCGAGGTAGGTGATGTATTCACCGCGTGAGGCGTCGAGACCGGTGTTGCGCGCGGTCGCCAGTCCGCCGTTCCTCTCGTGCCTCAGCAGGACCGCGCCGGGCAGTTCGCGTTCCGCGCGCCGCAGGAGTTCGGGAGTGCCGTCGGTCGAGCAGTCGTCGACGAGCAGGAACTCGAAATCCTTTCGAGTGTTCGCCGCGAGGCTCCGGAGGGTTTCGGGGACGTATGTCTGCACGTTGTAGAACGGCACGACGACAGAGAGCTTGACCACGCCGGTGACGCTAAGGGGCGGCCCGGCATTCGTTCCGACATCCGCGGGGATGCCAGGTGAACGAAGGATGGCGGAATGGTTAACCAAGTCCGCCCCCGGGCCATTTCGCTCTCCGTCGACCCGCTGTTAACCCTTTATTGCTGTTGCGTTGGGCCGCCAATCCCCATGCCTTCCTAACGTCCAACACGTGCCATCACGTACCAGCAAAGCGGTCCGGGTCGCCGTGCTCGCCGACTCCGACACACGGTGGAAGTGGGGCGCGCTGACCGCGCGCCGCATCGCACCCGACGACCGCGACATCGAGCTCAGCGGCTTCCTGCTGCGCGGACGAGCGACGCCCACGGCCCGCCAGCTCGCGGAGGTGGGGGCAGAGGCGGACGCGCTGCGCGAGACGACCGGGACCGAGTTCCTGGACGTGCTGCGTGAGGAGACGTACGACGTCGTCGTCCTCGCCCTCGTCGGCGGCGCCGTACAGGCCATGCTGCACGGGATATCCGCGCTGGGTCCGCGCGACCGGCCCGCGCTCGTCACCGGCTATGTCGGTGTCGTCTACGAGAAGCTCTCCGACGGGTTGCTGCTGCGCCACGGCGCGGACATCGTCCTCGCCAACTCCCGCCACGACGCCCAGCGTTTCCGCGCCGTGTACGAGGGCGTGGGTGCCGACTCCGGCTCGGTGACCGAGGCCGCGCTGCCCTTCCTCGGCGGCGCGCGCTACACCCCCGAGGAGGGCAGGGACACCGTCGTCTTCGCGGCCCAGCCGTCCGTCCCGCTGACCCGCGCCGACCGCGCGTATCTGCTGCGGCGGCTGGTCGAGCACGCGAGGCTGCACCCGCGCCGTGAAGTCCTGCTCAAGCTGCGCAGCCGCGTGGGTGAGCAGACGACGCACGTCGAGGAGTACCCGTACCAGCGCCTCGCCGAGAGGCTGCCCGGCGGTCTGCCGCCCAACTTCCGTCTGGTGTACGGGAACATGGGCGAGGTCCTGGACGGCACCGACCTGCTGGTCACCGTCTCCTCGACGGCCGCGCTGGAGTCGCTGCACCGCCGGATCCCCACCGCGATCCTCACCGACCTCGGGATCCGCGAACCGCTCGGCAACCACCACTTCATCGGCTCCGGCTGCCTGGCCTCCTGGGACCAGCTCGACGGCGGGCAGCGGCCGAAGGCCGACCCCGTCTGGGCCGACCGGCAGGGGGTCGCCGCCGACGGCGGCTACGCCTCGGCGTTCGACACGGCCCGCGAGCGCGTCGCGAAGCTGCTGGCCGACGGTGAACTGCCGCCGGTCACCCCGTACTACACGGCGACCACGGCGCCCGGCTATCTGCCGGGCCTCCTCGCCCGCTACCACCTGGCACCCGACGGCACCCCGCTGACGGCGGCCGGCCGCACGGCGCGGACGGGCACGACGGGCGTGCGCCGCGTGGTCCGCGACACGGTCCGCGCGGCGGCCCGCGGCGCCTACCGCCACGGCGTCCAGCGCGTGGCCCCGGTGATCCGCCGAATGGGCGACCTGTGACGGCCCCCCTCACGCCACGCACGCCGACCGCGAGCGCCGAACGGCCGCGCGCCGCGCGGGTGTTCGCGACTGCGGCGCCTGCGGGTGCGGCGCCCGGCACCGGCGGGCGGGTGTCCGCGGACGCGGGCGGTGCGCTCGCCGCTCCGGGATCCGTGGGCGCCGAACCGGCGTGCGGCGCAGAGGTGTCCGCAGGCGCAGGCGGTGCGTCCGCGCCGGAGGCCGACGTTTCGGGATGCGCGTCCGGCGCCGCGCTTGCGTCCGCACAGGGCTCTGCGGCGCAGGGCGCCGACACGTGGGTGCCCGCGCTGGGCGCGGGCGATGCGCCCGCCGCCGCGGGCGCCGAACGGCCGCGCGCCGCGCGGGTGTTCGCGACTGCGGCGCCTGCGGGTGTGGTGCCCGGCACCGGCGGGCGGGTGTCCGCGGACGCGGGCGGTGCGCTCGCGCCGGAGGTCCGCGCGGGCGGTGGCATCCGTGGGCGTCGGCGGCCCCTGGCCGCCGACGTGCTCGCCGGATACGGGTGGGGCGGCTGGGCCGCGCAGGGCGAGCAGCGCGTGGGTGTGGAGATTCAGCACGACGCAGTGAAACAAGGAGACCCGTCCATGACCGTCCTCGCCGTGATCCCCGCCCGTGGTGGATCAAAGGGCGTCCCCGCCAAGAACCTCGCCCAGGTCGGCGGTGTGCCCCTCGTCGTACGGGCCGTACGCGCCTGCCGGGCCGCCCGTCAGGTGACCGACGTCGTCGTCTCCACGGACGACGCCGCCATCGCCGACGCCGCCCGCGCCGCCGGGGCCGAGGTCGTCCTGCGTCCGGCCGCCATCGCCGGCGACACCGCGACCAGCGAGGCCGCCGTCCTGCACGCGATGGACGCGTACGGCGCGATGCGCGGCACCGCCCACCGCACCGACGTGGTCCTCCTCGTGCAGTGCACCAGCCCCTTCATCACCCCGGGCGACCTCGACGGCGTCGTCTCCGCCGTCACCGAGGGCGGCGCCGACAGCGCGCTGACCGTCGCCCCGACCCACGGCTTCATCTGGCGCTCCGAGAGCGACGGCTTCGGCGTCAACCACGACAAGTCGAACCGGCCCCGCAGGCAGGACCGCCCCCAGGAGTTCCTGGAGACCGGCGCCGCCTACGCGATGCGCGCCGACGGCTTCCGCGAGGCCGGCCACCGCTTCTTCGGCCGTACCGGACTCGTCTCCACCGACCCCGAGCGGGTGCTGGAGATCGACGACCCGCACGACCTGGAGCGCGCCCGCGCCCTCGCCCCGCTCCTGGACACCACCGGGCTCCCCGGCCGCGCCGACATCGACGCGGTCGTCCTCGACTTCGACGGCACCCAGACCGACGACCGGGTGCTCGTCGACTCGGAGGGCCGCGAGACCGTCGCCGTACACCGCGGTGACGGCCTCGGAATCGCCGCCCTCCGCCGCGCCGGCCTGGAACTGCTCATCCTCTCCACCGAGCAGAACCCGGTCGTCGCCGCACGCGCCCGCAAGCTGCGCGTGCCGGTGCTCCACGGCATCGACCGCAAGGACCTCGCACTGAAGCAGTGGTGCGACGAGCACGGAGTCACACCCGACCGGGTGCTGTACGTCGGCAACGACGTCAACGACCTCCCGTGCTTCGCGCTCGCCGGCTGGCCGGTGGCCGTGGCGAGCGCCCACGACGCCGTACGCGCGGCGGCGCGTGCCGTCACGACAACCCCCGGCGGCGCCGGCGCGATCCGCGAGATCGCCGGCTGGCTCCTCGGTCCCGGTCTGGACGTCAACACCCCCTCGAACCCCCGCCGTCCCATCACCGTCATCTCGACCAGCTAAGGACCCCCCAATGAGCACCAACTCCCGTCTGCGTACCCTCGGCACCCGCACCGCGGGCCCCGGCCGCCCCGTCTACGTGACCGGTGAGATCGGGATCAACCACAACGGCGACATCGACAACGCGCTCGCGCTGATCGACGCCGCCGCCGAGGCCGGCTGCGACGCCGTCAAGTTCCAGAAGCGCACCCCCGAGATCTGCACCCCGCGCGACCAGTGGGACATCGAGCGCGACACCCCCTGGGGCCGGATGACCTACATCGACTACCGTCACCGCGTCGAGTTCGGCGAGGACGAGTACCGCACCATCGACGAGCACTGCAAGAAGCGCGGCATCGACTGGTTCGCCTCCCCGTGGGACACCGAGGCCGTCGCCTTCCTGGAGAAGTTCGACGTCCCCGCCCACAAGGTGGCCTCCGCGTCGCTCACCGACGACGAGCTGCTGCGCGCCCTGCGCGCCACCGGCCGCACGATCATCCTCTCCACCGGCATGTCGACGCCGAAGCAGATCCGGCACGCGGTCGAGGTGCTCGGCAGCGAGAACATCCTTCTCTGCCACGCCACTTCGACCTACCCGGCCAAGGCCGAGGAGCTGAACCTGCGGGTCATCAACACCCTCCAGGCCGAGTACCCGAACGTGCCGATCGGCTACAGCGGCCACGAGACCGGTCTCCAGACCACCCTCGCCGCCGTCGCCCTCGGCGCCGCGTTCGTCGAGCGCCACATCACGCTCGACCGCGCCATGTGGGGCTCCGACCAGGCCGCCTCCGTCGAGCCGCAGGGCCTCACCCGCCTCGTGCGCGACATCCGCACCATCGAGGCGTCCCTCGGCGACGGCGTCAAGAAGGTCTACGAGTCGGAGCTCGGCCCGATGAAGAAGCTCCGCCGGGTCACCGGCGTCGTCGCCGAGGCCGCGGACGGCGCACAGCCCGTGGCGGTCTGACAGCCATGAGCCGTCCCTCCGGGGTGCGCACCCCGTCCCCCCGCGCCATCGCATTCGTGGAGAGCCCCGTCCAACTCCTGAACGTGCTGGAGTGGG
The DNA here is from genome assembly GCF_055583685.1 of Streptomyces sp. NPDC104581. Taxonomy (NCBI): domain Bacteria; kingdom Bacillati; phylum Actinomycetota; class Actinomycetes; order Kitasatosporales; family Streptomycetaceae; genus Streptomyces; species Streptomyces sp. NPDC104581. Next base: position 294,255 of record NZ_JBVJNN010000003.1, read on the forward strand.
CGCGGGCGAGCGCGACCGGTGAGGAGCTCACCGTGGTCGTCCTGTCGCCGACCGACCCCATGTCGCGCGGCCAGCTCCGGCGGATGGCCGAGCTGGCCCGCGACGCGGGCTTCACCGTGCGCTGGCAGGAGGCCCGCGGCGGCGCGAGCGCGCCGCTGCGGACGATACGGGAGCTGGCCCCGCTGCTGCGCGGGGCGGAGCGGATCGTCATCGGCGACCCGTTCTCCCGCTACGTACAGCTCCTGCTGACCCTCGTCAGCAGCAAGGAGCTGACCGTGGTGGACGACGGGACGGCGACGATGGAGTTCATCGCGCAGCTCGTCCACGGCGAGCCGCTGGTGCGCTGGCACCGGCGCGGCGGCAGGCGCGGACCGCGCGAGATGGTTCTCGCGCCGGTCTCCGCCGTCGCACGGCGCCGGCTCACACCGTCCCGCACCCGTGGCGTCGAGGTCTTCACCTCGATGCCCGTCGAGGCGCCGCCGGGCATCACGGTCACGGCCAACACCTTCGGCTGGACCAGGACCACCTTCGGGCCGCCCCGGATCACCAAGGGCGCCGACATGGTCGGCACCTCGCTCGTGGAGACGGGCGTGGTCGACCTGGAGCGGTATCTGACGGCGGTCGGCTCGCTCGCCCGCGGCCACGGTGCGACGCGCTACTTCGCGCACCGCAGGGAGAGCGTGGAGAAGCTGCACCGGCTCGCCACCGAGACGGGTCTGGAGATCGTCCGGCCCGATCTGCCGCTGGAGCTGATCGCCCGGCGCGGCCCGATCGGGTCGACCGTGCTCAGCTTCCCCTCGACGGTCGTTCACACGCTGCCGCTCGCGCTCGCCGGTACGGGTGTGCGGGTGGCCGTGTGGGACATCGCACCGGAGTGGCTGAAGGACAACGCCTCACCGCGTGCCCACGGCTTCCTGTCCGGTGTCACCGGCACGGCCAGGGACGTAACCCGGCTGCCGAGGCTGCCCGCCTCCGCCTGAGGTGGCGGGCAGCCGCAGCCCGGCGGACGCGTACGGGAGACGGCTCCGGGCGATCGTCACTTTCCGTCATCGTCTCGCAACGGAAAAGCGAGCTTACCCACCCCGGGAAGCGGCTATTCGCCTCCCGTCCGGTTTTCTTAGCCCTTTCGGGCTGAAGTTTTGTTGATCGTCGGGCAGGCGCACCCTCGGGGGGCCTACCCTTCAACAGGTGAACCAGTTGATGTCCCGCGAGTCCGAAGCCGACCTCTCCGGTGAGTCCAGCACCGCGGCGCTCCCCGGCAAGCTGCCCGAAGCGCTCCGTACCGAGCTGATCGCCTTCCGCAGAGACATGCACATGCACCCGGAGCTCGGCAACCAGGAGTTCCGTACCACCGCCGCGCTCAAGCACCGCCTGGAGCAGGCCGGACTCGTGCCCCGGGTACTCAACACCGGCACCGGACTCTTCTGCGACATCGGCACCCGCGACGGCACCACCGCCGCCTCCGGCGTACGGCCCATGCTCGCGCTGCGCGCGGACATCGACGCGCTTCCCATCCCGGACACCAAGGCCGGGGTCGCCTACCGGTCCACCGTGCCCGACCGCGCGCACGCCTGCGGTCACGACGTCCACACCACCGCCGTCCTCGGCGCCGGTCTGGTCCTGGCCGCGCTCGACCGTGAGGGCCTGCTGCCCCACCCGGTGCGGCTGATCTTCCAGCCCGCCGAGGAGGTGCTGCCCGGCGGCGCGCTCGACGCGATCGAGTCCGGTGTCCTGGAGGGCGTCGGCCGGATCATCGCGGTGCACTGCGACCCGCGTGTGGACGTCGGCACGATCGGTCTGCGCACCGGCCCCATCACCTCCGCCTGCGACCGGCTGGAGGTCAGCCTCGACGGCCCCGGCGGCCACACCGCCCGCCCGCATCTGACCACCGACCTGGTCACGGCCGCCGCGAAGGTCGCCACCGAGGTGCCCGCGCTGCTGGCCCGCCGCGTGGACGCCCGGTCCGGGCTCGCGCTCACCTGGGGCCGTATCGCCGCCGGCCACGCCTGCAACGTCATCCCGCAGCACGCCGAACTGTCCGGCACCGTCCGCTGCCTGGACCTGAAGTCCTGGCGCGAGGCCCCGGACCTCGTGCACGCCGCGATCGACGAGATCTCCGCGCTCTACCACGCCAAGTCGCAGATCAACTATGTGCGCGGGGTCCCGCCGGTCGTCAACGACCTGATGATGGCCGAACTGCTGCGCGACGCCCAGACGGCGCGGCGCGGCACGCACTCGATCGAGGACACCGAGCAGAGTCTCGGCGGCGAGGACTTCTCCTGGTACCTGGAGCAGGTCCCCGGCGCGATGGCGCGGCTCGGCGTACGGACTCCGGGGGACTCCGCCCGGCACGATCTCCACCGGGGCGATTTCGACGTGGACGAACGGGCGATTCAGGTCGGGGTGGAGCTTTTCACCGCCGCCGCGCTCATCGACGGCGACCGTTCGTAACCGGCCGTCCCCCTTACCGTAATCGGACCTCGCGCATCCTGTTCGCGACGATCCGATAACGGCTTCCGTACAGGGCTTTATCTGACATCTACGCGCGTTACGATCGCGGCGAAACCAGCGCCGGAAGAGGCGCTTAGGTCGCTTTGAAGGAGCCTCCCTTGCGCCGGATCACCAGGATCGCAACCGTGGGCGTCGCGTCCGCGGCGCTCGCGCTGACCGCCACCGCGTGTGGCAACACCTCCTCCTCGGACGCAGCGTCCGACTCCAAGGAGAAAAGCGTCGCCATCGCGTACGACATCGGCGGCCGCGGTGACCAGTCCTTCAACGACGCCGCGTACGCGGGTCTGGCGAAGGCCGAGAAGGACCTCAAGGTCAAGGGCAACGACGCCGAGCCGTCCGACGGCGAGTCCGACGCCGACAAGGTCCAGCGCCTGACCGAGCTGGCCCGCGCGGGCAACAACCCGGTGATCGGCGTCGGCTTCGCCTACGCCCCGGCCATCAAGAAGGTCGCCCCGAAGTTCCCGAAGACGACCTTCGGCATAATCGACGACTCCTCGGTGACCGGCAAGAACATCGCCAACATGGTGTTCAACGAGGAGCAGGGCTCCTACCTCGCCGGTGTCGCGGCGGCCAAGGCCACCAAGTCCAAGACCGTCGGCTTCATCGGCGGTGTCGAGACCCCGCTGATCAAGAAGTTCGAGGCCGGCTACGCGCAGGGCGTCAAGGACACCGACCCCTCGGTGAAGGTGCTCTCGCAGTACCTGACCCAGCCCCCGAACTTCGACGGCTTCTCCAAGCCCGACCTCGGCAAGGCCGCGGCGCAGGGCCAGCTCGACAAGAAGGCCGACGTCATATACGCGGCGGCCGGTCTGGCCGGCTCCGGCTCGATCGAGGCCGTCTCGGCCGCGGGCAAGTGGAACATCGGCGTCGACTCCGACCAGTACAAGCAGGCCGGTCTCGCCCAGTACAAGGACAGCATCCTGACCTCGGTCACCAAGGACATCGCCGACGCGGTGTTCAACCTGATCAAGTCGGTCGAGGACGGTGAGCCCCAGAACGGCGAGATCCGTTACGGCCTCGACAAGGACGGCGTCGGCCTCACCGACTCCAACCCGGCCTACGTCAAGCTGACCGACGTGACCGCCGCGGTGGACAAGGCCAAGCAGGACATCGTCGACGGCAAGATCACCGTCAAGACGGCTCCGTAACCGGTGTCGTGCACGGGGGCCCGGAGCGACGGCGACATCCGCCGGCGCTCCGGGCCCCCGGTCACGACGGCGGTACCGGTTTCTCCCCAAGATCTACGCTCACGATTCGGCAGCGCTACGCGTGTAGACGCCCCTCCGGCGCGATAGCTTCACCCCGCCCTGCCCTCCGCCCCGCCCCAGCTCCTGTCCGGCCAAGGAGAGTGCGTCATCAACGCGTCCAGCAGTCCCCCCGCCGTAGAACTGCACGGCATCACCAAGCGGTTCCCCGGCGTCGTGGCCAACCACGACATCGCCATCACCATCGGCAAGGGCACCGTCCACGCCCTCGTCGGTGAGAACGGTGCCGGCAAGTCGACCCTGATGAAGATCCTTTACGGCATGCAGAAGCCGGACGAGGGAACCATCACCGTCGACGGCACGCAGGTCACCTTCAACAGCCCGGCCGACGCCATCGCGCGCGGCATCGGCATGGTGCACCAGCACTTCATGCTCGCCGACAACCTCACCGTCCTGGAGAACGTCGTCCTCGGCGGCGAGAAGCTGTACGGCATCGGCCAGGGGGCGCGGCGGAAGATCAACGAGATCTCCGACGCCTACGGCCTCGGGGTCCGCCCCGACGCCCTCGTCGAGGAACTCGGCGTCGCCGACCGCCAGCGCGTGGAGATCCTCAAGGTCCTCTACCGGGGCGCCCGCATCCTCATCCTCGACGAGCCCACCGCGGTCCTCGTCCCGCAGGAGGTCGACGCGCTCTTCGACAACCTGCGCGAGCTCAAGGCCGAGGGCCTCACCGTCATCTTCATCTCGCACAAGCTGGGCGAGGTGCTGTCCGTCGCCGACGACATCACCGTCATCCGGCGCGGCACGACCGTCGGCACGGCGGACCCCGCGAACACCAGCACCAAGCAGCTCGCCGAGCTGATGGTCGGCAGCGAACTCCCCTCGCCCGAGACCCGCGAGTCCACCGTCACCGACGTCCCCGTACTCCGGGTCGCGGACCTGCGGCTCACCGCCACCGACCCCGACGGTGTCGTACGCGAGGTGCTCGCCGACATCGGCTTCACCATCCACCGCGGCGAGGTCCTGGGCATAGCGGGCGTCGAGGGCAACGGCCAGACCGAACTGATCGAGACGCTGATGGGGCTGCGCGACCCCGACGGCGGCGTGATCACCCTCGACTCCGCGGACATCTCGCACGCGCCCACCCGCACGCGCCGCGAGAGCGGCATCGGCTACATCCCCGAGGACCGGCACCGGCACGGACTCCTGCTGGAAGCCCCTCTCTGGGAGAACCGTATCCTCGGCCATGTGACCGAACGCCCCAACAGCCGGGGCGGACTCCTCGACCCCAAGGCGGCGCGCACCGACACCAAGCGCATCGTCGTCGAGTACGACGTCCGCACCCCCGGCATCGACGTCACGGCCTCCTCCCTCTCCGGCGGCAACCAGCAGAAGCTGATCGTCGGCCGCGAGATGAGCCACAGCCCGAAGCTGCTCATCGCCGCCCACCCCACACGCGGTGTCGACGTCGGCGCGCAGGCCCAGATCTGGGACCAGATCAAGGCCGCCCGCCGCGAAGGCCTCGCGGTGCTGCTGATCTCCGCCGACCTCGACGAGCTGATCGGCCTCTCCGACACCCTGCGCGTGATGTACCGCGGCAGGCTCGTCGCCGACGCGGACCCCGCGACCATCACCCCGGAGGAACTCGGCACCGCCATGACCGGTGCCGCCACCGGCCATCTCGAGGCAGCCCCGGAGGACGAGGCCCGATGAAGAAGTTCGACAAGGACCGGCTGATCCTGGGCCTGGCCGGCCCGGTGCTCGCGCTGGTCGTCGCCATCGCCCTCACCACGGTGGTGCTGCTCGCCTCGGGCACCAACCCGTGGGAGCCGTACCGCATCATGTTCGAGTCGGCGAGCTACGTCGACGTACAGGTCCTGATCGTCAACCAGGCCGGTACGTACTACCTCGCCGCGCTCGCCGTCGCCGTCGGCTTCCGGATGAACCTCTTCAACATCGGGGTCGACGGCCAGTACCGGCTCGCCGCGATGATCGCGGCGCTCGTCGGTGCCAGTGTGACCCTGCCCGGCCCCCTCCAGATCGCCCTGATCGTGCTCACGGCGATGCTCGTCGGCGCCTTCTGGTCCGGTATCGCGGGCATCCTCAAGACCACGCGCGGGGTGAGCGAGGTCGTCTCCACGATCATGCTCAACTCGATCGCGACCAGCCTCGTCGCCTGGCTGATCCTGCCGAAGAACTTCGGTGAGCAGCCCGCCGGCTCCAACAACCTGACGACGGGTGAGATCCCGGAGTCCGGCTGGTTCCCCGGACTGTCCATGGGCGCCGAGGCGGGCGAGATCTACGGCTTCACCTTCGTCGCCGCGCTCTGCGGTGTCATCTACTGGTTCGTCCTCGGCCGCACCCGCTTCGGCTTCGACCTGCGCGCCACCGGCGCCAGCGAGAGCGCCGCGCAGGCATCCGGCGTCGACGCCAAGAAGATGATCCTCACCTCGATGCTGATCTCCGGCGGCATCGCCGGTCTGGTCGGTATGCCGACGCTGCTGGGCGACACCCACACGTACAGCCTCGACTTCCCCACCGGGATCGGCTTCACCGGCATCACCATCGCGCTGCTGGGCCGCAACCACCCGCTCGGCATCGCGTTCAGCGCGCTGCTGATCGCCTTCCTCGACAAGTCGTCCGCCTCCCTCGACCAGTACGGGTACGAGAAGGAGATCGCGACGATCATGCAGGGCCTGATCGTGATATCCGTCGTGGTGAGCTACGAACTGGTCCGCCGTTACGGTCTCCGCCGTCAGCAGCAGAAGGTCGGCGAGGAGCTCGCGGCGGGCGGCGCGATCCGTACCGAGGCCGACTCCGGAGGCTCCGGACCGGGCAGCGGTCCGGGCTCCGCTTCCGCTTCCCTTTCCAAGAGCGACGAGAACGACAAGACCGACAAGAACGACAAGGGGGCTGCCCTGTGAGTACCAGCACCGTTACCGCAGCGAGTGCGGCTCCCAAGAAGGGCGGCGGGCGGCGCAAGCTCACCCTGCCCGTCATCCTGCTGATCATCTCGGCGGGACTGGCACTGATCTCCCTGGTCCGGCTGATCAGCGGCGCGGAGGACATCACCTCCGTGGGACAGGTGGCCGGCGCGCTCGAACTCGCCGTACCCATCGGCCTCGCCGGACTCGGCGGCCTGTGGGCCGAACGCGCGGGCGTCATCAACATCGGCCTCGAAGGGATGATGGTCCTCGGCACCTGGTTCGGTGCCTGGGCCGGCTTCCAGTGGGGTCCCTGGGTCGGTGTCCTGTTCGGCATACTCGGCGGGGCGCTCGGCGGTCTGCTGCACGCGATCGTCACCGTCACCTTCGGCGTGAACCACATCGTCTCCGGTGTGGCCATCAACATCCTCGCCGTCGGTGTGACCCGCTACCTCTCCAACTTCACCTTCGCCCACGAGGAGGGCGGCTCCTCCAAGCAGTCCCCCCGCATCGACTCGATCACCGAGATCACCATTCCGGGACTGGCCGACGCGCTGGCCGATCTCCAGCAGAAACACTGGTTCCTGATCTCCGACATCGCCGGAGTGCTCGGCGGTCTCGTGACGGGCCTGTCCCTGCTGACGATCGTCGCCCTGCTGCTGATCCCCGCCACCTGGTGGATCCTGTGGCGTACGTCCTTCGGACTGCGCCTGCGCTCCTGCGGTGAGAACCCGATCGCGGCCGAGACGCTCGGCGTCAACGTCTACAAGTACAAGTACATCGCCGTCACCGTCTCCGGCGGTCTCGCCGGACTCGGCGGCGCGTTCCTCGCCATCGTCGCCACCGGCATCTACCAGGAGAACCAGACCGGTGGCCGGGGCTACATCGGTCTCGCCGCGATGATCTTCGGCAACTGGATGCCGGGAGGCATGGCGCTGGGCGCCGGACTGTTCGGCTTCACCGACAGCCTCAAGCTGCGCGGCGGCGCCGAGAACGTGCACGCCATGCTCCTGCTGCTGGCGATCCTGCTGGTACTCGTCGTGGGCTGGCAGCTCTACAAGCGCAAGTACGTCTCCGCGGCGATCTCCGCGGCCGTCTCCGCGCTGCTGTTCACCTGGTACGCGCTGGTGGACCAGGTCCCGAGCCAGTTCGTCGACGCGGCGCCGTACGTGACGACCCTGCTCGTCCTCGCCCTGTCCGCACAACGGCTGCGGATGCCCAAGGCCAACGGCCTGGCGTATCGCAGAGGCCAGGGCACATGACGGGCGCCGGCACCGCCACCGGCGGCGTGGACTGGGAGGCCCTGCGCGCGGCGGCCCGGGACGCCATGTCCCGTGCCTACGCGCCGTATTCGGGCTACCGGGTCGGCGCCGCCGCCCTGGCGGACGACGGCAGGACGGTCACCGGCTGCAACGTCGAGAACGCCTCCTACGGCCTCGGCCTGTGCGCCGAGTGCGGGCTCGTCTCCGCGTTCCACGCGACGGGCGGGGGCCGGCTCACGCACTTCACCTGCGTGGACGGCGCGGGCGCGCTCCTGGTGCCGTGCGGCCGGTGCCGCCAGCTGCTGTACGAGTTCGGCGGCCCCGGCCTGCTGCTGGACACCCCGGAGGGGGTCCTCCCGCTCTCCGAGATGCTGCCTCAGGCCTTCGGGCCGCAGCACCTCTCCTAGAAAATCGAGGAACACCATGGACGTCATCTCCGTCATCCGTACCAAGCGGGACCGCGGTGAGCTGAGCCCCGAGCAGATCGACTGGGTCATCGACGCCTACACGCGCGGTGACGTCGCCGACGAGCAGATGTCGGCCCTCGCCATGGCGATCCTGCTCAACGGCATGAACCGCACGGAGATCGCCCGCTGGACCGCCGCCATGATCGCCTCCGGCGAGCGCATGGACTTCTCGTCGTTGTCCCGCCCCACCGCCGACAAGCACTCGACGGGCGGTGTCGGCGACAAGATCACACTGCCGCTGGCACCGCTGGTCGCCGCCTGCGGCGCGGCCGTTCCCCAGCTCAGCGGACGCGGCCTCGGGCACACCGGCGGCACCCTCGACAAGCTGGAGTCCATTCCCGGCTGGCGGGCCCGGATCTCCAACGCCGAGATGCTCGGCGTGCTGGACTCCGCCGGCGCCGTGATCTGCGCCGCCGGTGACGGACTGGCCCCGGCCGACAAGAAGCTGTACGCGCTCCGCGACGTCACCGGCACCGTCGAGGCGATCCCGCTCATCGCCTCCTCGATCATGTCCAAGAAGATCGCCGAGGGCACCGGCTCACTGGTCCTGGACGTCAAGGTCGGCACCGGTGCCTTCATGAAGACCGTCGAGGACGCCCGCGAACTGGCCTCGACGATGGTCGGCCTCGGCACCGACCACGGCGTACGCACCGTGGCGCTGCTCACCGACATGGCCACCCCGCTCGGGCGCACCGCGGGCAACGCCCTGGAGGTGCGCGAGTCGGTCGAGGTCCTCGCCGGCGGCGGCCCGGCCGATGTCGTGGAGCTGACGCTCGCCCTGGCCCGCGAGATGCTGGACGCCGCCGGCCTGCCGGACACCGACCCGGCCAAGGCCCTCACCGACGGCTCGGCCATGGACGTCTGGCGCCGCATGATCGCGGCCCAGGGCGGCGACCCCGACGCGGCGCTGCCGGTGGCGCGCGAGCACCAGGTGGTCACCGCGCCGTCCTCCGGGGTGCTGACCCGGCTCGACGCGTACGACGTCGGTGTCGCCGCCTGGCGCCTGGGCGCGGGCCGCGCCCGCAAGGAGGACGTGGTGCAGGCGGGCGCCGGCGTGGAGCTGCACGCCAAGCCGGGGGAGACCGTGACGGCGGGGCAGCCGCTGCTCACCCTGCACACCGACACGCCCGAGAAGTTCGGCTACGCGCTCGAATCGCTGGCCTCGGCGTACGACATCGCCCCGGCCGGCACCGCGTTCACCGCCGCCCCGATCGTCCTGGACCGCATCGCCTGACGGACTGTGTCCGGTGCGCTGCGATGAGTTCCGGCGGGCGCGCCGGTCTCAACGGGTGTGGAAGCCACCAAGACGATCCTCCTCGCCCTGCGCGGACCGGTCACCGCGGCCGACGTCCCCCAGCTCTGCGACCAGCTCGCCGCACGGCTGAGGGACAGCGGCGCCACAGACGCGGTCTGTGACGTCGGCGCGCTCGGCAGGCCGACCGCCGCCGCCGTGAACGCCCTCGCCAGACTGCAACTCGTCGCCCGCAGGCGCGGGTGCCGGATCCGGCTGGCCGGCGCGGGGCCCGAGCTGCTGACGCTGCTCGAACTCGTCGGACTGACGGATGTCCTGCCGGCCGCCGACGGGCCCGGCGGCCCGGTCGAAACGGGCCCCGACCCCCCGCCGGTCAGACGGGCGTCAGACTCTGCTCGGCCCAGATCGTCTTGCCGGTGTACGTCTGGCGGGTGCCCCAGCCCTGTGTCAGCTGCGCGACCAGCAGCAGTCCGCGCCCGCCTTCGTCGGAGACCCGGGCGCGGCGCAGATGGGGCGCGGTGCTGCTGCCGTCGGCCACCTCGATGATCAGGTTGCGATCGCGGATCAGCCGGAGGCGGATGGGGGAGTCGCCGTAACGGATCGCGTTGGTGACCAGCTCGCTGACCACCAGCTCGGTGATGAACACGGCGTCGTCCAGCCCCCATTCGCCCAGCTGCCGGCAGGCGTCCTTGCGGACCCTGGCGACGGCCGCCGCCTCGTGCGGCACGTCCCAGGTGGCGACGTGGGCCGCGTCCATGGCGCGGGTGCGGGCCATCAGCAGCGCCACGTCGTCGGCCGGCCGGTCCGGGTCGGGGAGGAGCGTCCGGAGCACGGTGTCGCACCTCTCCTCCAGGGACCCGGCCGAACGCGACAGCACCTCGCGCAGGGTGTCGGCGCCTTCCTCGGGATCGCGGTCGCGGGCCTCGACGAGACCGTTGGTGTAGAGCGTCAGGACGCTGTCCACGGGCAGCTCCAGCTGGGTGGTCTCGAACGGCAGACCACCGACCCCCAGGGGCGGGCCCGCGGGCACGTCGAGGAACTCCACCCCGCCGTCCGGCGTCATCAGGGCCGGCACCGGATGCCCGGCACGGGCCAGCGTGCAGCGCCGGCTGACCGGGTCGTAGACCACGTACAGCATGGTGGCGCCGATGTCGCCGGAGGGGACCTCCGCGCTGTCCGCCTCGGCGGAGAGCCGGATGACGAGGTCGTCCAGATGCGTCAGCAGTTCGTCCGGCGGGAGATCGACGTCGGCGAGGGTGCGCACGGCGGTGCGCAGCCGCCCCATGGCGGCCGACGCCTGGATGCCGTGGCCGACGACGTCACCGACGACCAGGGCGACGCGGGCGCCGGAGAGCGGGATCACGTCGAACCAGTCGCCGCCGACGCCCGCCCGCGCGCTGGCCGGCAGATAGCGGCTGGCGATCTCGACAGCGGCCTGCCGGGGCGGCCGTCCCGGCAGGAAACTGCTCTGGAGGGTGAGGGAGGTACGGCGCTCGCGGCCGTAGCGGCGGGCGTTGTCGATGCACACCGCGGCCCGCGCGGTGATCTCCTCGGCCAGCAGCAGATCGTCCTGTTCGAACGGTTCCGGGCGGCGGTGGCGGGAGAAGGTGACGGCTCCGAGGGTGATGCCCCTGGCGCGCATCGGCACGGCCAGCACCGAATGGAAGCCGTACTTCCGCACCCGCTCGGCCCGTTCCGGGGCGTTCTTCTCCCACGCCGTCACCCTGGCCGGGGTCACTTCCCGGATCAGCGGCCGGCCCGTGGACAGGCACTCGGCGGCCGGCGAGCCCTTCGGGTAGACGGCCACCGCCCCCTGACCGATCACGGCCTCGGGGCAGCCGTCCAGGATGGAGCGGCAGGCGACCCGGCGCAGCCTGACGGGGCTGCTCAGCGGACCGGCGCGCAGGTCCTCGCCGTTCTCGATGGAGGGCAGCAGGTCGACGGTGACGAAGTCGGCGAGCCGGGGGACGGACACATCGGCCAGCTCATCGGCGGTGAGGGTGAGGTCCAGGGTGGTGCCGATGCGGATACTGGCCTCGTTGAGCAGGGCCAGACGGCTGCGGGCCCGGTTCTCCTCGGTCATGTCCTGGCCGGAGACGAGGACACCACGCACCTCTCCGCCGGGGTCGCGCACCGGGGCGAGGGAGATCGTCCACGTGCTCCGGCCCTGGTGCCCCGCCAGCTGAAGGACGGCCTGCACCTGGTCCGGCTCGCCGGTCTCCAGCACCCGGCGCATCAGCCGCTCCGTCCGTACGGCCTGCGGGTCGGCGATGATCTCCGGGACGCGCAGCCCCCGCATCGCCTCCTCGGACAGACCGACCGCCCGCTCCATGTCCGAGTTGGCGAGCCGCAGCCGCAGGTCGGCGTCGTACAGGGCGGCCGTGGTCGGTGACCCGGCGAACGCCCACTTCACCAGCTGGTCGTCCTTCGAGGGCGACGACTCCGGGGTGAGGGCGGAGAACACGAACCACCCCTCGTCGGGGGTGTCACCGTCGGCGCCCGTGTCGTCCGGGGTCCGCCGGTGGGCGAGCAGACGCACCGTGACCCGGTGACCGTCCCGGTGCAGGAGCGGCACCGTCCCGTCCCACCTGCGCAGTGACGCCGAGAAGCGCGGCGACCCGGCGGACGGCCCCCCGGCGAGCAGCTCACGCGCGGGCCGCCCGACGATCTCCTCGGGGGCATGGCCGAGCAGCCGCCGAGCGCCCTCGTTCCACCCGGTGACCGTGCCGTGCGGGTCCACCGTGACTCTGGCGGTGCCCGCTGCCGCCGCGGCGTCGTCCGGCCGCGGCTTCCGGCTCTCACTGGCGGTTTCGGTTGGCGTCATCGTGCCCTTCCCGCCGACACCCCGATACCTCCACCATGGGCCGGGGCCAGCCCAGGAGCAAACGCGCCCCCGCCCCCGACCGGGGCCCGTCGTTCGGATCAGGCCGGGCTCCCGTCCTTCTCCAGACGCGCCGGGAGATCGAACAGCGGGAACCACCGCTCGGTGTCCAGGAAGGAGGTGATCCCGCTGACCCGGCCCTCCTCGATCTCGATGACCATCAGCGCCCACGGTGTGTAACCGTCGCCGTCCGGAGCCGGGTGGTAGTGCGCGAACGCGGGCGTGCCGTTGGCGACCGTCGGCACCAGCCGCGAACCGCGGCAGACCTCGCCGACACCGAGCATCCAGCCCACGATGTCGTCGTGCCCGCGCAGCCACAGGTCGTACGGGGGCATGGAGAGCGTGGCGTCCTCGTGGAGGAGCGCGGTCAGCGCCTTCATGTCGTAGCCCTCGAACGCGGCCACGTACCGCTCCAGGAGCGCCCTCTGCTCCTCGTCGAGCGGGTCCGAGGCGTCCGTCGAGGCCGGCCGCGACTCCGCGATCGTCGCGCGGGCCCGCTGGAGCGCGCTGTTCACCGAGGCGACCGTCGTCTCCAGCAGCTCGGCGACCTCGGCGGCCCGCCAGGCCAGGACCTCCCGCAGGATCAGCACGGCACGCTGCTTCGGCGGCAGATGCTGGAGGGCGGCGACGAAGGCGAGCCGGATCGTCTCCCGCTCCACCGCCGTCTCCGCCGGGTCGACCACCGAGGGCAGGACCCGGCCGTCGGGAACCGGCTCCAGCCAGGTGACCTCCGGACGTGAGTTCAGCTTCGCCTGGGACACGGGGGTCGCCTCACTGAGATCCATGGGCCTGGCACGCCGATTGCCCGCGTTGAGCATGTCGAGACAGACGTTCGTCGCGATGCGGTAGAGCCACGAGCGCAGCGACGAACGGCCCTCGAACTTGTCGAAGCTCCGCCAGGCGCGGACCATCGTGTCCTGCACGGCGTCCTCGGCCTCGAAGGCGGAGCCGAGCATCCGGTAGCAGTAGCCGGTCAGCTCCGTGCGGTGCTTCTCCAGCCGTGAGTCGAGATCCTGCGTGGTAGCCGTATCACTCATCGATGGTCACCCCAGTAGCACCCTTGGAACCCAGTCCTTCGGAAGCTACCGCAGCCCACTGACAATCGGCGCCCCACGGCGGGAACTGCCTGCTCGGCCGGGGTGCGCGCCGCGGCCCGCCCCTCGTCCGGGGCCGCCCGGCGCCGGTCCTACCGCCCCGCCGCCGCCGCGAGGGCCCGCTCCTCGGCGCGGGCGGCGTGCGTCCCGTACAGCGTCACCGAGACCACGCCGAACACGGCGAGCAGTCCGAGCCCCGCCGTCGCGGCCCAGCCGCCGGTGTGGAACGCCACGGCGCCCAGGGTGCCGCCCACGCTGCTGCCCACGTAGTACGCGCTCTGGTAGAGCGCGGACGCCTGCGCGCGGCCCGTCTTCGCCGTCCGGCTCACCGCCGACGAGGCGACCGCGTGGCCCGCGAAGAAGCCGGCCGTGATCAGGACCAGGCCCAGCAGTACGGCGGCGAGCGAATCGGTCAGCGACAGCAGCAACCCCGCCGTCGTCGTGCCGACCGCCAGATACAGCGCGCCGCGCCGCCCCAGCCGCGCCACCAGCTTCCCGGCCGCCGCCGAGGAGACCGTACCGACCAGATAGACCAGGAAGATCGAACCGATCACGCCCTGCGGGAGGTTGAACGGCGCCTCCACGAGCCGGAACCCGATCGCCGTGTAGACCGCGCCGAAGACCGTCATGAAGAGCGCGCCGATCGCGTACAGCCGGCGCAGCAGCGGGTCGGCCAGATGCCCGCCCACCGTCCTCGCCAGCGCGCGCGGGTCGAGCGTCCCGGGCGTGAAGTGGCGCGCCTTCGGGAGCAGTACGCGGAAGGCCACCGCGCACACCAGCGCGATCAGCCCGATCGCCGCGAGCCCGGCCCGCCAGCCCCACAGCTGGCTGACCCAGCCGGCCACGATGCGGCCGCTCATACCGCCGATGCTGTTGCCCGCGACGAACAGCCCGATCGCCCCGACCAGCGCCTTGGGCCGTACCTCCTCCGCGAGATACGCCATCGCCGACGCGGGCAGCCCGGCCAGCGCCGCGCCCTGCACCGCGCGCAGCGCGATCAGCCATTCGAGGTTCGGCGCGAACGGCACGAGCAGCCCGACGACCACCGCGACCGTCAGCGAGACGGTCATCAGGGTGCGCCGCCCGAAGCGCTCGGACAGCGCGCTCAGCGGCAGGACGAACAGCGCGAGCGCGCCCGTGGCCGCCGACACCGTCCAGCTGGCCTGTCCGGCCGTCGCGCCGAAGTCGGCGGAGACGGCGGGCAGCAGCGCCTGCGTGGAGTAGAGCAGCGCGAAGGCCGCGACACCGGCGGCGAAGAGACCGAGGCTCATGCGCCGGTAGCCGGGCCGTCCGGGGGAGAGGGACTCGTCGGGCGGGGACGGCGGGGACGCCGGGGACGCGGAGGCGAGGGCACCCGTGGTGACGGGCGCCTCTGTACTGGCGTAGGGCATACGACGAACGTACGGACACCCGTCTCATGCGTCCAATGCATGGAATCGTCATAATCGTTCCCATGGCGCATCAACGCAGGTCCGGACCCCGGCTGTCATCAAGCAGTTACGCACAAGACATCGCCCCGTCGAACCCGGGTGCCGCCGCGCCGCCGACGACGGCGCCGGGCGCGCCGCCCACCGCGGGGCTCGACCCCGAGTCCTGGTCCGCGCTGCTGGCCCCCCGACTGGCCCAGTTCGCGGGCGTCGCGCGCCACGAACACGTCACCCGCGCCGCGCACGACATGAACGTCCCGCAGTCCACGCTCTCTCGCGCGATGGTCCGCCTCGAACAGGACCTGGGCGTCGCGCTGTTCGCCCGCAAGGGCCGTACCGTCTCGCTCACCCCCGCCGGCCGCGCCTTCCTCACCTCCGTGGAAGGCGCGCTCGCCGAGGTGGAGAGGGCGGCCGAGGCCGTACGGGCGGACGCCGACCCCGCGTCCGGCAAGGTCGCCTTCGGCTTCCTGCACACGATGGGCTCCGAGACCGTCCCCGAACTGATCCGCGCCTTCCGCGCCGACCACCCGCGCATCCGCTTCCAGCTCGTCCAGAACTACGGGGAGGCCATGCTCGAACGCCTGCGCGCGGGCGAGCTGGACCTCTGCCTCACCTCACCGGTCCCCGAGGCCCCCGACCTGGTCGCCCGCCGCCTGGACGAACAGCGGCTGCGGCTCGTCGTCCCCGACGACCACCGGCTGGCCGGCCGCAGACGCGTCCGGCTCGCCGAGGCGTCCGACGAGACGTTCGTGACCCTCGAACCGGGCTACGGGCTGCGCCGGATCACCGACGACCTCTGTGAGGCCGCCGGGTTCCGCCCACGGGTCGCCTTCGAGGGCGAGGAGGCGGAGACCCTGCGCGGCCTGGTCGCGGCCGGCCTCGGCGTCGCGCTGCTGCCGCCCCCCGCGGTGGCCCGCCCCGGTGTCGTGGAGCTGACGGTCACCGCGCCCCGCGCGGTGCGCGAGGTCGGTGTCGCCTGGCTCGACGGCCACCCCGACACCCCGCCGGTGGCAGCCTTCAAACGCTTCCTGCTCTCCCGCCGGGGCCATCTGCTGCACGACTGACCCGGGTTGACGGCCACCGTCGACGGCCCCGGTGGACGTCCGCCGCGACGACAGACCTAAGGCCGCAACGACCGCCCGAAGCCCGCCGCGAGCGGCATCCGCAGACCCAGCGGCGGCGGCGCGGCCAGGGCGTCGGCCACCGGCCGCGAGTACGTACGCGACAGCAGCGCCCCCAGCACGAAGTCCTTGGCCAGCGCCAGGACTTCACTGTGGTGCTGGCGCAGCGCGTGCCCGTCCGAGTGGACCTCGAAGCGACAGGTGTGCCGGTTCGCCTGCCGGGCGCGCTCGGCGAGCCGCAGCGACAACTCGGGGTCGCTGCGCTCGTCGTTGGTGCCGTGCACGATCAGCACCTGCCGGCCCGCGAGCTGCGTCACCGGCTCCGGCTCCGCGCCCGCCGTCCCGTCCGGCAGCCAGGGGGCCATCGCCAGCACCGAGCTGACGGCCGGATGCCCGGCGGCCCGCAGCGCGGCCCGGCCGCCCATGCCGTGTCCGGCCAGACAGACCGGTACGTCGCCGTAGCGCCTCACGACCTCCTCCGCCGCCCACGCCGCGTCCGCCGAGAGCTGCGCGTCCGCGCCGTTCCAGCCGCGCGAGCGGTAGCGGACCATGTGCACGAGCACCCCCTCGGCGGCGCCCGCGCGGGCCAGCGTCCGCGCCAGTGGCAGCATCGACGCGTAGGCCAGGGCGGAGGGCCCGCGGGCGGAGACGGGCTCCCCCGGCGGCAGCACGAGAACGACCCCTCCCACCTCCGTCGGCGGGGCCGGCGCGGAGACCGCCCGCCCCAGCCGCGCCCGTGCCTCCGTACGACGTCCGCGCACCCCAGCGCCACGGCCCGGCGCGCGCCCGCCCGGACCGGGAACTGCCTGCTGTCCCATAGCAGAACAGTCTCAGAAGGTGAGGTGTACGCCGCCCGTACGCACGGTCACTGTTACGTATCGGCGAGAGGCGATCTACGCGCGTAGGCTATAGGGTGCGCAGATGACGAGCCAGACCTACCGACCTCCTACGGCCGACCAGATCCGCCGCGCCCCCAAGGTGCTTCTCCACGACCATCTCGACGGCGGCCTGCGCCCCGGCACCATCGTCGAACTCGCCCGTGAGACGGGCTACGAGGGCCTTCCCGAGACCGAGCCCGACAAGCTCGGGCTCTGGTTCCGCGAGGCGGCCGACTCCGGCTCGCTGGAACGGTATCTGGAGACCTTCGCCCACACCTGCGCCGTCATGCAGACCCGCGACGCGCTGTTCCGGGTCGCCGCCGAGTGCGCCGAGGACCTCGCGCTGGACGGTGTCGTCTACGCGGAGGTGCGGTACGCGCCAGAGCAGCACCTGGAGGCCGGCCTCACACTCGAAGAGGTCGTGGAGGCCGTCAACGAGGGCTTCAAGGAGGGCGAGCGCCGCGCCCGTCTGGCGGGCCGCCGGATCCGCGTCGGCGCCCTGCTGACCGCGATGCGCCACGCGGCCCGCGCCCTGGAGATCGCCGAACTCGCCAACCGCTACCGGGACTCGGGCGTCGTCGGCTTCGACATCGCCGGCGCCGAGGCGGGCTTCCCGCCCACCCGCCACCTCGACGCCTTCGAGTTCCTGAAGCGCGAGAACAACCACTTCACCATCCACGCGGGCGAGGCGTTCGGCCTCCCGTCGATCTGGCAGGCCCTCCAGTGGTGCGGCGCCGACCGGCTCGGTCACGGCGTGCGCATCATCGACGACATCGAGGTCGCCGACGACGGGTCGGTGACACTGGGCCGCCTCGCCTCCTACGTACGCGACAAGCGCGTCCCGCTGGAACTCTGCCCCAGCTCCAACCTCCAGACGGGCGCCGCCGCCTCGATCGCCGAGCACCCCATCGGCCTGCTGCGCAAACTGCATTTCCGGGCGACCGTGAACACGGACAACCGGCTCATGAGCGGGACGAGCATGAGCCGTGAATTCGAGCTGCTGGCCGACGCGTTCGACTACACGCTCGACGACATGCAGTGGTTCTCGGTCAATGCGATGAAATCAGCATTCATTCCTTTCGATGAACGACTGGCCATGATCAACGACGTGATCAAGCCCGGATACGCCGAGTTGAAATCCGAATGGCTGTTCACCCAGACCGCCACGACCAGCGACTCTCTCAGCTGAGTAAGGCGATCAACGCTCCAGTGAAGCGGGCCGGGACACACCATCCGGCCCGCTTCCGGGTGTTTGCGGGCGATGCGCGGCGACCGCTAATTTGCAGGGCCGCTCAATTCCCCATTCCCCAAGGGACGTAATTCCTCATGAAGCAGACCGCTGCCAAGACCCTCGGCGTCGCCGCTCTCGGTGCCGCCTTCGCCGCCACCGCCGCCGGTGGCGCGTCCGCCGCGCCCGTCACTCCGGACGCCGGCGGCGCTCTCGACAGCGTCACCCAGAACCTGCCGACCGAAGGTCTGACCAAGAGCCTTCCCAACG
The DNA here is from genome assembly GCF_055583685.1 of Streptomyces sp. NPDC104581. Classification (NCBI taxonomy): domain Bacteria; kingdom Bacillati; phylum Actinomycetota; class Actinomycetes; order Kitasatosporales; family Streptomycetaceae; genus Streptomyces; species Streptomyces sp. NPDC104581. Next base: position 312,775 of record NZ_JBVJNN010000003.1, read on the forward strand.
GGACCTCCGAGGGCCTGACCGCCGCACAGGGCGCGGTCGGCAGCGGCGTCGGCACGGTCCGGCAGGTCGCCCCCACGGCCCTGTCCGCCGTCACGACCGCCAACCCCCTCACGGGCCTGCTGGGCGGTCTCCCGGTCGGCACGCTGCCGGTGGGCTGACCCACCGCCCGCCCCCCGGCCGCCGGGGCAGCCCCGGCGTGCCACCCTCGCCGGGCGCGCCACGTGTCTCCGTACTCAGTCGCCGGACGGGCTCAACGGGCCCGTCCGGCGGCCGGGTCCGGCTACCAGGCCGTGGCCGCCGCGCGCTTCTCGCCCGGCAGGAACACCCACAGTGCGAGGTAGAGCAGGAACTGCGGGCCGGGCAGCAGGCACGAGGCCAGGAAGATCACACGCATCGTGTTCGCGGAGGTGCCGAAGCGCCGTGCCAGCGCCGCGCACACTCCACCGATCATGCGTCCCTGACTCGGGCGGGCAATCGCGGACATGATGGGCTCCTTCGCGAGTCCTCGGCGGGAGCCTCTCGTCGTGCTCCCGATGACTCCATGCTGGCCCGGAGCGCCGGGACAAAGCGTCGCTCTACGGGGCGATACCGACCCTGGTAATCGTCGGGGTCGTCCCCTGACTCCCCTGAGGAGCCTTCTCCCGCAGGACGCGCGGCGGCTCGCCACCCGTCCCGCCCGGGGCCGGCGCCGGCGCCCGCCTCCGTCCGGGCCCGCGCCGGCGCCGCAGCCGCGCCCGTCCCGCCGGGACGAACAGCAGATGCGCGATGCCCACCCCGGCCGTGTTGAGCAGCAGCGAGTCCACGTCGACGACCTGTCCGGGAATCCCGGTCTGGAGCAGCTCGATCCCCAGCGAGATGAACGCCCCCGCGGCCGTCGTGCGGGCCAGCGAGGCCAGCGGCGAGACGGTCAGCCTGCCCCCCGCCATGGGGAGGAGAACCCCGAGGGGGGCCAGCAGCAGAAGCCCCTCGCCGATCCGGCGGACAGCCTGGAGCGGGCCGAGGGCGAGATCGGCCTTGATGCCCGCGAGCGGCTCGAAGTTCGCCGCCGTCATCCACACCACGTCCAGCGGGCGCAACGTCAGCCACGCGACGAGCAGCAGATGCACGAGGAGGAGGACGACCCCCGCCACGCGGAAACGGAAAGCGGCACTGCCGCCCCAACCTTGGCGCTGCACGAACCCCAAGACGCGGCCACCGCCGGGAACGGTTCCGGCGAGTTCCAAATGGAGGCCCACGTGAGACGGGGGTCACCCCGAAGCCACCACCCGGCCCCGCGCACCGGACGCGTACCGCCCCGCCGGGCCCGCCTCCTCAGGAAGCGGACGGCAGCGGGCCCGTCGTCGGCAGAGCCGACCCGGGGCTGCGCTTGGTGTCGTCGTCGCACCGGTACCCGCGCGCTCCGTACGCCCCCGGCCCGCCCAGCACCACCGAACCGTCCGTCGCCGTGCCCTCGATGAGCGTGCACACGATCTGCGCCAGCGCGGCCGTCGGCAGGTCCTCCGGCTGGCGGTTCAGCCGCAGCGTCCCCAGCGGATCGTCCGCGCGCGCCCCGGTGACCGTCAGGGGCCCCCGTACGTACGACTCGAAGCCCGCGTCCCGCTCGGTGGACGACGGCTCCTCCGTCAGCTCGTCCAGGAGCGCCTGAGCCACCTGCACGCGGTCGCCGAGCGCCTTCTCCGCCGGGATGGACGCCGCCCGCTCCACCGGCGCCAGTTCCGACGCGCACACCAGATAGACCCTGACCGCCACCCCCGGCTGCGCCTGGGTGGTCAGATTCCCCTCCGACACCTCGCACGGCACCCGGGAGGGCGCGGCGCCCGCGTTCACCGGCACCGCCGTCGTCCTGATCCCGCAGCCCGTCGCGAGGCCCGCCAGCGCGAGCGCGCCCGCGAGCACGGCCAGGGACCGCCCGGCCGGTGTTCCGCGCCTCACCGCGCCCCGCCTCCTTCTCCACGTCCGTCTCCGGCTCCGCGTCCGTCTCCGGAACCCTCGTCGAAGCCGTCCGTGAACCCCTCGGCGGAGTCCTCGGATATCTCGTGCGGCAGCCGCAGGACGAAGACCGCGCCTCCGTCGGGGACGTTGGCCGCGGTGATGTCGCCCCCGTGGATGTGCGCGTTCTCCATCGCGATGGAGAGACCCAGACCGCTGCCCTCCGACCGCGGCCGTGACGCGCTCGCCTTGTAGAAGCGGTCGAAGACGTGCGGCAGTACGTCCTCGGGAATGCCCGGCCCGTTGTCCCGTACCTCGATGAGCAGCTCCCGGCCGACCGTGCGCACCGACACCCGCACCGGCGAACCGCCGTGCTTGAGCGCGTTGCCGATCAGGTTCGCCAGGATCACGTCGAGCCGGCGCGGGTCGAGACGGGCCATCAGGCCGCGTTCGGCGTCCAGCTCCACCGCGTCCAGCCAGGCCCGCGCGTCGATACAGGCGGTGACCTGGTCGGCGACGTCGACGTCGTCGAGGACGAGCCGGGCGGTGCCCGCGTCGAAGCGGGTCACCTCCATCAGGTTCTCCACCAGGTCGTTGAGCCTGCGGGTCTCGCTCACGACCAGGGTCACGGCGGGCGCGATCATCGGGTCGAGGGTGTCCGCCTCGTCCTCCAGCACCTCGGTCACCGCCGTCAGCGCGGTCAGCGGGGTGCGCAGCTCGTGCGACATGTCGGCGACGAAGCGGCGGCTCGACTCCTCACGCGCGCTCATGTCGTCGATCTTCTTCTGGAGGGAGGCGGCGGCGTTGTTGAACGTCCGCGACAGATCGGCCAGTTCGTCCGTCCCCGACACCCGCAGCCGGGTGTCGAGCTTGCCCTCGCCGAGCCGCCGCGCCGCGTCACCGAGCCGCTGCACCGGCTTCAGCACGGTCGTGGCCGCCGCCTGCGCGAGCAGCGCGGACCCGATGAGCGCCAGGCCCGTCGCGATCGCCAGCGACCACGCCAGCGCGTTGAGGTCCTCCCGCTCCTGTTCCAGCGAGAGGAAGACGTAACCGGTCGGCCCGCCGCCGACGATACGGGTGCCGCCCACCAGGTAGGGCGTCCCTTCGCGCTCCGTGCGCTGCCAGAAGACGTGGTACGGCGACGAGTTGCCGGACGTGACCTCCTGCCGGTCGTTCACCGCCGTCCGCAGCGACTGGGGCACGTCGTCCAGGGTGAAAGCGTCCTGGTCGGAGACGCCGGCCACCGGCTTGTCCTCGGCACGCTCACCGATCAGCAGCACGCTGAAGCCCGAGCCGCCGTCGGCCATCTCCCGCGCCGTGTACTCCAGCTCGGGCTGGGTCGGCCGCAGCGGCAGCCGCGCGGCCTTGTCCCGCATCTCCTGCTTGAACTCCTTGAGCGCGGCCGTCTGCGTACGGGACAGCACCGACTCGCGGTTGAGCCAGTACGCGATCCCCGACGCCGAGACGGCGGCGGTCAGCGCGATGGCGCCGAAGACGACGACCAGCCGCAGCCGCAGGCTCGTCAAGCGCAGCCCCGCCAGAATCGCGCGCTTCCGCGTCCGCCGCCGGGCCGTTCCGCCGGCCGCGTCCCCGCCCGAGCTGTCCGGGCCGTCCGGGACGTCCGCGCCGTCAGGTCCGCCCGGTGGGTCCGCTCCCCCGGCGGACCCGCCGGCCGTGGGTTCCCCGCCGCTCACGAAGGCGCGTCCAGCCGGTATCCCACGCCTCGGACCGTACGGATCAGCGTCGGCGACGACGGAATGTCCTCCACCTTCGCGCGCAGTCGCTGCACACAGGCGTCGACCAGCCGCGAGTCGCCCAGATAGTCGTGCTCCCACACCAGCCGAAGCAGTTGCTGCCGGGACAGCGCCTGTCCGGGCCGCCGGCTCAGCTCCAGGAGCAGCCGCAGCTCGGTGGGTGTGAGCTGGAGGTCGTCACCGTTCTTCGTGACGGTCATGGCGGAGCGGTCGATGACCAGGCTGCCGAAGGTGGCCGAATCCGTCGACTCCCGCTCCCCGCGCCGCAGTACGGCCCGGATGCGGGCGTCGAGCACCCGGCCCTGCACGGGTTTGACCACGTAGTCGTCCGCCCCGGACTCCAGCCCGACGACCACGTCGATGTCGTCGCTGCGCGCGGTCAGCAGGATGATCGGCAACTGGTCGGTCCGCCTGATACGACGGCATACCTCGAAACCGTCAATACCGGGCAGCATCACATCCAGAACGATCAGGTCTGGCCGCTGTTCTCGCAGCAGATTCAGGCCGTCCTCTCCCGTCGCCGCAGTGGCCACTCGGTGGCCCTGGCGTGACAACGAGAGTTCGAGGGCCGTGCGGATGGCGTCGTCGTCCTCGATCAGCAACAGGAAAGGCACGTAGGTCATTCTGGCCCATGGGGGGACCACAGTTCGACAGTCGGAGCGCTCCCACAGTTCCACCACATATCCCGCCATGATCCAGAACCCCTGTGACAGCCCTGTGACAGTCGGCGGACAGGCCCATGAAACTGGCCCGGCAATCTCTTTGGCAGACGGAACAAGCAGACTCCAGCCGACGGGGGGCGCGAGATGAACTCACTGCACAGCACGACCTCTAGCGCAGTAATCACGCGTCTCCACGACGTCGCACGGAGCACCGAGAAGTCCGGCGCCGTGAACGGGCGGGGGTGCGTTCGCGGCGCCGGGCGTCAGCATCGGCCGCCGTACATCACGGTGGTCGAGGCGGCGCGCAGGCCCACGGCGGACAACGCCGAGGGACGGGGGAAAGAGGGCGCGGCGTACGGAGAGGCCACGGGGGAGCGCGACAGGGTGACGGAGGTCACGGACGCCGAGACGGCGTTCACGGCCTACGTCCAGGAGCGCCGGGCCTCTCTGTACGCCACCGCCTACCACCTGACCGGGGACCGGTTCGAGGCGGAGGACCTGCTCCAGAGCGCGCTCTTCTCCACGTACCGCGCCTGGGACAGGATCAGTGACAAGGCGGCCGTCGGCGGCTATCTCCGCCGCACGATGACCAACCTGCACATCAGCGCCTGGCGCAGGCGCAAGCTCAACGAGTACCCGACGGAGGAGCTGCCGGAGACGGTCGGCGACACCGACGCGATGCGCGGCACGGAGCTGCGCACGGTGCTCTGGCAGGCGCTCTCGCGCCTTCCCGAGACGCAGCGCACCATGCTGGTGCTGCGTTACTACGAGGGCCGCACCGATCCCGAGATCGCGGACATCCTCGACATCAGTGTCGGCACGGTGAAGTCCAGCATCTGGCGGTCGCTCCGCCGGCTGCGCGAGGACGAGGTCCTCAGCTTCGGACGTGACGAGGAGGAGTCCTTCGGCGAGCTGGTGGCCTGAAGGCGGCGGGGGGAGCAGGACCCGGGGCCGGGGGGCCCGGGGAAGGGCTGCCGTTTCGGGGGAGACGGCAGGAACGGTACGGGGGCACGGGGGTGCACCGAGCAGGACCGGACAGGCTGGGGGGCCTGTCCGGTCTTCGCGCGTTCAAGGGCCCCGCGCGCGGTCCGTCCGGCGCTCAGCGGCCGGTGCTCGCCGGACGCACCGGCGCCGACGGGTCCGCCGTCGCCGTACGCGGCCGGGTGCTGCCCGCCGCGGCGTTGGCGATCCGGCCGAGCGCCTCCGCCTTCGCGCAGGGATGCGCCCCCAGCGCCGTCTGACGGCAGACGATGCCGCGCTCCGCGCGCATCAGCCGCCAGCCCCGCCGCAGCAGGAACGCCACCGACTTCCGGCCCTCGCGCAGATCCCGGACCAGCCGGCGGCGGAACGTCGTCGAGGGACGGCCCCGCAGACAGAGCGCGTCCGCCAGGACCCCCAACTCCTCGCAGCGCGCGACGACATCGGCCGCGAAGATGCCCTCGGCGATGAACAGCTGCGTACGCCCGATGTCCAACTCCTCGGTGTCGACACGGGAACTGGTGGCGATCGAGTAGACGGGGACGGTCGTACGGCCCGTACGGCACAGCTCCAGGATCGCGGCGACCGCCGCGTCCGCGTCCCAGGACAGCGCGGAGTCCCAGTCGATGTCCGTGCTGCCCGCGACCAGCGGCAGCGTCGGGTCGTCGCCCTCCTTGTAGAAGTCGTCGAGACGGAGCACGGGCAGGCCCGCGCGGGCGGCGAGCGACGACTTGCCGGAGCCGGAGGGGCCCGCGAGCAGGACGACGCGCGCGGAGGCGGTTCGGTGGGGACTCACGGGACACCAGTGTGAGGCATACACCCGCCCAGGGGACCCCCGCCTGCGGTGTTGGTATCGAGCGTCACATCTCAACTACTGTGCGTGTCATTCCGCTTACTCGTCTCCCTCGCCCAGGCAGGAACCCCATGGCACGTCACTCAGCTCCCACCTCCCGGCGCCGCGCCCTGCTGCGCGCCGGGCTGACGTTCACCGCGGCGGGCGCGGTCATCGGTCTCGGCGGTGGCGCCGCGCAGGCCGCGCCGGCCGCGCCCGTGCCCGCTTCCGGACCTGACAGCGAACTCGCCGCGGCCGGTGCGGCGGCCGGTCAGGGGCTCGGGGGCGCGGTCGGGCACACCCTCGCCGGGGGTCTGGGACCGGTCAAGAGCCTTCAGCTCAACCCGCTGGCCAAGACGGGCGTGGACCCGCTGGACAACGCGGTGGGCACGCAGATCGCCGACTTCAAGCCGCTGTCGACGGCGCTGGTGACGGACTCGATCACCCAGGGCGGCGGTCTTGAGGACCTGCCGCTGGTCGGACCGGTCACCGGGTTGCTGCCGGGCTGAGCGCGCAGATCCCGTTCCCCCGGCCGCGGGACGGGCCGCGCACCGCCCGCCCGCGACCGGTGGGGGATCAGTAGCCGGAGCCCGACGCGCCCAGGCTGCCCGTGGGGTGCCAGACGGTCTTCGTCTCCAGGAACGCCGTCAGGCGCCCGACACCGGGATCGGCGGTGAAGTCCACCGGCGACGGACGCAGTACCCGCTTCAGGTTGTCCGCCGCCGCGATCTCCAACTCCTTGGCCAGCGTCTCGTCGGCGCCGTACAGATCGATGCCGTTGACGTCCTGGTGCGCCGCGAGCGGTGCGGCCAGTTCCGCCGTACCGCCCGAGAGGATGTTGACGACGCCGCCCGGTACGTCGGAGGTGGCCAGCACCTCGCCCAGGGACAGGGCGGGCAGCGGGGAGCGCTCGCTCGTCACGACGACCGCCGTGTTGCCGGTGGCGATCACCGGGGCGAGGACCGAGACCAGCCCGAGGAACGACGAGTCCTGCGGCGCGAGGACCGCCACGACACCGGTGGGCTCCGGCGTGGACAGGTTGAAGAACGGGCCCGCCACCGGGTTGGCGCCGCCCGCGACCTGGGCGATCTTGTCCGTCCAGCCCGCGTACCAGACCCAGCGGTCGACGGTCGCGGCCACGACGGCCGCCGCCTTCGCCTTGGAGACGCCCTCGGAGGCGGCCACCTCGGCGGTGAACTGCGCGCCGCGGCCCTCCAGCATCTCGGCGACGCGGTAGAGCACCTGGCCCCTGTTGTAGGCGGTGGCGCCGGACCAGCCGCCGAACGCCTTGCGGGCGGCCGAGACCGCGTCACGCGCGTCCTTGCGGGAGGACTTCGGCGCGTTGGCCAGCCACCTGCCCTTCGAGTCCGTCACCTCGTACACCCGGCCGCTCTCGGAGCGGGGGAACTTGCCCCCGACGTACAGCTTGTAGGTCTTGAAGACTGACAGTCGCTCGGACTCAGACATCGAGATACGCCTCCAGACCGTGGCGACCGCCCTCGCGGCCGTGACCCGACTCCTTGTAGCCGCCGAAGGGCGAGGCCGGGTCGAACTTGTTGAACGTGTTGGCCCACACCACACCCGCGCGGAGCTTGTTCGCGACGGCGAGGATCCGGGAGCCCTTCTCCGTCCAGATGCCGGCGGAGAGGCCGTACTGCGTGTTGTTGGCCTTGGCGACCGCCTCGTCCGGCGTGCGGAACGTCAGCACGGAGAGCACCGGGCCGAAGATCTCGTCGCGCGCGACGGTGTGCGCCTGCGTGACGTTGGTGAAGAGGGTCGGCGCGAACCAGTAGCCGGACGAGGGGAGTTCGCACTCCGGCGACCAGCGCTCGGCGCCCTCGGCCTCGCCCGTGTCGGCCAGTGTCCTGATCCGGGCCAGCTGCTCGGCGGAGTTGATGGCGCCGAGGTCCGTGTTCTTGTCCAGCGGGTCGCCGACGCGCAGCGTGGACAGCCGGCGCTTGAGCGAGTCCAGCAGCTCGTCCCGGACCGACTCCTGGACCAGCAGCCGCGATCCGGCGCAGCACACCTGGCCCTGGTTGAAGAAGATGCCGGTGACGATGCCCTCGACGGCCTGGTCGACCGGGGCGTCGTCGAAGACGATGTTGGCGCCCTTGCCGCCGAGTTCGAGCGTGACCTTCTTCTCCGTGCCCGCGATCTGCCGGGCGATGGCCTTGCCGACGGCGGTCGAACCCGTGAAGGCGATCTTGTCGACGTCCTCGTGCTCGACCAGGGCGGCCCCCGTGTCGCCGTACCCGGGAAGGATGTTGACGACGCCGCGCGGCAGACCGGCCTGGCGGCAGATGTCCGCGAAGAACAGCGCGCTCAGCGGGGTCGTCTCGGCGGGCTTCAGGACCACCGTGTTGCCCGTGGCAAGCGCCGGGGCGATCTTCCACGCCAGCATCAGCAGCGGGAAGTTCCACGGGATGACCTGGCCCGCGACACCCAGCGGGCGGGGACCGGGACCGTACCCGGCGTGGTCGAGCTTGTCGGCCCAGCCCGCGTAGTAGAAGAAGTGCGCGGCGACCAGCGGGAGGTCCGCGTCGCGGGTCTCCCGGATCGGCTTGCCGTTGTCGAGGGTCTCCAGGACGGCCAGTTCGCGTGAGCGCTCCTGGATGATCCGGGCGATCCGGAAGAGGTACTTGGCGCGCTCGGCGCCCGGCAGCGCCGACCACTTCGTGAACGCCCTGCGGGCCGCCTTCACGGCCCGGTCGACGTCCTCGGCGCCCGCGCGGGCCACCTCGGACAGGACCTCCTCGGTGGCGGGGGAGACCGTCTTGAAGACCTTGCCGTCGGCGGCGTCGGTGAACTCGCCGTCGATGAACAGGCCGTAGCTCGGCGCGATGTCCACGACCGAGCGCGACTCGGGGGCCGGTGCGTATTCGAAAGCCATCGTGTATCAGTCCACCGTGACGTAGTCGGGGCCGGAGTAGCGGCCGGTGGCCAGCTTCTGGCGCTGCATCAGCAGGTCGTTGAGGAGGCTGGAGGCGCCGAAGCGGAACCAGTGGTTGTCCAGCCAGTCCTCGCCCACGGTCTCGTTGACCAGCACGAGGAACTTGATCGCGTCCTTGCTGGTACGGATCCCGCCCGCGGGCTTCACACCGACCTGGACGCCGGTCTGCGCCCGGAAGTCCCGTACGGCCTCCAGCAGCAGCAGCGTGTTGGCCGGGGTGGCGTTGACGGCCACCTTGCCGGTCGAGGTCTTGATGAAGTCCGCGCCGGCGACCATGCCGAGCCAGCAGGCGCGGCGGATGTTGTCGTACGTGGACAGTTCGCCGGTCTCGAAGATGACCTTGAGGCGGGCGGCGCCGCACTCGGCCTTCACGGCCGCGATCTCCTCGTAGACCTTCAGGTAGTGGCCCGCGAGGAACGCACCGCGGTCGATCACCATGTCGATCTCGTCGGCACCGGCCGCGACGGCGTCCCGTACGTCGGCGAGCTTCACGGCGAGCGCGGCGCGCCCGGCGGGGAAGGCGGTCGCGACCGAGGCGACCTTCACCTCGCTCCCGGCGAGAGCGGCGACGGCGGTCTCCACCATGTCCGGATAGACGCAGAGCGCGGCCGTCGTCGGGACGGTGCGGTCCGTCGGGTCCGGGCGCAGCGCCTTGGCGGCGAGCGAGCGGACCTTGCCGGGGGTGTCGGCGCCTTCCAGGGTCGTCAGGTCGATCATCGAGATGGCCAGGTCGATGGCGTACGCCTTGGCCGTCGTCTTGATCGAGCGCGTACCGAGCGATGCCGCGCGCGCCTCCAGGCCGACGGCGTCGACGCCGGGCAGCCCGTGGAGGAACCGGCGCAGCGAACTGTCGGACGCGGTCACGTCGGCGAGGGGGGCACCGCCCACGGCGGAGCCTGTGGGCGAGGGTGCAGTCGTGGGCATGGTCACCACATGAGCATATCTACGCGCGTAGCAGCATGTACAGGGGGTGACCCGACAACGCACGGCACGAACACCTCACATTCGTCGCACCCTCGGGGGCGATGGCGCCGTCCCCGCCGCCTCCGCGGGCAACGATCACGCGGCCGGAGCCGGGGCCGGGTCGGCGGGCAGCGGCTGCTCGGTCCAGATGGACTTGCCCGACGCGGTGTAACGGGCGCCCCAGCGCTGCGCGAGGGCGGACACGAGCTGGAGCCCCCGTCCGCTCTCGTCGGTGGCGGAGGCCCGTCGCACATGCGGTGTGGTCAGGCTGCCGTCGGAGACCTCGCACACCAGGGTCCGGCCACGCAGCAGCCGCAGCCGCACCGGGCCCTGCGCGTGCCGTATGACATTGCTGACCAGCTCGCTGGCGAGCAGCTCCGTGGTCACGGCGAGGTCGTCGAGGTGCCAGGCGTCGAGCTGGGTACGGATGTGCTCCCGCGCCTGGCCGGCGGCGACCGGATCCTGCGGCAGCGGCCAGGACGCGACGTCCTCGGCGGCCAACCGGTGCAGCCTCGCGATGAACAGCACGGCGTCGTCCGCGGTCCGCTCACCGGCCGGCAGCAGCGCGGAGACGACGGTGTCGCACAGCTGGTCCAGGTCCGGTTCGCCGCCGGCACGCAGCGCGCCGGTGAGCACCCGGGTCAGCTCCCGCGTACCGGCCTCCACGTCCCGGCCGCCCGCCTCCACCAGCCCGTCCGTGAACAGGGCCAGCAGACTGCCGTCGGGTACCGCGAGCTCGACGGTGTCGAAGGGCGGAACAGCGGCGCCGAGCGGCGGATTGGCGGAGATCTCCGGGACGCGCGCCGTGTGGTCGGGGTGCACGACGACCGGCGGGAGATGCCCGGCGCTCGCGAACACGCAGCTGTGGGTGGTGGGGTCGTACACCGCGTAGAGGCAGGTCGCGTAGAAGTCGTCGCCGAGGTCGCTGACGATGCCGTTGAGGTGGCCGAGGATCTCGTCGGGTGGCAGTTCGAGATCCGCGAGCGTCCGCACCGCCGTCCGCAGCCGCCCCATCGTCGCCGCCTCCGACAGACCGTGTCCCATCACATCGCCGATGACGAGGGCCACCCGCTCGGCCGACAGCGGTATCAGGTCGTACCAGTCACCCCCGACGTCCAGTCGCCGGTCGGAGGGCAGATAGCGGGCGGCGGCGGACGCGGCGGGTGGCGAGGGCAGGTGCCGGGGGAGCAGACCGCGCTGGAGCTCCTTCGCCCGCAGGTGCTCGGAGTCGTAGAGCCGGGCCCGCTCCAGGGCCTGTGCGAAGAGTCCGCTGAGCGCGCCGAGCAGGGTGCGCTCCTCCTCGGTGAGCAGTCCGGGTGTGCCGAAGGCGACGACGCAGCAGCCTGTGGCCCGCCCCGAGGCGATCAGCGGCAGAAAAGCCCACGCCTGACGTTCCTGGCCAGGTGCATCGGCGAGTGCGGGATAGCGTGCCCTCATCTCCGCCACGGAGGAGATGAACAGGGGCGCGCGGCTGCTCAGTACGTCCGACAGGGGGGTGGTCGCGGTGAGTGGGAACGAGAGGATCCGTTCGAGGTCCGCCGCTTCGTATCCCACGGAACCGATCAGCCGCGTCAGATCACCCTCGAAGGCCAGGACGACCAGGCCGGTGGCGTGGAACGGCTGTATGCACTGCTGGGCGACGGCCTTCACCACATCGTCGGTGGTGAGCGCCTCCGCGAGTGCTGTGGTCAACTCGACGATGCGGGCGGCCCGTTCGGCAGCCTCCTTTTCCCTGGCCGTGCGCTCGGCCTCGCGCGCCCGCTTCTCGGTGACATCGGTGAGGTAGACGGTCAGACCTCCCGGTACGGGGACCAGACGCAGGTGGTACCAGCGCTCGTTGGCCGGTGACAGGACGTCGAGACCGACGGGCCGGTGACTGGCGACGGCCTGCCGGCAGAGGTCCTCCAGACCGGGCTCGCGGGCGAAGGGGATCTCCCAGAGGACCCGGCCGAGGAGTTCGTGCGAGGAGCCGAGCGCGCGCTGGGCCTCGATGTTGGTGTAGGTGACCCGCCAGTCGGTGTCGACCGCGAGGAACCCGTCGCTCATGTGCCGCAGCGCGTGGTCCACCGACTCCCGGGCGACATGGGTCTGCGTCGTGTCCCACACGGTGCCGACCATGTGGAGAGGCTCCCCGTCGTTGCCGAGGATCACGCGCCCGCGTGCCTGGGCCCAGCCGGACGTCCCGTCCGGGCGGCGTACGCGGTACTCGACCCCGTACACCCGGCGGGTGCGGATCGCCTCGTCGGTGTCGACCATCACCCAGGGCAGATCGTCGGGGTGCACCAGACCGAGCCAGGTCTCGATCCGGTGGTCGAAGGTGGTCGGATCGACGCCGAGGACCGTCATCGCCGCCTCGTCCCAGTTCAGCTCACCCGTCCGGATGTTCCAGTCCCAGGCGCCGATCCTGACGGCCTTGAGCGCCTCCTGGAGACGGGAGCCGTTCGGCGGCTCCGGCCACAGCTCGGGATTCGAGCCGCGCCGGGCCGTGAGGGAGTGGGCGAGATGCCCGGCCGCCCAACGGGCCACCTCATCGAGGAAGGCACGCTGATCGGCGGTCGGTTCCCCGCCGGCGGGGGTCAGTACGGAGAGCACGCCCATCAGACCGAGCGGTCCGGTCGGGGCGAGCAGCGGTACGGAGGCGAGGCCGCAGGCGGCGAGCACGTCCGGAACCGCGTCCTCGGGGGATTCGGTGGACTCGGGAGGGTCGGGAGGGTCGCCGGGCCCGGGGTCCCGTGGGCCGCCGGATGCCCGCGCGCGTGCCGGGCCGTCACCGGCTGGCCGGTCGGCGAAAGCGGGCGCCGGGCTCCACGCGTACTCACCGCCGCGCGCGGCGCGGGCCGGGACCGTCGTGTCCTTCCCCGACAGGTCGAGCCAGCGCTTCGTCCCCGCCGGCGGCAGGCCGTCGGTGAGCATCAGATGCAGTCCGGTCTCCTGCCACAGGTTCCGCAGATGCACCATCCCGCCGGGTCCGCCCAGACCGGCGACGGCGTGGTGCAGCGCACAGCGCAACGCCTCGGTCTCGGAGACGCCGTCCCCCACCGCGGCGAGTATGCGCAAGCGATCGGTCGCCGATCGTGCCGCTGTCGGCCGCGGACCTTGTCCGTTTCGTGGGTTCACGGTCATGCACTCGCCCGCCAATCGACGTGGCTTCTTCCACGGGCCCGCAGTGGCCATTGTCTCTCGGGGGCGGGTCCGGGGCGAGGCAACGGCGGGGAGGCGGGCCCCGGTGGGGCCGCGGTACGGTGCCCGGCCCTGGCCGGGCGGCCGGACCGGGACCGCGGCGCGTACGGCAGAATCGGAGGCATGACGAGTCCCGATCAGTCCCCCGAGCCGGCCTACGCAGAGCGCGTCTTCCGGTCGCCCGCCGGTATCGCGGGCGGTGTGCTGCTGCTCGGGCTCGGCGCCTGGATCGGGATCGACGCGGTGGTCCGGGGCCACGGCAGGACACCGTGGCTGGCGCTCGCCGCCCTGCTGCTCGTCGTGCCGCTGGTGGTGGCCTTCACCATGCGGCCGGCGGTGTTCGCCAACGACGACCGGCTGCGGATCCGGAACCCGTTCCGCACGATCCTCCTGCCGTGGGCGTCCGTGGCCGACGTACGGGCCGGCTACTCCAGCGAGGTGTTCACCAAGGGCGGTGCGAAGTACCAGCTGTGGGCGGTGCCGGTCTCGCTCCGCAAGCGCAAGCGCGCCGCGCGGCGGCAGTCGCAGCGCGCGCACGACGACCCGCACGGCAGGACGTCGGTGAGCGTGGACGTGTCCGACGCGAGCGCGAGGACGGCGGACGCGGATCACACCGTCGCGGGGCTGCGCGAGCAGGCGGAGCGGTGCGCGTCGCGGGACACCGCGCGGGGGGAGCCGCAGGTGCGGTGGGCCTACGAGGTGATCGCGCCGGCGCTGGCGGGGCTGGTGGTCATGCTGGTGCTGCTCGCGACGGGGTGATGCCGGGGGCGGGTCCTTGCCCGGGCCCGCCCGGAGGCCGGTCCGTCCTCAATCGCCGGACGGGCTTGAGAGTCCCCGGCGGGCGGGCTTGATAGGTGCCGCCGGGTGGGCTGGGCGTGGGGTGTGTCCTCAAGTGGCCGACGGGCTTGAGAGGCCCGCCGCCCGGGACAGGTCCTGCTTCAGGGACGCCAGCAGCTCCGCGGCGGTCCCGCGCGCCGAGGGCAGGTCCGCCGCCGTGGGGACCGGGATCACCGCCTCCAGGTAGCACTTGAGCTTCGGTTCCGTACCGCTCGGGCGGACGATCACCCGGGCCCGGTACGCCCCGTCCAGCCGGTAGCGCAGCCCGTCCGTCGGCGGCAGGCCCGACGCGCCCGCCGAGAGGTCCTCCGTCGACGTGACCGTCAGACCCGCCAGGGCCGTCGGCGGGTCGTCACGCAGGCGGTCCATCGCCCGCGTGATCAGCGACAGGTCCTTCACCCGCACCGAGAGCTGGTCCGTCGCGTGCAGGCCGTGCGCGACCGCCAGGTCGTCCAGGAGGTCCGCCAGTCCCCGGCCCCGCTCCTTCAGCTCGGACGCCAGCTCCGCGACGAGCAGCGCCGCCGTGATGCCGTCCTTGTCGCGTACGCCGCCGGGGTCGACGCAGTACCCGAGCGCCTCCTCGTAGCCGTACCGCAGGCCCTCGACGCGGGCGATCCATTTGAAGCCGGTCAGCGTCTCCTCGTAGCCGACCCCCGCCGCCTCCGCGATCCGCCCGAGCAGCGACGACGACACGATCGACTCCGCGAAGACGCCCGACGTGCCCGTCGCGCCCTTGTTCACCAGGTGCGCCGCCAGCAGCGCGCCCACCTCGTCGCCGCGCAGCATCCGCCAGCCGCTCTCGGCGTCCGCGTCCGGGACGGCCACCGCGCAGCGGTCGGCGTCCGGGTCGTTGGCGATGACGATGTCGGGGGCGGCGCGGCGGGCCGTGGCGAAGGCCAGGTCCATCGCGCCCGGCTCCTCCGGGTTCGGGAAGGCGACGGTGGGGAAGTCCGGGTCGGGCTCGGCCTGTTCGGCCACCGGCACGGGCGCGGGGAAGCCGGCCCGCGCGAACGCGGCGTTCAGCGTCCCGGTACCGACCCCGTGCAGCGCCGTGTGGACCACGCGCGCCGTACGGGGCGACCCGGCGCTCAGCACGGCGTCCGTGCGTTCCAGATACGCGGTGAGCACCTCGTCGCCGAGGATCTCCCAGCCGTCCCCGGGGCGCGGTACCGAGTCCAGGGGTCCGACGGCGTCGATCTCCGCCGCGATCGCGGCGTCCGCGGGAGGCACGATCTGGGAGCCGTCGCCGAGATAGACCTTGTAGCCGTTGTCCCTCGGCGGGTTGTGGCTCGCGGTGACCTCCACCCCGGCCACGGCCCCGAGATGCCGTACGGCGAACGCGAGCAGGGGCGTGGGCAGCGGACGCGGCAGTACGGCGGCCCGCAGCCCCGCCCCGGTCATCACGGCGGCGGTGTCCCGCGCGAAGTCGGCCGACTTGTGGCGGGCGTCGTATCCGATGACGACGAGAGCGCCGGCCTGGCCGGTGGCCTTGAGGTACGCCGCGAGACCGGCGGCGGCGCGGATGACGACCGACCGGTTCATCCGCATCGGCCCGGCGCCCAGCTCGCCGCGGAGTCCGGCCGTGCCGAACTGGAGCGTGCCGCCGAACCGTTCGGCGAGCGCGTCCGGGTCACCGGAGTCGATCAGCTCCCGCAACTCGCGCCGGGTGTCGCCGTCCGGGTCCTCGGCGAGCCACGCCTCGGCCCGCGCGATGAGGTCCTGCTGCACTGTGGATGTCCCTTCCTGGGCCCGCTCGGAGGTCACGACAAGCTGTCGGCAAGCTGTCAGATGCGTTCGAGCACCCGCGCCAGCAGGGCCCCCATCTGCGTGGCCGAGTCCCGGCCGGCCTGGAGGACCTCCTCGTGGTTCAGCGGTTCGCCCGACAGGCCCGCCGCCAGGTTCGTCACCAGCGAGATGCCCAGCACCTCGGCGCCCGCCTCACGGGCCGCGATGGCCTCCAGCACGGTCGACATGCCGACGAGGTCGCCGCCCATCACCCGGACCATGTTGATCTCGGCGGGCGTCTCGTAGTGCGGGCCGGGGAACTGGACGTACACGCCCTCCTCCAGAGCGGGGTCCACCTCCTTGCACAGCGCGCGCAGCCGGGGCGAGTACAGGTCCGTGAGGTCCACGAAGTTCGCGCCGACGATGGGCGAGGCCGCCGTCAGATTGATGTGGTCGCTGATCAGCACCGGCTGCCCCGGACGCATGCCCTCGCGCAGCCCGCCGCAGCCGTTGGTCAGGACCACGGTCTTGCAGCCGGCGGCGACGGCCGTACGGACACCGTGGGCGACGGCGGCGACGCCACGGCCCTCGTAGTAGTGCGTACGGCCCAGGAAGACCAGGGCGCGCTTGTCGGCGATCGCGTAGGAGCGGATCGTCCCGCCGTGGCCGGCGACGACCGGCGGGGGGAAGCCCGGCAGCTCGGTCACCGGGAACTCGGCCTCGGGTGCGCCCAGCGCGGCGACGGCGGGTGCCCAGCCGGAGCCCATCACCAGGGCGACGTCATGGGTCTCGGCGCCGGTGAGTTCGCGCAGGCGCACCGCGGCGGCGGAGGCTGCGGCGTGGGGGTCGGCGGATCCGTCGGCCGTGGCCGGGATAACAGATGCGTTCACGCGGAAGAGGGTAACCGCTCAGGCCCTACGCGCGTAGATGATCGAGCATACGGTCTTCGGATCGTTGTGTTGTCGTTTTCGACGAACGCCCGGGTCAGCCGCCTGTCAGGACCCGCGCGTGCGGGTCGGGTGACCGTTCAGCACGCGCGCTTTCGCAGTTCCATCACATAGTCGTGCGGCGCCCCGGCCGATTCGGCCGCCTCCGCCAGCTCGCCCAGATAGCGCGCGGAGGGCAGCCCGCCCTCGTACCCGTTCAGCACGTACAGCCAGGCCGGCTCCTTGCCGTCCAGCGTGTCCACGCGGACCCGCATCCGCCGGTATATGTCGAGGCCGACACCCTCCCACCGGTCCATCGAGTCCTCGTCCATCGGGGCGATGTCGTAGAGCGCCACGAACACCTGGGAACGGGGCGCTTCCACGAGGGTGACCAGCGCGCCCTCCCAGCCCATGTGCTCGCCGCCGAAGGTGAGCCGCCAGCCGTTGAGCCAGCCGGTGCCGCGCAGCGGGGAGTGCGGGGCGCGGCGGGACATCAGCCGCGCGTCGAGGTTGCCGGCGTACGCGGCGTAGAGCGACATGGGGACGAGGGTACGGGAGGGACGCGCGTGCACGGTGAATCACACGTGCGCGGGCTCCGCGTTACCCGCGGGGAGGGACCCGGGGCGAAGCAACTTGAAGAGTGCGGGACAATGGCGTACGTACTGCATCCTCCGGGGGCTCCCCGGACTCCCGGCCGGGACGGCAGACGGGTCGGGTCGACAACGGTAGGCGGACTTTTTCGTGACCCGGATCGTGATCATCGGCGGCGGACCCGGCGGATACGAGGCGGCCCTGGTGGCCGCACAGCTCGGCGCCGAGGTGAGCGTCGTGGACTGCGACGGCCTCGGCGGGGCCTCGGTGCTCACCGACTGCGTACCGTCCAAGACCCTCATCGCGACGGCCGAGGTGATGACCACCTTCGACTCCTCCTACGAGGAGCTGGGCATCATCGTCGCCGACGACACCCCGCCGCTCGAACAGGCCGCCCGAGTCGTGGGCGTGGACCTCGGCAAGGTCAACCGGCGGGTCAAGCGTCTCGCGCTCGCCCAGTCCCACGACATCACCGCCTCCGTCACCCGGGCCGGCGCCCGCGTGCTCCGCGGCCGGGGCCGGCTCGACGGCCGGCAGGCCACCGACGGCTCCCGCCAGGTGATCGTGACCTCGGCGGACGGCTCGGAGGAGTCGCTGACCGCCGACGCCGTGCTGATCGCGACGGGCGCGCACCCGCGCGAGATCCCCGACGCGCTCCCCGACGGCGAGCGCATCCTCAACTGGACGCAGGTGTACGACCTCACGGAGCTGCCCGAGGAGCTGATCGTGGTCGGCTCCGGTGTCACCGGCGCCGAGTTCGCCGGTGCCTACCAGGCGCTCGGCTCCCGCGTCACGCTCGTCTCCTCGCGCGACCGGGTGCTGCCCGGCGAGGACCCGGACGCCGCCGCCGTACTGGAGGACGTCTTCCGGCGCCGCGGCATGAACGTGATGTCGCGCTCCCGCGCCTCGTCCGCCAAGCGCGTCGGCGACCGCGTCGAGGTGACGCTGGCCGACGGCCGGGTCATCTCCGGCACGCACTGTCTGATGGCCGTCGGAGCGATCCCCAACGCCGAGGGCATGGGACTGGAGGAGGCGGGGGTCCGCGTCAAGGACTCGGGCCACATCTGGACCGACCGGGTGTCGCGTACGTCCGCGCCCGGCGTCTACGCGGCGGGCGACGTGACCGGCATCTTCGCGCTCGCCTCGGTCGCCGCGATGCAGGGCCGTATCGCGATGTACCACTTCCTCGGCGACGCGGTGGCCCCGCTCAACCTCAAGACCGTCTCGTCCAACGTCTTCACCGACCCGGAGATCGCGACCGTCGGTTACAGCCAGTCGGACGTGGACAGCGGGAAGATCGACGCGCGGGTCGTCAAGCTGCCGCTGCTGCGCAATCCGCGCGCCAAGATGCAGGGCATCAGGGACGGTTTCGTCAAGATACTCTGCCGGCCGGGCACCGGGATCGTCGTCGGCGGCGTCGTCGTGGCGCCGCGCGCCAGCGAGCTGATTCATCCCATCTCGATCGCGGTCGACAACAATATGACCGTCGAACAGATCGCAAACGCATTCACTGTGTACCCCTCTCTTTCGGGTTCGATCGCCGAGGTGGCGCGGCAGTTGCACAGCCGCAAGAGCGACGACGAGGGTTGACGCAGGTCATGGGCGTGCGCGGGCATCGGCCCGCGCTCCTATACCACTTGGCGCAGCTCCGTATGTTCACCTTCCGTATTTCGGGGCGAACCGCTGAAAGCAGACGGGTGTTGGGGTTACTGTCAGTTTCGTGTTCGCTGCAGAACGTCGCCAGTTAATCCTCGAAATGGTGCGCGCCAACGGAGCCGTGTCGCTCCGTGAGCTCGCCCGCGTCGTCCAGACCTCCGAAGTGACCGTACGTCGGGACGTGCGGGCGCTGGAGGCCGAAGGACTCCTCGACCGCCGGCACGGCGGTGCGGTACTGCCGGGCGGATTCACGCGAGAATCCGGCTTTCCGCAAAAATCCCATCTCGCCACGGCGGAGAAGACGGCCATCGCCGATCTCGCCGCGAGCCTCGTCGAAGAGGGCGAAGCCGTGGTGGTCGGTGCCGGTACGACCACGCAGGAGCTGGCCCGCCGGCTCGCGCGGATCCCCGGACTGACCGTCGTCACCAACTCCCTGCTCGTCGCCCAGGCGTTGGCCCATGCCAACCGGGTCGAAGTCGTCATGACCGGCGGGACCCTGCGCGGCTCCAACTACGCGCTGGTCGGCAGCGGCGCGGAGCAGTCGCTCCAGGGGCTGCGGGTCTCCCGTGCGTTCCTGTCCGGGAGCGGGCTGACCGCGGAGCGCGGCCTGTCCACCTCCAACATGCTCTCGGCCAGCGTCGACCGAGCGCTGGTGCAGGCGGCGGCCGAGGTCGTAGTGCTCGCCGACCACACCAAACTGGGCACCGACACGATGTTCCAGACGGTGCCGACCGATGTGATCACCCGGCTGGTCACCGACGACCCGCCCGCGCACGACGACCGCGCGGCGACGGAACTCCAGGCGCTCGCCGACCAGGGCGTGCAGATCACGGTCGCGGGCGGGTCGGCGGGGTCGGGGTCCGGCGGTGAGGGCGCCCCGCCGGGGAGCCGGCCCCGGCGGGACACACCACTGCCGGGCCAGCGCCGTACCCACGGGGGCGCCGGACCGGGCCCGCAGACGCGTCGCGGCGCGTCGGCGGGGCTGCTCGCCGACCAGCCGGGCGAACGCGCCCGGGTGACGGACCTGCGCCACCGCTGACGCGTCCGGCACGGGCCGGGCCGCCACCCGCGCCGCCGGGGGCGGCCTCTCGGTGGGGCCGTGCGCCTGCCCGGACGGGCTGTTAGTGGGCTGTGCCCAGGTGTTGGCCGGGGGCGCGGGCTCTGGCCGTTCCAGCGCGTCGGCGTGGATCTGTCGGGTGGTCTGCCCGCCCGTTCGCCGCCCGCGACGCGCCGCCGGGGATGGCCCTTCGGTGGGGCCGTGCGCCCGCCCGGTGTGTCTGCCCGGACGGTTTGTCGGTGGGCTTCGCCCAGGTGTTGGCCGGGGGCGCGGGCTCTGCCGGTCCGGGCCGACGGGCGGTCTGCCCGACCGTTCGCCCGCTGTGCTCACTGCCCACACCGCGCTGCCGGGGTGCCCCCCTCGGAGGTCGTTGCGCCAGCCAGGACGGGCCGGCGCTGGGCTGTGCCCGTTGCACGTCGCGTGTTCTCCGACGGGTTGTCGGTGGGCTGTGCCCAGGTGTTGGCCGGGCGCGGGCTCCGGCCGTTCCAGCGCGTCTGCGTGGACTCGACCGGCCCGTTCGCCGCCCGCGCCGCACCGCCGGGGGCGGCCCCTCGGTGGGCCGTGGTCGTGCGTCGGCGGCGGGGCTGTGGCAAGGCGATCCCCGGTTCTCAGGGCGTGTTGGCCAGGCCCGTGAGGGTCAGGGTCAGCAGGCGGTCCGCCAGTTCCGGGTCCGTCGGGGACTGTTCGGCCGCCAGGGCGATCGCGTTCGTCAGTTGCATCAGGTCGTCGATCGACGTGTCCGCCCGTACCGCGCCGCTCTCCTGCGCCCGTACGAGCAGCAGCTCGCCCGCCGCACGGAGGCCCGAACTGCACTGCGTCAGGGCCGAACTCGCGTCGTGCGACGCCGACATGAGCGCGCGGGCGAGACCGCGGTACTCACCCGCGTGAGTGATCAGTGCGCGCAGCCACGCCACCAGTGCGTGGCAGGGCCGGTCCGCGTCGGCGAGTTCGCGCGAGCGGTCGAGCAGATCGGCCAGCGCCTCCTGGAAGACCGCGTTCATCAGGGCGTGCCGGGTGGGGAAGTGCCGGTACAGCGTGCCGATGCCGACTCCCGCGCGGCGCGCGACATCCTCCAGCGAGGCGTCGGTGCCGTGCTCGGCGAACGCGGTACGGGCCTCGCCGAGCACCCGCTCGTAGTTGCGCCGAGCGTCGGCCCGCATGGGCCGGGGCGGCGCGCCGCTGCTGCTCGCCATCGCGGTCCTTCCTGTCGCTGCGCGCGGGCCCCACGGGCCCGCTCCGGTGTGCGTCCCAGGATGCCACCGCGGGCGGCGGGATCCGTCCGCGTACGCCGAAGGCCCCGCCGGGCACAGCCGGCGGGGCCTTCGGCGACGACGAGGGTCAGTCCTTGATCTCGCAGATCATCGCGCCCGAGGTGAGCGACGCGCCGATCTCCGCGGTGAGGCCCTTGATCGTGCCCGAACGGTGGGCGTTGAGAGGCTGCTCCATCTTCATGGCCTCCAGGACGACGACGAGATCTCCCTCGGAGACCTGCTGCCCCTCCTCGACCGCCACCTTCACGATCGTGCCCTGCATCGGCGAGGCGAGGGTGTCGCCCGTCGCCGCCGAACCGGCCTTCTTCGTGGCACGGCGCTTGGGGCGCGCACCGGCGGCCAGACCCGTCCGGGCCAGGCTCATGCCGAGGCTGGAGGGCAGCGAGACCTCCAGGCGCTTGCCGCCGACCTCGACGACGACCGTCTCGCGACCCGCCTCGTCCTCCGCCTCCCCGTCGGCGGGGGTGGCGAAGGGCGGGATCGTGTTGACGAACTCGGTCTCGATCCAGCGGGTGTGGATGGTGAACGGATCGGCGGTGAAGGCCGGGTCGGTCACCACCGCGCGGTGGAACGGGATGGCGGTGGCCATGCCCTCTACCTGGAACTCGGCCAGCGCACGCGCGGCGCGCTGGAGCGCCTGCTTACGGGTGGCGCCCGTGATGATCAGCTTGGCCAGGAGCGAGTCCCAGGCGGGGCCGATGACCGAGCCGCTCTCCACGCCCGCGTCCAGCCGCACACCGGGGCCGGTCGGCGGCCGGAACAGGGTGACGGTGCCGGGGGCGGGCAGGAAGCCGCGGCCGGGGTCCTCACCGTTGATACGGAACTCGATCGAGTGACCGCGGACCGGCGGGTCGTCGTAGCCCAGCTCCTCGCCGTCGGCGATGCGGAACATCTCCCGTACGAGGTCGATGCCGGTGACCTCCTCGGTGACCGGGTGCTCCACCTGGAGGCGGGTGTTGACCTCGAGGAAGGAGATCGTGCCGTCCGTCCCGACCAGGAACTCGACCGTGCCCGCGCCGACGTAGCCGGCTTCCTTCAGGATCGCCTTCGACGCGGCGTACAGCTTCTCGTTCTGCTCCTGGGAGAGGAACGGCGCGGGGGCCTCCTCCACCAGCTTCTGGTGGCGGCGCTGGAGCGAGCAGTCACGGGTGGAGACGACGACCACGTTGCCGTGGGTGTCGGCCAGGCACTGGGTCTCCACGTGGCGGGGCTTGTCGAGGTAACGCTCCACGAAGCACTCGCCGCGGCCGAACGCAGCCACCGCCTCACGGACGGCGGAGTCGTACAGCTCGGGTACTTCCTCCAGGGTGCGGGCGACCTTCAGACCGCGCCCGCCACCGCCGAACGCGGCCTTGATCGCGATGGGCAGACCGTGCTCACGTGCGAACGCGACCACTTCCTCCGAGCCGGAGACCGGGTCGGGGGTGCCCGCGACGAGCGGGGCGCCGGCGCGCTGGGCGATGTGCCGCGCGGCGACCTTGTCACCCAGATCGCGGATCGCGTGCGGCGGGGGGCCGATCCAGGTCAGTCCGGCGTCCAGCACCGCCTGGGCGAACTCGGCGTTCTCGGACAGGAATCCGTAGCCGGGGTGGATCGCGTCGGCGCCGGAGTCCTTGGCCGCCTGGAGGACCTTGGCCATGTCGAGATAGCTGGCCGCGGGAGTGTCACCACCCAACGCGAACGCCTCGTCGGCCGCGCGCACATGCGACGCGTCCCGGTCCGGATCGGCGTACACAGCCACCGAACCGATCCCGGCGTCCCGGCACGCACGAGCAACACGGACAGCGATTTCGCCACGGTTGGCGATGAGCACCTTGCGCACGATGGCTCCCTCCTGGAAACAAGCTGAGTTTAGGGACTGCCGACACGACCGATCGACCCGTCCCCAATGGTGAGCTTGCCCACACGGAGTGTGACCCGAGGCCCGCTCAAGTCGCGAAATCCCTTGTGACGCCAGGGTACGCCCGGACTCACACGGGCACAGTAATCGCCGTATGTGCTCAAGGTCTCTGTCAGGGAGCCCCGGCGCGTCTCTCGAATCTTTGTGGAGTTCCAACTAACGCGTGCCGGATTCTTTGCCTCTGTCCGGGCCCTTGTCCGGGGGTTTACCGGTGAGTAGCCTTCCCGGTGCCGTACGTACTTGGGGTAACAGGGGAGAGGGTGGGTGCCGTGGTGCGCAGACCGGTGGCATGGGTGGCCGCGATCGTGCTTCTCGCGGAGGCCGTCGGCTTCGTCTTCGTCAACGGGCTGATGGCCACGATCGTGGACAACCAGCAGATGTCCCTCGCCGGACTCGACCCCGACGCCATGTCCAACGGGGCCTGGGCGGCGGGCGTCGCGCTCGGCCTCTACCTGGTCGTGTGCGCGGCCCTGCTGATACGCGCGGCGCTCACCGACCGGGGCTTCGGCCGCGTCGCGCGACCCGCCCTGATCTGCTGCGCCGTCCTGCACGCGGTGCTCGGGGCGCTGGCGGTGGGACTGGTGGGCTGGACCGCGTTCGTGGTCATGATGGTCGTACTGGCGCTGCTGGTGCTGACGCTGGTCGCGTACGGCGAGCCGCCGAAGGGCGACGCGCGCACCCCCGGTGCGGGCGCGGGCGCGGGTGCGGGCGCCGTTGCCGCGAACGGGGCGGCCGGGCCCGCCGAGACGGGTCCCTCCGCCGCCTGAGGGCTCACGCCCAGAGATCGGTGATCGCGACACCGTGCGCCGACAGGAGCGTGCGCAGCAGCGGCATCGACAGCCCGAGCACGTTCCCGTGGTTGCCGTCGATCGAGTCGACGAACGGCGCCGAGAGTCCGTCCAGCGTGAACGCCCCCGCCACGTGCAGGGGTTCACCCGTCGCGACGTACGCGGCGATCTCCGCGTCCGTGGGCTCACCGAAGCGGACCGTGGTCGAGGCGGTCTCGGACACGGCCCGCCCCGTCACCGTGTCGATCACGCAGTGCCCGCTGCGCAGCACGCCCGACCGGCCGCGCATCGCCTTCCAGCGCGCCGTGGCGGCCTCCGCGTCGGCGGGCTTGCCGTGGGCCTCGCCGTCCAGTTCGAGCACCGAGTCGCAGCCGACGACGAGCGCGCCCGCGGCATCCGGCCGGGCCGCCACGGCCGCGGCCTTGGCCTCGGCGAGCACCCGCGCCAGGTCGGCGGGTGTGGCGGCGGACAGCGCGTCCTCGTCGACGCCGCTGACGATCACTTCGGGCGCGAGACCCGCCTGCCGGAGCAGTGCGAGGCGGGCGGGGGAGGCGGAGGCGAGGACGAGACGGCGGCGCTGATCGGTCATGACGAGCAGGGTAGCCACCGGACCGGGGCGGCGAGGGTCCCGGGGAGTCTCCGCGAGCGGCGGCGGTCCTCAGCCGTCGTACGGGCTCAACTCGGGGCGCGTGGCCAGCAGGTCGCCGTGGCGCTGTTCGAGCAGCCGCTCATGGGCGGGCGTGAAGCAGTCGCGCCACTGGCCCACCGTCAGATCGTCCTCCTCGCACCGGAGTTGCTCGGTGACCTGCGTGGTGGGGTGCTCGGCCGCGGGCGTGGTGAGCCCGGCGCCGAGCAGCTGGGCCACCGCGCGGTCGCGGCCCCCCGCCGTACCGCCGTGGGCCGGTCCCGCCAGGTCCTCGTGGCTGATCACGGTCACCGCCGGATGGTGCAGGAGCCACTGGCAGCGCCGGGCCTCCTCCATGCCCGGGAAGCCCGGGTCCGTCAGGGCGAAGGTGATCTTCGCGTCCATCGTCGGGAGCGCGCCGACGATGTCGCGGTAGATGAGCTGTCCGGGCGGCGAGCCCGAGGGGCTTCCGGGCCGGGACAGCGAGCGGATCTGGCTGACGATCCGGTCCCGTACGTCCCGGTGGTGGAAGACGATCGGCGGCTGCCCGCCGTGCCGCCAGGCGCGCAGGAAGCCGGCGTCCGCACGCTGGAGGTCGAGGCTGTCGACGTACCAGCAGCCGTGGCCGGGCAGCAGGCCCGGCAGTTCGGCGTCCGGCAGCCGGGCGAGCCGGCCTTCGAGCCCCGGATCCGCGGGGGAGGCGACGGCGACGGGCTGCCCGAGCCGCATCCACCAGACGCGCCACAGGGCGTCGGACGCCTCCCGGAAGGCCGTGTCGAGCGCCTCCCGCTCGTCGGCGGCCCGCTTGACGAGCAACTCGGCCTCGTCCTTGCCGTGAGCCGCCGTCAGGAGCGGGCGCATCGCCACGATCTCGGGGGCGCGGGTGGGGCGGGCGCCGGGGGAGGGGGTGGCGCTCATCGTTCCGTACGAGAGGTAGCCGAGGGCGGACGTGAGATCGGCGAGCAGCGGGGTGCCGCTGCCGGGCAGCGAGACGACGATCACCTGGGACGCGGTCATGGGCTCTCCGGGAGGGTGGCTCACGCCCGGGGGCGGTGCCGGGCCCGTACGCGGGGCTCAACGAGACGGCGGGGACGCGGGCACGCGGCGCGTCCTGCCGTGGCGGGCCCGGTATCGGGGGCGTCCCCCGGAGGCCGGCTGTCCCCGATCGCCGGACGGGCTCGACGTGCCCGCCGTGCGGGGGTGGGGTCAGCCCCCGGCGGGCTCAGTGGGCTAGCGGATACCCGCCGCGAGCATTCCCAGGATCATCGCCAGGGCGAGGATGACGCCCGCGCGGCGCATCATCGCCTGCATGTCCCGCATGTCCTCGGGGGGTTCGTTCTCGGGATCGGACCAGAGCATGCCTTCGATCCTGGGGCCGTGCCGGGCGGGACGCCTGAGTACCCGTACTCAAAGCCTCCCGCCGGACCGCCCGGCAGTGTCCGCGACGTCCCGCCCGGACCGCGACGCCCGGTACGAGGCCGGCCCTCCGCCTCGCGCCGCACCGCACCGGACGCCGCCCTGCCCTGCGGGCGGGCGGCGCCGCTTCGGGGACACCGCGTGGGTCGTGTCCGGCGGTTCCCGCCTGGCGCGCGGCACGGGCGACGCCGTGCGCCCTGCCCTATGGGCGGGCGGCGCCATGTCGCGGACACCCCGTGGGGCGCGCGCTTGGCGTGCGGCCCACGGGTCCCGCCCTGCGGGCGGGCGGCGCCGCTTCGCGGGCGCGGTCTAGCCCGGCCAGTACGTACGTGCCCACGCCCGCGGTCCCGGGCGGTGGGTCTCGCGGCGGGCGATGCGGGCCGGGTCCGACCAGCCCGGAGGCGGTGGTGTGGAGCCCGGTGCCCGCTCCGCGCCCGCCGCCGCCCTCGCCCGGACCACCGCGAGCGCGGCGGCCAGCTCCTCGGGGGTCGGATTGCCTCGTACGACCTTGATCATTCCGGCCTCCTGCCGTCCTACAGAGGGATGTTGCCGTGCTTCTTCGGGGGCAGGCTCTCCCGCTTCGTACGCAGCTGCCGCAGCCCCTTGACCAGGTGCGCCCGTGTCTCGGACGGCATGATGACCGCGTCGACGTAGCCGCGTTCGGCCGCGATGTACGGGTTCAGCAGCGCGTCCTCGTACTCCGCGATCAGACCGGCCCGCGTCGCGTCCTGGTCCTCGGCGGCGGCGATCGTGCGCCGGTGCAGGATGTTGACCGCGCCCTGCGCGCCCATCACCGCGATCTGCGCCGTCGGCCAGGCCAGATTGAGGTCGGCGCCCAGATGCTTGGAGCCCATCACGTCGTACGCGCCGCCGAACGCCTTGCGCGTGATCACGGTGATCAGCGGGACCGTCGCCTCCGCGTACGCGTAGATCAGCTTGGCGCCGCGCCGGATGATGCCGCCGTACTCCTGGTCGACACCGGGCAGGAAGCCCGGTACGTCCACGAACGTGATGACCGGGATGTTGAACGCGTCGCAGGTGCGGACGAACCGCGCGGCCTTCTCGGACGCGTCGATGTCCAGGCAACCCGCGAACTGGAGCGGCTGGTTGGCCACGATGCCGACCGGATAGCCCTCGACCCGGCCGAAGCCGGTGATGATGTTCGGCGCGAACAGCGCCTGCGTCTCCAGGAATTCGCTGTCGTCCAGCACGTGTTCGATGGCGGTGTGCATGTCGTACGGCTGGTTCGCCGAGTCCGGGATGAGCGTGTCCAGCTCCAAGTCCTCGGCCGTGGGCTCCAGTTCGGCCACCTCGGGGAAGGAGGGCGGCTCGGAGAGGTTGTTCGACGGCAGATAGGACAGCAGCGACTTCACGTACTCGACGGCGTCCTTCTCGTCACCGGCCATGTGGTGCGCCACGCCCGACGTCGTGTTGTGCGTACGCGCCCCGCCCAGCTCCTCGAAGCCGACGTCCTCACCGGTGACCGTCTTGATGACGTCGGGCCCGGTGATGAACATGTGCGAGGTCTGGTCCACCATCACCGTGAAGTCGGTGATCGCCGGGGAGTAGACGGCGCCGCCCGCGCACGGGCCCACGATGAGGCTGATCTGCGGGACGACGCCCGACGCGTGCACATTGCGGCGGAAGATCTCGGCGAAGAGGCCGAGCGCGACCACGCCCTCCTGGATACGGGCGCCGCCGCCGTCGTTGATGCCGATGACCGGGCAGCCGGTCTTCAGCGCGAAGTCCATGACCTTGACGATCTTCTCGCCGTAGACCTCGCCGAGCGAACCGCCGAAGATCGTGAAGTCCTGCGAGTAGACGCAAACCGGGCGGCCGTCGACCGTGCCGTAACCGGTGACGACACCGTCCCCGTACGGGCGGTTCTTCTCGATGCCGAAATTGGTGGAACGGTGTCTGGCGAACTCGTCGAGTTCGACGAACGACCCCTCGTCGAGGAGGAGCTCGACCCGCTCGCGAGCCGTCAGTTTGCCCTTGGCGTGCTGCTTCTCCACCGCCCGCGCGGAGCCCGCGTGCGTGGCCTCCTCGATTCGGCGCTGGAGGTCCGCGATCTTGCCCGCGGTGGTGTGGCTGTGCTCTGTTCCGCGGTCGATTTCCGGCTCGGACATGGGGATGCGGCTCCCTGCGGGTCTGCGGATCTGTCTGCTGCGGCTCGGCGTGTGGCTACCGATCCGTAGCGTATCGGCGGGTCCGGCGATCGGCAGTGCGTCGTTGGCCACACCACGCACGGCCCGCGACGTACCCGCACACACCGCCCTCATCGCCCTCGACCGCACCGCACCGCACCGCACCAACACCGAACCGCACCCCAGACCCTAGGGTGGCGCGCATGACGGAGCACAATGCCGCGGGCAGCCGCTGGACCGATCTCGAACGCCCGCCGCTGAACACGACCGCGCTGCGGCGCGGCCTGATCGTGCCGGGGCGCCTGTGGACCTCGCTCGACATCGTCACGGCGACCGGTTCCACCAACTCCGACCTCGCCGCCCGCGCCGGCGAGCTGCCCGAGGGCGCGGTCCTCGTCGCCGAGGAGCAGACGCGCGGGCGCGGGCGGCTGGACCGTACCTGGTCGGCGCCCGCCCGGTCCGGACTGTTCCTCTCCGTACTCCTGCGGCCGGGACCGGACGTCCCCGTCGGGCGGTGGGGATGGCTGCCGCTGCTCACCGGAGTCGCGGTGGCGACGGCCGTCGCGCGTGCGGCCGGTGTGGACACGGCCCTGAAGTGGCCCAACGACCTGCTGGTGACGGTCGGCGGCGAGGAACGCAAGGCGGGCGGCATCCTCGCGGAGCGCGCGGGCGACGACGCTGTGGTCGTCGGCATCGGCCTGAACGTCAGCCTCACCGAATCGGAACTGCCCGTTCCCGGCGCCGGCTCGCTCGCCCTCGCGAACGCGGTGTCCGTCGACCGCGATCCACTGCTGCGGGCGGTGCTGCGCGGGGTGGAGCACTGGTACGGCGCGTGGCGGGACGCGGCGGGCGACCCGGCGGTGTCGGGACTCCAGGAGGCGTACGCGGCGGGTTGCGCGACGCTGGGCCGCCCGGTGCGGGCGGAGCTGCCGGGGGAACGGCGACTGGTGGGGGACGCGGTGGCGGTCGACGGTGACGGACGGCTGGTGATCGCGACGGAGGGCGGCGGCCGGGAGGCCGTGGGCGCGGGGGACGTGGTGCATCTGCGTGCCGCGTAGGGCGCGCCGGCGCCGGGGCGCCTCGTCCCGCCGCGCGGTGTCCGCGATCACCGGACGGGCACGGCACACCCGCTCCGCCGCCGCGCGACCCCACCCCGGAGAACCCCCGGTCAAGCGGCCGTAATGCCCGCGTCCGAAGGCGACCCCGGCAGCCCCGACCTGCCGTATCGTTGAGGCGACCCACGACAGATCGGCAGGGCAGTGCGCAGGGAACGGGCAGGAGGCGGCTGGTGACGGTCGACGACACGACCTCCGGTGGTGGGGACGAAAAGCCGCCGTCGGAGTCCTCCGGTCACCCCACCCCGCACCACGCCGTCGACCACACGGCCGAGCCCACCGACGACCCCCTCGCCATCCGGCTCGAACAGCTGATCCTCGGCGCCGAGCGCCGCTACACCCCCTTCCAGGCCGCCCGTACCGCCGGTGTCTCGATGGACCTCGCGTCCCGCTTCTGGCGGGCGATGGGCTTCGCCGACATCGGCCAGGCACGGGCACTCACCGAGGCCGACGTCCTGGCGCTGCGGCGGCTCGCCGGCCTCGTCGAGGCCGGTCTGCTGAGCGAGCCGATGGCGATCCAGGTCGCCCGGTCGACCGGACAGACCACCGCCCGCCTGGCGGAGTGGCAGATCGATTCCTTCCTCGCCGGCCTCACGGAGCCGCCCGAGCCCGGGATGACACGGACCGAGGTCACGTATCCCCTGGTCGAGCTGTTGCTCCCGGAACTGGAGGAGTTCCTGGTGTACGTGTGGCGGCGCCAGCTCGCCGCCGCCACCGGACGGGTCGTCCAGGCCGCCGACGACGAGGAGATGGTGGACCGCCGTCTCGCCGTCGGGTTCGCCGACCTCGTCGGCTTCACGCGGCTGACCCGCCGACTGGAGGAGGAGGAGCTAGGCGAGCTGGTCGAGGCGTTCGAGACGACCTGCGCGGACCTGGTGGCCGCGCACGGCGGCCGGCTCATCAAGACCCTCGGCGACGAGGTCCTGTACGCGGCAGACGACGCGGGCACGGCCGCGGAGATCGCGCTGCGGCTCATCGAGACCATGACGCACGACGAGTCGATGCCCGCGCTGCGCGTCGGCATCGCGTTCGGCACCGTCACCACCCGGATGGGCGACGTCTTTGGCAACACCGTGAATCTGGCGAGCCGGCTCACCTCGATAGCTCCCAAGGACGCCGTCCTGGTCGACGGCGCGCTCGCGGAGGAGCTGATCCGGACGGGTGACACCCCGGCCTCCGAGGCCGAGGCGGCGGAGGAGGCCGCGACCGCGGAGAAGGCGGGCGAGGACCCGCCCGCGTACCGCTTCGCGATACAGCCGATGTGGCAGCGGCCGGTGCGGGGGCTCGGTGTCGTGGAGCCGTGGCTCCTGACGAGACGGCCCAAGCCCGGCGCCTGACGGACGCCGCCTATGATCCCGGTCAACGATCGTTTACCGGGAAGCGGGTGGGTGCGGTGGGCGCGCAGGGTGAGCAGCGGTTCGGGGAGTTCGTCGCGGTGCGCGGCCACGGGCACGTGGCCGAGCTGGTGCTCGACCGGCCCAAGGCCATGAACGCGATCTCCACGGAGATGGCCCGGTCCATCGGCGCGGCCTGCGCCGCGCTGGCCGCGGACCGCGACGTACGGGTCACCGTCCTCACCTCGACCCACCCACGGGCCTTCTGCGTCGGCGCGGACCTCAAGGAGCGGAACTCGCTGAGCGACGCCGAGCTGGTACGGCAGCGGCCGACCGCCCGCGCCGCGTACACCGGTGTCCTGGAGCTCCCGATGCCGACCGTCGCCGCCGTGCACGGCTTCGCCCTCGGCGGCGGGTTCGAGCTGGCGCTCTCCTGCGACCTGATCGTCGCCGACCCGACGGCGGTCGTCGGACTGCCCGAGGTGTCCGTGGGCGTGATCCCCGGCGGCGGCGGTACGCAACTGCTGCCGCGCCGCGTCGGAGCCGCTCGCGCCGCCGAACTCATCTTCACCGCACGGCGGTTGGCGGCGCCCGAGGCGCACGGTCTCGGCCTCGTCGACCAGCTGGCGGCCGAAGGGGCCGACCGCGACGAGGCGCTGGCGCTGGCCGCCCGTATCGCCGCGAACTCGCCGGTCGGCCTCCGGGCGGCGAAGCGCGCGCTGCGCCTGGGGCACGGGCTGGACCTGCGGGCCGGTCTGGAGGTCGAGGACGCCGCGTGGCGCTCGGTGGCCTTCTCCGGGGACCGTACGGAGGGTGTCGCCGCGTTCAACGAGAAGCGGAAGCCGCAGTGGCCGGGCGAGTAGTCCGCAGGTTCTGTGTACGGAGTGTGATGACCGCTCGCTCCGAGTGATCAAATCACCCCAAAGCGCCATAAGGTGGGGTGATGGGAGAGGACGCGCGCCTACGCGCCGTGGTGGAGCTTGCTCAGGCGATGGCCTCGGCGCAGACCTCGAACGATTCCTGGCGGGCCGCCGCGCTCGGCGCGCGCGACGCGCTGGCCGGGAGCTTCGCCGCGCTCTCCGTGTGGGAGCGGGACCTGGGGCAGCTGAAGGTCCTGGTGAACGCGGGGGACCTGGCGGAGGGGGAGGAGGAGTTCCCCGAGGACGAGTCGTACCCCGTGCACCGGTTCCCCGAGATCGCGGAGTTCCTGCACGAGCGGTGGGCGGGCGGCGGCGAGCCCAACGCCTGGGTCGAGACGGTCGAGGGACCGGCCGCCGCCGCGGGCGCGCCCGGCTACTGCCACCAGCGGGTGGCCGCGCTGCGCCGGCGGGGCCGGGGCTCCTGTGTCGTCGCGCCGATCGTGCTGCACGGGCGGGCGTGGGGGGAGCTGTACGTGGCGAGGTCGCTGGGGGAGCCGGTCTTCGGGCGCGACGACGCGGACTTCGCCACCGTCATCGCCTCGGTCGTGGCGTCGGGGATCGCGCAGACGGAACGCCTCGAAGAGGTCCGCCGGCTGGCCTTCACCGACCCGCTGACCGGGTTGGCGAACCGCCGCGCGGTGGATGCGCGCCTCGACGAGGCGGTCGCGCGGCACCGGAGGGACGGGTCGGTGGTCAGCCTGGTCGTCTGCGACCTCAACGGCCTCAAGCGGGTGAACGACACGCACGGGCACGCGGTGGGCGACCGGCTGCTGGAACGATTCGGCTCGCTGCTGTCCGTGTGCGGGGCGCGGCTGCCGGGGGCGCTGGCCGCGCGGCTGGGCGGCGACGAGTTCTGCCTGCTGACGGTGGGGCCGCCGTCGGACGCGGTGGTGGGGGTCGCGGACGAACTCTGCCGCCGGGCCGCGGAGTTGGAGCTGGGCGAGGGGGTGGCGTGCGGGGTCGCGTCGACTGGGGACGCGATCGGGGCGCTGCCGTCGGCCCGGCGGTTGTTCCGCCTGGCGGACGCGGCGCAGTACCGCGCCAAGGCGGCGCGGTCGGTGGGGCCGGTGGTGGCGGGGCGGGACGGCGGGGTGGTCCGCCTGGCGGACGAGCCGCCGCGGGCGCCGTCGGGCGAGCGGAGAAGGTTCCGGGGGATGACACGGGGACCGGGCTGAAGGGCGCGGGTGCCCTCCCGGCGGGGTGCGGGGTGCGGGGTTTCTGGTTGCGGTTGTGGGTCGTGGTCGGGGTGCGGGGTCTCCGGAGGTGCATGTCCGGACGGCGTGATTTACGGCGCGTGCCCCGTTCGTTGGACCCGTTGACCCGGGTTGTTCACGCGCCACAAATCAGCCTGAGTGTCCGAACACGCACCTCCTGCGACCCCGCCCCCCTTCCGCCGTCACTCGCGACGGTCACCGATCCCCGGGTCCCGCTCCTGCGGCGTTACCAGGCCGGTACGGCCCGGGGTCGCCTCCTGCGGGGTGATTCCGGCGGTCACCGGCCCCGGCCTCCCGTGAGGCCACCCGCAGGGGCCGTCCCCGGGTCTGCCGCCGTCACCCGTAACGGTCACCGTCCCCCGTGTGCCCCTCCCTGCGGGTGATCTCGGCGGTCACCGTCCCCCAGGGGTCCCGCTCCTGCGGCGTCACGAGGCCGGCGCGGCCCGGGGTCGCCGGCGGGCGATCCTGGCGGTCACCGGCCCCGGTCCCCGTGAGGTGACTCGCAGGGGCCGTCCCCGGGTCTGCCGCCGTCACCCGTAACGGTCACCGTCCCCCGTGTGCCCCTCCCTGCGGGTGATCTCGGCGGTCACCGTCCCC
>NZ_JBVJNN010000003.1:346238-350698 GCF_055583685.1 Streptomyces sp. NPDC104581
CCCCAGGGGTCCCGCTCCTGCGGCGTCACGAGGCCGGCGCGGCCCGGGGTCGCCGGCGGGCGATCCTGGCGGTCATCCGCCCCGGCCCCCGTCCGGCTCCTGCGGGTGATCCTGGCGGTCACCGGCCCCGGTCCGCCTCGCGCCGTGAGGGCACCGGCACGTGTCGCCCCCGTTTGCACCTCCCGCGGGTGACCTCGGCGGTTGCCAGCCCCGCCGTCCCCCCTTCCCGCGGGAGGGAAGGGGGACGCGCAGGGGTCGTGGCCGGACACTCAGGCTGATTTGTGGTGCGTGGACAACCCGGGTCGTCGGGTCCAACGAGCGGTGCACGCGCCGTAAATCACGCCGTCCGGGCATGACCCCGGAGCGGCACCCGGCCACCGGCCCGCAGCACCCCAGCCCGGCCGGCGATTGAGGCCGAACCCCGGCCCGCCACCCACCCGCCGCGTCAGCCGAACCCCCGCCTAGTGACACGTTGAGTTTCAATCCGTACGCTCCTGAATATGGATATGCACACTGTCGTCGTGGGGCCGGCCGGCACCACCGCCGAGGACGTCGTCGCCGTCGCCCGCGCCAGCGCCCGCGTCGAGCTCTCCGCCGACGCCCTCTCCGCCCTCGCCGCCGCCCGCGAGATCGTCGACGCGCTCGCCGCCAAGCCCGAGCCCGTCTACGGCGTCTCCACCGGCTTCGGCGCGCTCGCCAGCCGCGCCATCGGCCCGGACCTGCGCGGGCGGCTCCAGCGCAACATCGTGCGGTCGCACGCCGCCGGCATGGGCCCCCGCGTCGAGCGCGAGGTCGTACGGGCGCTGATGTTCCTGCGGCTCAAGACCGTCGCCTCCGGGCACACCGGCGTACGCCCGCTGGTCGCGCGGACCATGGCGGACGTACTCAACGCCGGGATCACGCCCGTCGTGCACGAGTACGGCTCCCTCGGCTGCTCCGGCGACCTCGCGCCGCTCTCCCACTGCGCCCTGACGCTGATGGGCGAGGGCGACGCGGAGGGCCCCGACGGCGTCGTGAGGCCCGCGGGCGAGCTGCTTGCCGCGCACGGCATCACGCCCCTGGAGCTGCGCGAGAAGGAGGGGCTCGCGCTCCTCAACGGCACCGACGGAATGCTCGGCATGCTGATCATGGCGCTCGCCGATCTCCAGCGGCTCTACACCAGCGCCGACATCACCGCCGCGCTGACGCTGGAGGCGCTGCTCGGCACGGACAAGGTCCTCGCCCCCGAGCTGCACGCCATCCGCCCGCACCCCGGCCAGGGCGCCAGCGCCGACAACATGCTGCGGGTGCTCGCCGGATCCGGGCTGACCGGGCACTTCCAGGAGGACGCGGCGCCCCGGGTGCAGGACGCGTACTCCGTGCGCTGCGCCCCGCAGGTCGCCGGCGCGGGCCGGGACACCCTCGCGTACGCCCGGACCGTCGCGGACCGCGAGCTCGCCTCCTCCGTCGACAATCCGGTGGTGCTGCCCGACGGGCGCGTGGAGTCCAACGGGAACTTCCACGGCGCCCCCGTCGCGTACGTCCTGGACTTCCTCGCGATCGTCGCCGCCGACCTCGGCTCCATCGCCGAGCGCCGCACGGACCGGCTGCTCGACCGGAACCGTTCGCACGGGCTGCCCGCCTTCCTCGCGGACGACCCCGGTGTGGACTCGGGCCTGATGATCGCCCAGTACACGCAGGCCGCGCTGGTCAGCGAGATGAAGCGGCTGGCCGTCCCGGCGTCCGTCGACTCCATCCCGTCGTCGGCGATGCAGGAGGACCACGTGTCCATGGGCTGGTCGGCTGCCCGCAAGCTCCGTACGGCCGTCGGGAATCTGACCCGCGTCCTCGCCGTCGAGCTGTACGCGGCGACCCGCGCGATCGAGCTGCGTACGGGACTGATGCCCGCGCCCGCCTCCCTCGCCGTCATCGAGGCGCTGCGTGCGGCGGGGATACAGGGTCCGGGTCCCGACCGGTTCCTGGCCCCGGATCTGGCGGGGGCCGACGCGTTCCTGCGCGACGGCGGGCTGGTGGCGGCGGTCGAGCCGGTGACCGGCCCGCTGGCCTGAGCCCCGGGTGATACGTGGCGGGGGCCACCCGGCACGGGCGGCCCCCGCCTGCTGGTGCTCGCCGCGTCAGAGCGCGGACGCGCCCCGGCGTGAGTGCGCCACGAAAGCCGCTCCCACGCAGAGCAACGCCGTTCCGGCGATCAGGTAGGGCGTGGTGTCCACGCCCGGTCCCGTATCGGCGAGGGCGAGCCCCGCCGAGTCCTCCTGGCCGGCTGCGGCGGACTGCTGTCGGCCGGTGCTCTGCTCGCTCGTGGCGTTCGCCGAGGGGACGAACCACATGGCGCAGAGCAGGATCCCGGCGGCGACGGCCGTGAGCAGCGGTCGGCGTACGGACACGTACACGTAATCGATCTCCCTTGGGAAAACGCCGAATTGGCTGGGTGCGCCGATGCTAGTGAAAGCAGCGGGTCGTGGGAAAGTCGCGCGGGTGCGGAGCCCTACTCTCCGGTTATGAGTACTCCTGAGACATCCCGCTTTGTCCGTCTGCGCGTCGAACTGGTGCTGGAGATCGGCGATCCGGAGGCGCTGACCGCCGCCGCGCTGACCCGTATCGCGTCGGACGACTCCATGCCGGACGCGGAACGCGAGCATGCGGGGTCGGCGGTGGGGGAAGACGCGGCGGAGGCGCTCGCGTATCTGGTGGAGCCGTCGGAGCTGGTCGGCGAGGTGCCCGGGGTGGAGCTGGCCCAGGCGTCGTGGAGCAGTGAGCGGATCGACTACGACCCGGGGGTCCTGGAATGGGATCTGGACGAGTACGACGAGGCGGAGGGGGACAATGGTGACGCGGACGGCGGCCGGTGACGCGTCGGCGCCGGGGAGAGCGGACGCCCCGGCGGGATCAGGTCCGCGAGCGTGACACCCTTGTTCCCGGGGCGCTGTGCGACTCGCGCCCCGGGGCTGACAGAAGCGCCGCTCGTGTACATCCCGGGGTGGGAGTGGCGTTGCACACATCTTCGTCCGAAGTGGAACCGGACGAAACGGTCCTGGTGTTCTTAAAGGTCATGGGCAGGGAATCGGCGACGATGGAGAAGCGTGTGATGACGAACGGCAAGCGGCGCAAGGGCCTGACGGCCGCGTCCGCACTGCTCGGCGGGGTTCTGGTGCTCTCGGCCTGTAGCAGCGGTGGTGACGGTGAGAAGGACCCCGGAGCCGAGCGTTCGAAGGATTCGCAGGCGCAGGTGGACGAGGCCGCGGCGAAGGACACGTCCGAGGCCCAGATAGCCATCGCGCCCAAGAACGGCGCCGACAACGCGGGCATCAACAACGACGCGAAGGTCACCGTCACCAAGGGCACGCTCACCAAGGTCGAGATGACCACGGCGGAGGGGGCCGCCGTCAAGGGCACGCTGTCCGCCGACGCCAAGAGCTGGAAGCCGGACGGTCAGCTGGAGCGCTCCACCACGTACAAGATCGTCGCCACGGCGAAGGACTCCAAGGACCGCGTGGCCCACGAGAACTCCTCCTTCACCACCGTCTCGCCGGACAACAGCTTCATCGGCAACTTCACGCCCGAGGACGGTTCGACCGTCGGCGTCGGCATGCCGGTCTCGCTCAACTTCGACAAGGGGATCACCGACAAGGCCGCCGTGCAGGGCGGGATCACCGTCACGTCGAGCAGCGGCCAGGAAGTCGTCGGTCACTGGTTCAACTCGCAGCGCCTCGACTTCCGCCCCGAGCAGTACTGGCAGGGCGGCTCCACCGTCACCCTGAAGCTGGCGCTCGACGGCGTCGAGGGCGCGGACGGTGTCTTCGGTGTCCAGCAGAAGACGGTCACCTTCAAGATCGGCCGCAATCAGGTCTCCACCGTCGACACCAAGGCCAAGACGATGACCGTCCAGCAGGACGGCAAGACGATCAGGACCATCCCGATCTCCGCCGGCTCCCCGGAGAACCCGACGTACAACGGTCAGATGGTGATCTCCGAGAAGTTCAAGGAGACCCGGATGAACGGTGCCACCGTCGGCTTCACGGACGACGACGGCAAGGGCGAGTACGACATCAAGGACGTCCCGCACGCGATGCGGCTCTCCACCTCGGGCACCTTCATCCACGGCAACTACTGGGGCGCCGACTCGATCTTCGGTTCGACCAACACCAGCCACGGCTGTGTCGGCCTGAACGACGTGAAGGGCGCGAACGACCCCGACCAGCCGGGTGCCTGGTTCTTCGACAACTCCATCGTCGGTGACGTGGTCGTCGTCAAGAACTCCCCGGACAAGACCATCCAGCCCGACAACGGCCTCAACGGCTGGAACCTGAACTGGGCCGACTGGAAGGCCGGCTCCGCCGCCTGATCCGAGCCCCCGTCCCGTCCCGAACCGGGGGGGGGGGGGGGGGGGGGGGGGGGGGGGGGGGGGGGGGGGGGGGGGGGGGGGGGGGGGGGGGGGGGGGGGGGGGGGGGGGGGGGGGGGG
>NZ_JBVJNN010000004.1:0-171575 GCF_055583685.1 Streptomyces sp. NPDC104581
CCCCCCCCCCCCCCCCCCCCCCCCCCCCCCCCCCCCCCCCCCCCCCCCCCCCCCCCCCCCCCCCCCCCCCCCCCCCCCCCCCCCCCCCCCGCCGGAACACATGGTGTCCCGGGTGGGGCGGTCCTCAGGCGGGGACGATGTTCTCCGCCTGGGGGCCCTTCTGACCCTGCGTGACCTCGAAGGTCACCTTCTGGCCCTCCTGGAGCTCACGGAAGCCCTGGGTGGCGATGTTGGAGTAGTGGGCGAAGACGTCGGGGCCTCCACCGTCCTGCTCGATGAATCCGAAGCCTTTTTCCGAGTTGAACCACTTGACGGTACCGCTGGCCATGTGTCCTCCAAAGGACTCATAACGGTCCCCGCACCGTGCGGGAACCGGAGGTGATCGCCCTGGTCCTCAGAGACGTTGAACAGCCGAATCGCCCGCGACTGTGATCACGGGCGACAAAGTACTTCGGAACCACGACAGCTGAAACCGACGCTACACGTCTCCTCGCTCCGAGACCACAGAAACGATCAAGCGTGACGTCCGACAACACCCGCACAGTGCAGTGACGGCGTGCCGCGTGCCGCATTATGTCCCCCGGGAGAGGGAAGCGTCCGCGAATGTCCCTTCCCGTGTCGCGTGTCGGAACTCTCGGTAGGCTGACCGGTGATGTTCACCCCACAGGGCCCGACCCTCCGCGAACTGACCGTGCAGGCGCTCTCGTCGACCGAGCGCGGCTACGACCTGCTCGCCCCGAAGTTCGACCTGACCCCGTTCCGTACGCCGGACACGGTGCTGCACGCCGTGGCCGACGCGCTGGCGCCGCTCGGCCCCTTCCGGGCCGGTCTGGACATCTGCTGCGGCACCGGAGCCGGTGTGGACGTCCTGCGGGAGGTGTGCGCCGAGCAGGTCACGGGGGTCGACTTCAGCGCGGGCATGCTCGCCACCGCCAGGGCCGCCGTACTGCCGAAGGACGGTACGGGCGGGGGCGGTTCGGGTGGGCCGGCCACCGGTCCCGGCGGGCCCCGCGTCGATTTCGTACGGGCGGACGCCCGCGCCCTTCCCTTCCGCGCCTCGTTCGACCTGGCGGTGAGCTTCGGGGCGTTCGGCCACTTCCTGCCGTCGGAGCGGCCCGGTCTCTTCACCCAGGTGCGTGAAGTCCTGCGGCCGGGCGGTGTTTTCGCCTTCCCGGTGCCCGCGCCGCCGCGCGTCGGGTCACCGCTGTACTGGACGCTCTGGGGTTTCGACGCGGCGATGCGGGCGCGCAACGCCGTGTGGCGTCCGCCCTTCGTCATGTACTACCGGACGTTCCGGCTCCACGAGGTGGTGGACGAGCTGACCCGTACGGGCTTCGAGGTGGGTCTCACGGCGCTCGACGGTCTGGGGCGGCTGCCGGACGGCGCCCCCCGCTGCCGCATGGTGGTCGCGCGCAGGCCCTGAGCCGTCGGGCCGCCGGCCGGGCGGCGCCGTACGCCCCCCGGACCCGGCCGAACACCACGACGGACGCGATCGCGGCGGACGCGCGGAGGGGCGACGGCAGTCCGTCGGCCCTCCGGGGTGGTGCTGTCGGCGCGCTGTCAGATCCGCCCGCCGGTGAGACGGGTGAGAGGGCCGTGCCCCGCCGTGGCCGTCCTGCGGCCGAGGGCGAAGGCACCGCCGACCAAACCGATGACTCCGGCGGCGGCTCCCGCCGCCACGGCCTTGCGGTGTTTGACGACGGTCCACGCGGTGGTGGCCGTGGACGCGGCCTTGCCCGCCTTCGACATGACGGCTTGCCGGCCGGTCTCCAGGCCGGCGGTGGCGGCCCGCGCGGAGGACTTGGCCTTGGCTGCCGCCCCGGCCGAGTTCTCCTTGGCGCGGTCGGCGACGGAGCCGGTGGCGCGACGTGCCGTGGCGGCTGCCGACCTCGTGCTCGCACCGACCTTCGCGGCCTTGCCGTTCAGGGTCTTGATCGCTTCGCTGTCTGCAGTCATGACGTTCGTGTTGCCGCTCGGCGTGGCCTGAAACAGGCAACCCCCGATACGAGGGAACTCACCGGGAGCCGGATCCGGGCCCGGCGGTGACCGCGCGGGCACCGCGCGGCGGGGGAAACGATCCGCGGGCCGGCGCCCGATGAAGCGTCAGGAGGAGACGCGCCGCGGATGGATCGCCGTGCTCGCCCAGTCCCCCGCCGGCAGCTCCAGTCGTGGCGGGCGGCGTCCGCACGACGTGGAGCCGCGTTCCGGGGGAGGCGTCACGCTGCGGAACTCCGGCTGCCGGCTCAGTCCGTGAGGTCGGCGGCGAGGAGGTCCATCAGCAGTCCGTCGTGCCAGGTCCCGTCGGAGCCGCGCTCGTAGTCACGCATGATCCCGACGGGCCGGAAGCCGGCCTTGGTGTAGCACCTGATCGCGGCGGCGTTGCCGGCGGCGGGATCGATCACCACGCGGTGGTGGCCGAGGTCCTCGATCAGATGCCTGGCCAGGGTACGCACGGCGTCGGTGCCGACGCCCCGGCCGTGCACGGCGGGGGCGACGTAGATGTCGATGCTCGCGTGCCGGTAGTCGGGGTCCTCCTCGGCGCCCCACTGGACGGCGCCGACCGTGGCGCCGTCCAGTTCGATCACCAGTGAGACAGTGCCGGGCTCGTCGAGATCCTCGGTCACGGCCGCGAGCAGGTCGTCCCCGCCGCGCCACGTCGCGTGGACCTCGGGCGTGGCGCGGATGGCGGCGAGGGCGGGGATGTCGTCGGGGACGGCGGGGCGCAGCACCACCAGGGCGCCCGTCAGTGTCTTCTCCATGGGGGCACGCTAATAGCTCAGTGGTTCGAACTTCCGGGCTTTTTCCGCGGCTCCGGCTCAGAGCCCGCCGAGGTCACTCGACACCCACCGCTGGGGCCGCATCCGGATGACGACCTGTTCGCCGTGTTCACCGCTCGCCATGGCGACATAGCTCTCGACCTTGCCGGCGGGCAGATAGCGGGTGGCCAGCTCCACGAGGTGGTCGTGGGTGCCCTCGGTCCGTTCCGCCACCGGGCCCTCGACGGAGACGTACCGCACGGTCGGCCTCACCCGCTCGACCAGCAGCGAGAACCGCCCCGCGGCCCTGATCAGCTTGTCCTTGCGGGACTCGGCACCCGTCAGGATCCAGAGGTCGCCGCCGGGCGCGTACTGGTACCAGATGGGGACGACGAGCGGTGCCCGGTCCACGGCGCCGGAGTCGACGGCGAGGGCCGCGACGTGCGGCTCGGCGAGGAACCGCTCGCGCTCTTCGATGTTCAGGGCCACGGGATGTCTCCTTCGTACGAAGTACGGGGTTCTGTCCCGTCATCATTACCAGCGGTGGTGGATCTCCGCTCGGACACGGCGGTCGTACAGGTCGCTCACGGCGTCGAGCGTGGCCCCGGACAGCGGCGGGAGGGAGGCCGCCGCGGCGTTGGCCCGTACCTGCTCGACGGAGCGG
Organism: Streptomyces sp. NPDC104581; assembly: GCF_055583685.1. Lineage (NCBI taxonomy): Bacteria > Bacillati > Actinomycetota > Actinomycetes > Kitasatosporales > Streptomycetaceae > Streptomyces > Streptomyces sp. NPDC104581. The sequence goes on from NZ_JBVJNN010000004.1 coordinate 3,421, forward strand.
GCACCGGGAATGACGCTGCTGACGCCGGGCTGCTGGATGATCCAGCGCAGCGCGGTCTGGGCCGGCGTGGCGCCCTCGGGGGCCAGTCCGGAGAATTCGACCGCCGCCGCGATTCCCGTCGCGTAGTCGATGCCGGAGAACGTCTCGCCCTGGTCGAACGCCTCGCCGTGCCGGTTGAAACTGCGGTGGTCGTCGGCGGCGAAGACCGTGTCCTTCGTGTACCTGCCCGACAGCAGACCGGAGGCGAGCGGGACACGGGCGACGATGCCGACCCCGGCCTCCCGGGCGGCGGGCAGCACCTCTTCGAGGGGCTTGAGCCGGAAGGGGTTGAGAATGATCTGCACGGAGGCGACGCCCGGCCTGGCGATGGCGGCCAGCGCCTCCGCGCAGGTCTCCACGCTCACGGCGTAGGCCGCCGTGCGCTTCTCGGCGACCAGGGTGTCGAGCGCGTCGAAGACGGCGTCCGAGGAGTAGACGGCGGTCGGCGGACAGTGCAGTTGCACCAGGTCGAGGGTGTCCACGCCGAGATTGGCGCGTGAACGGTCGGTCCAGGCGCGGAAGTTGTCCAGGCTGTAGTTCTCGGGCCGCTGTTCGGCCCGGCGGCCCATCTTCGTCGCGACGAACACCTCGGCGGCGGGGCGGTCCTTCAGGAACCGGCCGATGAGCTGTTCGCTGCGGCCGTCGCCGTAGACGTCCGCCGTGTCGAAGAAGGTCACCCCCGCGTCGAGTGCCGCGTCGAGGACGGCGAAGGCGTCGGCCTCCGTGACATCACCCCAGTCGGCCCCGAGCTGCCAGGTGCCCAGTCCCACGACGGAGGCCTCACGGCCCGTCCTGCCCAGTACGCGATTCTCCATGGGCACGATGCTACGTCGGGCCTCGTGACGAGGCCGAGCGGGGCGGACGGGGACGGCGGGACCCGATCTCAGATCTGTTGCGTGAGGTTGATGGTGTTCCCGTCCGGGTCCTTGATGTGGGCGACCCGCTGGCCCCACGGCATGTCGTTGGCGGGCCCGAGCACCTGCCCGCCCAGCTCCTCGACATGCCCCACCAGGTCGTTCACATCGGCGACGTCGACGCTGAGCAGCATCCGCTGTACCGTGCCGAGTTCGACGTCCCTGTCCGACACGAGTCCGAGATCGGAGTCGCCCACCCGCAGGTTGATGAAGAAGACAGGGCCTTCCTCGGGGGTGCGCGACGTCTCCACCGCGCCGAGCAGTCCCCGGTAGAACGCCAGCAGGCGGTCGATCTCGGGGGTGATGACCAAGGACTGGATGGTGGCAGGCATGTGTTTCCTCCGGATGGTGACCGCGCGGCCCCGCGAAGGGGGCCCCGGGCCGTGAATGTTCCCCCTTGGTGACCGGTGGCGGGCCCGCGACTCATCGGTGCTCCGCCGGATGGCCCCGTGCCGGCCCGGCTACGGAGCCGTACCCACCGAGAAGACCGCGCCCGAGGGGTCGGTGACGGTGGCCATGCGCGCGTACGGGGTGTCCTCGGGCTCGGTGGACAGGCCCCCGGAGGCCGCCGCGCGCCGTGCGACCGCGTCGGTGTCGGACACGGCGAACAGGGTCCCCCAGGCGGACACGGGAACGTCGGAGCTGCCGATGATCCCGCCGATCTCGTGCCCGTCGGGGCGGCGCAGGAAGGTGAAGTCGAGGTCGGGCACCTCGTCGTTGCCGTCCAGCGTGAAGCCGAACAGCTCCGTGTAGAAAGCGCGGGCCGGTCCCGGGTCGGGGGTGATGAGGTCGTTGCGGACCAGTGAGTCGGGCTCGTTCACGATCTCGCTGCCGAGCCGGGTGCGGCCCTGCCACAGACCGAACCGGGCGCCGACGGAGTCCGTCACGACGGCCGTACGGGCGTGGTCGGCCAGATCCGTGGGGGGCTCGATCAGCCGTCCGCCCGTCTCCGTCGCGCGCCTGGCGGTGCCGTCGCAGTCGTCGGTGGCGAAGTACATGGTCCACACCGCGGCGGCGCGCTCCGGATCAGGGACGATCCCGGCGACCGGCCGCCCCCGCAGCAGACAGACGGTGCCCTCGTCCTCGCCGGTGGGGTACGGCTCGTACTCCCAGCCGAAGAGTTCCCGGTAGAAGGCGAGCGCGCCGTCCCGGTCGGGGGTCCTGAGGTCGATCCACGTGGGGGTGCCTTCGGGCTGGTTGCCGCTCAGCTCGCTCATGGTGTGCTCCTTCGCTTCCTTCACCGGGGCTCCGGCGGGAGGACCCCAACGTAGGCAGCTTCTAGGACGGACCATGTCCTAGAAACACCCGGGGGCGAGCGGCGTGCACACGATCGGGCGCCGACCGCCCCGACGGTCATGACGAGGCCGTGCTCGCCCCGGCCGCGACGGTCGTCAGCGAGGCGTCCCGGGTCGCGGCCGGGGCGGCCGGGAGTCGGAGGCGGGGCGGCCTCCGACCGGCTACTCGGCCGTCAGCCCCTCGAAGTAGGCCTTCTGCGCCGGGTAGTACTCCTCGAACACGGGCCGGGGGGTGCCGTCCAGCGAGGCGCGGAGCATGTCCAGGTAGTACTCCCAGCCCGGTCCGATCTCACCGAGACCGGACTCCGTGTCGCGGTGCTGGACGAGGCGAAGCTCCGTACCGCCCTCGCCGGGCCCCGAGGATGTCGCCGACAGCCCCAGTTCGAGATTCCAGCTGCCCGCCTCGTCGACCGACGAGACCACGAGGCGGTGCGGTGCCTCGCACGCCTCGACGCGGAACTCGGCCCAGGGGTCCCCCTCCTCGAAGACCAACCGGACACGCACCGTGGCGCCGGGGGAGCCGTCGCCCTCCCACGGGCCGAACCACAGCGCCGTGCGCGCCGGATCGGTGACAGCCGCCCAGATCTCCTCGACCGGGAGGGGGAAGGCGCGCGTGAGGACGAGGTCGACTCCACCGGGCGTGCGCAGCAGCCTGCCGGTCGGGTGCGGTGTCGGGGTCGAGGTCGCGTTCATCGGGTCTCCTCCTGAGGACGGCCGGATGCCGGGCAGCCGGACTGCCGGGCTGGTTCCGGTCTACCACCCGGCACTGACAGTGGCCCCGCGGCCGGAACCGGGCCGGTCGGCGGACGGCGGGAACATTCGACGAGCGGTGCCCGTTGAGAGAGGTGTGGGTGTGGGCGGAACAGTGTCCCCGGGCTCATCCAGAAGTGCCCGCAGGGAAGATCGTTCGGCTGAAGCCCTGTGGAGCCTGCCGCCGTGAGGCGACCGCCGTCCGCACTCCGCGTATTCGGCCCCGACCGGTCTCCCCCGTCCGGTCGGGGCTCCTTTACTGTTCGGACATGACGGCTGAGGAGGGCTCGGAGCGGCCGGGCGGTTTCGCCGCGGCGACCGGTGACGGTCCGCCGTCGGCAGACACCCCGGAAGTCCGCGCCGCCGAGGTCCGGGTCGCCTTCGGCGGTCTGTTGCAGATCCGCCGTCTCACCAACACCGCCGCACCCGATCCCGTCGCCGTGCCCGCCGCCTGGGAGCTGAACCAGCCGGTGCGCGCCGTCGCCCTGGCCCTGGAGGCGGCGGGTCTCACGCCCTCCGCGGTCGACGGCGAGGGCCGGCGTACGGTCACGGGATTCCGTGCCGTCGCGGGGACACGGCCGGGAACCGTACGGGTGGAGTGGCTCGGCCCGCCCGGCGGCGGCGCCGCTCAGGACGAGGAACGCCGGCTGACCGTCTGCGCGGCCGCCCTGACCCCGCTGGGCTGGGAGTCGCTGCTCTACCGCGGCCCCCGCCGACGACGCTTCCTGGAAGTGGAACCGGCGCGCTGAGAGGGTCCGTCATAACGAACCGCCAGAGCGAACCGCCCCGGACACCGTCGGGGGAACGGTGTCCGGGGCGGTTCGGCGGGCGCGGCCGGGTCAGCCCCGGTACTGCGCCAGTACGCGGGTGAAGTCCCACGCCGACTGGCTCACGCCCGAGCAGGTGTCGGCCCCGCCGCCGGTGCAGGGCCGGTCACGGTTGACCGACCAGAAGGTCAGCCGGGCGAGGTGACGCTGCTGCGCGTAGGCGAGGATCGTGCGGAAGTCGGCGACGGTGATGGTCTCGCCGACATCGGTGACACCGTTCATCGAGGAGATGCCGGTCTTGCGGTACGCCTCGTCGTCGCCGTAGCCGTAGGCGTTCTTGACAGCGGTCTTCAGCCCCTCCGCCGCGCGGACGGAGAGCGTGCCCATGTTCTGGCCGTTGCCGCCGAAGTTGAACGGCATGATCGTCCAGCTGTCGACCGTGAGGCCGGAGGAGGCCGCGCGGTTGATCAGGCTGGTGTCGGGGCCGTTCTGGCCGGTGCCGAAGGTGATGTAGATCTTGATGCCGGGGTTGTTGGCCCGGATCGTCCTGAGCGCGTCCACGGTGCGCTGCTGGACGGTGGGGCTGTCGTAGGCGGCGGCCTCGATGTCGATGTCGATGGCCTTCAGGCCGTACGCGTTGATGACCTTCTGGTACGCGGCGGCCAGCTCGCCCGCGCTGCCGCAGGAGCTCTCCAGCTTGTTGCCGCTCCAGCCGCCGAAGGACGGGATGACGTCCCCGCCGCCCGCGCGCACGGTGTTGACGGTCTGCTGGTCCACTCCACCGGTCAGCGGCCGGCTGCCGTCCCACTGGGGGTTGCAGTAGCCGTTGCTGAGGACGAACGCCAGCGTGAACCACTTGACTCCGGTGGCGTTCTGGACGGTGGTGGGGCTGGGCGGGCTGCCCCAGCCGTTGTAGATGTACGGCGCGACGGCCATGGGGGCGCCACCGGGATCGGGGTTGCCGCCGCCGGAGGGCGCGGTCCACTTCTGGTTGGCGGCGCCGGTGCAGGTCCAGAGCTGGAGCCGGGTGCCGTTGGCCGAGCTGTTGCCGGTGGCGTCCAGGCACTTGTCCGCCTGGGGGTTGACGATGTCGCGGGCCGCCGAGACGGTCCACTTCTGGTTGGCGGCGCCCGTGCACGACCAGAGCTGGAGCACCGAGCCGTTCGCGGTCCCGGCGTCCTTGACGTCGAGACACTTGCCGAGGGCCCGGATCGTGCCGTCGGAGGCGACGTCCCACTGCTGGGCGGCGCTGCCGTTGCAGTCGTAGAGCTGTACGGCCGCGCCGTTGGCGGTGCTGCCGCCGGCCACGTCCACGCACTTGCCGCCGAGACCGGTGATGGTCCCGACGGCGGAGACGGCCGCGTTCGCGGGCGTCACGGTCATGGTCGAGGCGACGGCCACGAGGGGCATGGCGAGCAGGGCGAGGGGTCTGAGGTGCTTCCAGGGCCTGAACGAGGCGGTCATGCGTGGTCACCGTCCACTTCTGGTGGGGCGGCTCACCGGGTCCGCCCGGTGGCCGGTTCGCCCCCGGGCGCCGGACAGGCAGGCAAGAGCCCTGTCCGGCGCCCGGGAACGGAGCACTGAGCCCGTCCGGCACTGGGAGCTGTGAACAGACGGGTGTCCTAGTCGCTGACGCGTACGTAGTCGACGACGAGTTGCTGCGGGAAGACCGTGCTGCCGTCGGGGTCGCCGGGCCAGTAGCCGCCGACCGCGAGGTTGAGGATCAGGAAGAACGGCTTGTTGAACACCCACTCGCGGCCACCGAGGTCGGCGGGCGTACGGGTCTGGAAGACCTGCCCGTCCACCGACCACTTGATGGAGTCCGGCGCCCAGTCGACGGCGAAGGTGTGGAAGTCGTCCGCGAACGCCTCGCCGTTCGGCAGGCTGTAGCCGGCGCCGATGCCGCCTTCGCCGGAGTAGCCGGGGCCGTGCAGCGTGCCGTGGACGGTGTTCGGCTCGAAGCCGACGTTCTCCATGATGTCGATCTCGCCGCTGTTGGGCCAGCCGACCTCGCCCATGTTGCTGCCGAGCATCCAGAACGCGGGCCAGATGCCCTGGCCGCGCGGGATCTTCATGCGGGCCTCGACCCGGCCGTATGCCGAGTCGAACTTGCCCGAGGTGTTCAGCCGGGCTGAGGTGTACTCACACGTGCCGTACCAGCACTGGTAGTTGCCGGGGTTCTCCTTGCGGGCGGTGATGACGAGATTGCCCTGCCCGTCGAGCTGGGCGTTGTTGTTGCCGGACGTGTAGTACTGCCGCTCGTGGTTGTTGACGTTGTCGCCGGTCTCGATCTGCCACTTGCTTCCGTCGACGCCCGATCCGGCCGGACCGTCGAACTCGTCGGCGAACTTGATCGCTGCGGGTGCCGCGGCGGGGTGGGGGTCGGCCGCGGCGCTGGCTCCGGCGGGCACGGCGGCCACGGCTCCGGAGGTGCACAGAAGTGCGAGGGCGTACAGCGCCGTTCGGCGCTGCCAGTGCTTGAACGGGATCACGGTCATCACATCGCTTTGCGTGGGGGGCATGCGCATGACAGGTACTGCCGAGGAGACGAAGCGCCGGAGGCGCTTATTTCAATGCTTGATTCAAGGCAGCCCGAAGGGCCGCGTCAAGCACTTGGTATGGACCAAAAATTGTCAGCAGTGTGTTTTCAGCCCATCCATGTGAACGCGCAGCACAGAACGGGGCTGCTCAACGCCCGGCGCGGGCACGGTTCTTGACCTGCACATGATGGTCGCGGAGCATTCACCCCAGTGTCACAGGTGCTGTGGAAGGCTCCTGCGGAAACGTCACGTCGCCAAGATCACCGTGTGCGCGGCCCCACCCGTGACCGTGCGCGCGGTGCTCTCTTTACGAGAGGACACCCCCACATGTCCCGTCGTCACCATCCCGCCGTGCGGCCGGTGCTGGCTCTGGGCGCCGCCGCCGCGGTGCTCGTCGGCAGCGCGGCCGCCGCCCCGGCCGCCACACCCCCCGCGACCGTCCCGGGAACCAGCGCGGGCGCCTCCGCCACGACCGGAACCGCCGCACTGGACGACACGTACTACCAGGGCGCGACAGGCAAGACCGGCCCCGCGCTCAAGACCGCGCTGCACGGCATCATCAGCGACCAGACGAAGCTCTCGTACAGCGCCGTCTGGGAAGCGCTCAAGGTCACCGACCAGGACCCGGCCAACTCCGCCAACGTCATCCTTCTCTACAGCGGCGCCTCCCGCGCCAAGTCGCAGAACGGCGGCAACGTCGGCGACTGGAACCGCGAGCACGTATGGGCCCAGTCCCACGGCGACTTCGGTACGTCGCAGGGCCCCGGCACCGACGTCCACCATCTGCGCCCGGAGGACGTACAGGTCAACGGGATCCGCGGCAACAAGGACTTCGACAACGGCGGCAGCCCGGTCAGCGGCGCCCCCGGGAACCTCACCGACAGCGACTCGTACGAGCCGCGTGACGCGGTCAAGGGCGATGTCGCCCGCATGATCCTCTACATGGCGGTGCGCTACGAGGGCAATGACTCCTTCGCGGACCTCGAACCGAACGACAGCGTCAACAACGGCTCGGCCCCCGCGATGGGACGGCTGTCCGTACTGAAGCAGTGGAACGACGAGGACCCGCCGGACACGTTCGAGAAGCGCCGCAACGACGTCATATTCGACCAGTTCCAGCACAACCGGAACCCGTTCATCGACCACCCCGAATGGGTCGAGTCCATCTGGTGACGCCCCCGGGCACACCGGCGGGAGCCCCCGGGCGCGGATGACCGAATCCCGCCCGGGGGCTCCCGGCCGTACGGGAGGAAGCCGCTCTTCAGGCGGACCTCTCCTTCTCCGGAGCGTCCGGCGCGGCGTCGAGAGCGCGACGGAAGAGTGTTCCCAGGGCCAGCAGGACGGCGAGCCAGCAGGCGCTGAACGCGAATGCCGCCCCGTGGCCGAAGCTCTCGGTGACGGCACCGCCCACCGCGTTGCCGAGCGCGACGCCCACCAGTCCCACGCTCACCATCAACGTGTACGACCTGGTCAGCGCGGCCCTCGACGCGAGCGTGTCGAGCAGTGCCGAGGAGATGATGGCGGAGGGGCCGGCGCACGTTCCGACGAGGAAGAGGGCGGCGCCGAGCAGCGTCAGACTGCCCGCGGCCCACGCCGCCAGACCGGCCGTCACCGCCGAACCCGCCAGAGCCGTCAGCAGCAGCCGGGCCGGTGGCCAGTGCCACGAGCGGGCTCCGAGGGCCAGCCCCGCGAGGATCTCTCCGGCCGAGACCATCGCCATCAGTACGCCGCTGTCCGCGGCGGTGCCCAGTTCCAGGGCGGCGGCCGGCGCGGCCACGGCGACCGTGCCGATCGAGAGTCCGGACCCCGCCGCGATGAGCAGGAGGACGGCGAGGCCGCCGCTGTTCCCGCGCAGGCCGTCACGCGGGGAGGGGGTCCGCCGAGGGCTCCAGTCGCGGGAAGCGCCCGTCGCGGAGAAGATCAGCCCCGCTCCCCCGGCCAGGAAGCCGCCGGTCACCACCGCGATGCCCGGTCCCGTCGTCATCAGCAGCAGAGACGTGATCAGCGGCCCGGCCAGCAGCGCCAGTTGGAACAGCACGGCCAGCAGCGCGTACCCCGCCGTGCGGGCCGCGGCTCCCCGGACCAGCTCCGCCAGCAGGACCCTCATACTGCCGGTGGTCGCCGGAATACAGGACCCCATCCCGGCACTCGCCGCGACGGCGAAGCCTCGCCACTCCGCGGCGGGCGCGACCGCGACCAGCAGAACGCCCCAGGCGGCACAGGCCGCGCCCACAGGAGCGAGAATCCTCCCCTGGCCATGGCGGTCGATGAGCCGGCCCTGCACCGTCAACCCGGCGGCGTTCCCGAGGCCGAACGCCGCCGACGCCAGGCCACCGGCGGCGAACGAGCCGGTGAGCTGCCGCACGTACAGCAGCACGGCCAGGCCCAGCATGCCGATGGGGAGCGCGCCGAGCACCGTGGCGAGGAGCGGCACACGGAGGCCACGGGTCCTCAGGACGTCCAGATAGCCCTGCATGGATACATGCCTTTCCCGCATGCCCACCCACCCGGGAGCCGAACTCCCAACCATCCGCCGTCACTTGGAACAGCGGCTGACACGGCCGGACGGTACGGCCCCCGCCGGCGGAGCACCGATGCCACACCGGCCAAGGGCGGTACGACCGCCGACGCACCGTCACATCCTGCCTGCGGACGCGAACTTCCGTTCAAGGAGGTCCAGGGACGCCTCGAGGTCGGAGGTGACATGGAACAGCGGCTCGGACGACCGCGGAGCGAAGCCCGCCATCTCGGCGGCGGAGACGATCTTCTCGACCCCGCCCCAGTACCCGTCGACGTCCAGGAGGACGAGCGGCTTGGGTGTCCCCAGACAGTTGTGGGAGATGACGTCGAAGACTTCGTCCAGGGTCCCGTATCCGCCGGGAAGCGCCAGGAACGCATCGGCGCGGCCGAGCATTTCCCGTTTCCGGGTGAACATGTCCGAGGTGATGACGAACTCCTGATCGGGCGCCCTGTCACCTCGCTCGATGTCCCACAGAAACTGGGGAATCACTCCGGTTATGGACGCCCCGGCCCTCGACGCGGCCTGTGCGAGAGCGCCCATGACCCCGACACCCCCGGCGCCGTAGATCAGATGATGGCCCCTCCTCCCCAGCAGCGCGCCCAGTTCATGTGCGGCTTCCACCGCACCGGAGGCGACTCCGCTCCGCGCACCGGCGAAGACGCAGATGGAGAGCAGTCGGGTGCGGGACTCCTCGGTGCTGATCTCGGGCATACGAACCTCCGCTGGAATGGTCAGGGCGTACTTCCGACTCGCTGCCGGAACACAAACGTCCGATAGGTGAAGAATCGAAACAGCGCGGCGGCGAGCAGGCCGAGGAGCTTGAACAGATTATCCTCCAGTCGCCCGTCCCACCCCAGCAGATCGTGGGCCGCGTACAGAATTCCGTTCTCAAGCACCAGCCCGACACCGCTGAGTACCCCGTAGGGCAGGACTTCGCCCCGCCACGAAGAACGTTCCCTGTTCCGCCGGTAGACCCAGAAACGGTACCCGAGATAGTTGACCCAAATCGCGCAGACCGTCCCGAAGATGCTCGCCTTCACCGGATCGGTCTCGAAGAGCCACACAACCAGATTGAAAACCGCGAAATTGACCAGGACTCCGCCCAGGCCCACCACGGAGAACTTCGAGAACTCCCGTGTCAGGGACGGCAGGAAAGTCGTTCGCGGCCGGCGACTCCTCACTTCACGGATTGCCGCTGCCCTCCCTCGGCGCCGAATCCCAGGAGTTCGAGTCCCCGGGCTTCACCCGCCAGCCGTCGCATATCCACTTCAACCATGTCCTGAATCATCTCTTCGAAAGACTTCTCAGGCTTCCAGTTCAGTTCGTCGTGCGCCTTCGCGGGGTCCGCGCAGAGGAGTTCGACCTCGGCCGGCCGATACAATTTCGAGTCGGTGAGCACATACTGCCGCCAGTCCAGCCCCACGGCGCTGAAGGCAGACTTCAGCAGATCCCTGATGCTCCGTGTGACACCCGTCCCGATCACGAAGTCCGTCGGGGTGGGTTGTTGGAGCATCGCATGCATCGCCCGGACGTAGTCACCGGCGAACCCCCAGTCGCGACAGGCGTCCAGATTCCCCATGATCAAATTCTCTGCGATACCCAGCTTGATACGTGCCACACCGACGGTCACCTTCCGCGTGACGAACTCGATTCCCCTGCGTGGCGACTCATGGTTGAACAGAATGCCGGACGCGGCATACATTCCGTACGACTCACGGTAGTTCTGAGTCATGAAATGAGCGTAGACCTTCGAGACTCCGTACGGGCTCCGAGGGTGGAAGCGAGTCTCCTCGTTCTGCGGTGACTCGCACACTTTGCCGAACATTTCAGACGTCGACGCCTGGTAGAGCTTTATCCCGGAGTATTCGTCCCCGGCAGCCCGCGGCGAGTCGGCATGGAGACCTGAAACAATCCTCACCGCTTCGAGAAGACGCAACGTCCCCAAACCGGTGATCTCCGAAGAAGCCGTCGGCTGGCGCCACGATATGGGCACATACGAAACGGCGCCCAGGTTGTAGACCTCGTCGGCGCGGGAGGATTCAACAGCCGCGACCAGGCTGCTCTGGTCGAGCAGATCCCCCTCCAGGACACGGAGCTCAGGCAGCGCCCGCCGCAGGATGTGGAGCTTGGGGTTCTGCTGCCCCCTGACCAGGCCGGTGACTTCGTACCCCTGTGAAAGCAGGTACTCCGCCAAGTACGTACCGTCCTGACCCGTGACACCCGTGATCAGCGCTCGCTTCGACACCGGTACTCCATTCTGCCGCTGCTTGATCCTGTGACCTGCCCCGGCCAAGTAGTCGCTTCATCGCCGTCGGGCAGGTGAGTATTCCGTCACGGTCGACCTTCGACTCACTTCGCGAGTCTCCAGAGAGTGATACGCCAGAGCGATTCGAAAGCGATGCGAAAACTCATCTTGCTCTCGCCCCGAACTCGCTGTCTGAAAACTATGGGCACCTCGGCAAAGGTCTTCCCGGCACGTGTGAGGAGCATCGCTGTTTCAGCCTGGAAGAAATAGCCATGGGCTTGACTGCGGTCGAGCAGATCATGCTCCACGACCTTCGTCCGGTAGATGCGAAACCCACCGGTCACATCCCGGCTCTCGATGCCCCCCATCAGACGGGCGTACCTGTTCCCGGCGCGGGAGAGTGCCTTCCTGCTCGTGGGCCAATTGACGACCTCTCCCCCGCTGGTCCAGCGCGAACCGATGACCACGTCCGCGTCGCGCGCGCGGTCGAACAGCCGCGGGATATCAAGTGGATCGTGGGAGCTGTCGGCGTCCATCTGACCCACATGCTCGAAGCCCTGCTCCACTGCCCAGGTGAATCCGTCCCGGCAGGCGGAGGCGTATCCGAACTTCCCCGCGCGCTGGAGAACCGTCACCCGGGGTTCGCGGGCGGCGAGTTCGCGCGCCACATCGCCCGTGCCGTCAGGACTGGCGTCGTCCACGATGACGACGGACGCGTAGTCGGCCGCGTCCAGGATGCGCGGCACCAGCTCTCTGATGTTCTGTGCCTCGTTGAAGGTTGGTATCACCATCGCCAGTGACCGGTCCGTGCGCATCTCCGCCTCCACATTCCACAAGCCCGAGACATGCCTGTCACCCGATGAGCTGTCCACTCACGCTTCGGCGGGCGCCGCGGTCGCACAACCGCACACGCCCTCGGTGGGAGGATTCTTCGCGAGGCTCGTCGCGACACCGGCGATGACCTCTCGGAACGCCTCGGAATGCGCGGTCCGCAGGTCCCTCCAGTGATGAGCGTTCAGCGCCCTGTCGCTCAGACCGGCTCCCATGTTCAAGACGCCGGCGATCGACCCGTAACAAATTCCGGCTTCCCTCGCCATGACACACTCGGGAACCCCGGTCATTCCGATCAGATCGCCTCCCAGCAGGCCGTACATGCGCACCTCGGCACTCGTCTCGAACCGGGGGCCGTCCGTGCAGACGTAGCAGGCCGCAGGTGCGTTGACATGAACGCCTCGCTGCTCGGCGACCTCCATCATCCGGTGCCGCAGGTCGGCGCAGTACGGATTCGTCATGTCGGCGAAAGCGAAGCGCTGATCGCTGAAGAGGGTGAACTGCGTGCGCTTTGTCGCGTCGATGAACTGATCCAGCAGTGCGATTCCACCGACGGGCAGTGTCGGACGCAGGGAGCCCACCATCGCGGTCGCGATGATCTGGCCGACACCGGCCCGGCTGAGAGCGGAAATGTTCGCCCTGTGGTTGATCGCGTGGCTGGCCATCGGCTGCCCGGTGCTGTTCCGGGTCAAGCTGATCACCTCAACGCCGGCGAGGAACCCTCGTTTCCCCCGCACGGTGCCGAACCGTGTCTCCGCCTTGAAGTCCTGCTCCTCGTCCAGCCAGCCCGACGTGTAGATCTCCTGGCTGCCTAGGATTCCCAGTGTGCTGGCCATGTCTCTCCCCGGGCTTCTCATCGCTCCGCATTCGTGTTGCCGACGGGCCTGTTCCGCGCAGAACTGAGCTCTCTCGATCCGGAGAGCCGTAGCAGGGCCACCGAAACGACGGCGACCAGTGCATAGCTTGTCGTCAGGACTTTGTCCCGCAGGCCGTAATCTCCCAGCGCCCCGATCGGCACGTCCCATGTGTAGGGGTGGACATAAAGAAGAACTCCCATGACGAGCGCACCGGAGAGAAGCAGACGGTCGCCGTACCGATAGCCCGCGACCCCGATGCAGGCAAGGGCAGGAATGAGCCACACATAGTGGTGGTTCCAGGTGACGGGCGAGATCAGCAGAGTGGCCACACCGCAGGCGCACACACCGGCCAAATCGAACCCACGACGGTACAAATAACACGCGACCGCGAGGGAAGCGCCGGCGCACAGGAGCACGAGGGCGACCCAGACGGGGAAGAAGTCCTGGGAGTTCGTCCACCTCTCCGTATTGCTCAGCAGGGAATGTGCCCGTGGATCGAACGCCTCTCCCGCACGGCTCGCCTCGAAAGCGGTCCCGGACCAGTAGTTCCACGAATCACGCGGCAGCACGACCGCCCCTGCGCCAACAGTGGCGACGAAGGCCACGACCGCACGGCAGGCGATTCTGTATCTGCGGGTGGCAAACAGGTACACGACGAGGAAGAGCGGAGTGAGTTTTATGCCGGAGAATACACCGAGGAGAATTCCTTTGTAGCGGCTCCTGTCGGGCAGGCTGAAATCCAGGAGGACGGCACATACGATGACGATGTTGTTCTGACCGAGCAGAAGTGTTTTGAAGACCGGATCCATCCACAGCAACGCGGACGAGACCAGGATGATCAATGCCGAATGTGTCGGCAGCCGGAGCTTCTTGAAGACGACCAGGATCAGCACATGCAGTGCGACGATGGAGACGGCGTTCCAGACGATGCTGAGCAGGGGAAGGGGTACCCTGGCCAAGGGGGCGTAAACCAGTGCGTCAAAAGGGGCGTGGGTGAACAGGGTCCCCGAGCTGTTCCAATAGATCGAGTCACCCGTGAGCACGGATTCCCCTGCCCGGAGCAGGACCTTCATGTCCCACATCCAGTCGTGATCATTTTCCCGGTTCGCGACCCAGATGAGAACGGACCAGAGCAGAGCGACGGCGCTGAACAGGAAGATTCTGGACGCTTTTGTGGCTGCTCTCGGCCGGTCTGACGAAGGCATTGCCTCGGTCTCTCCCTCCAGGAGATTTTCTCGCACCCATTGATGCCGGCCCCTGTTGGAAAGCCTGGCCGCCGATCACTCTCGATCGAAATTATCCGAGCGCCGGGGCCGCGGAAAGCTAGCCTTCTGGGGTAGCCGATCGGCTACCGGACTCCCAGCTTTTCCGTGCCGTCCCGGACAGGGCGGATGCATGACGATCACGACAAAATCCATCATTTCGCACCGTGACCGATGGCAATCACGCCCGCACGCGGGGTTGACACTGCCAATTGCCCGAGGCGACGATCATGTTGCGAGCGATCGCCGTCAAATCTCCCGCCGCCACGAGCCGGCCCACCGAGGGAGGGTTGAAATTGTCAGAGCCCGCTGCCGTTGAATCACTGGCGCCGGAGAGGGCGGACGTATTCGTGTTGATCCATGACACGCTGGATCGGCATCGCGTCGAGCACCTTCTCGCCAGGGCGGTTCACAGAGCCCGGGTGCACCCGTTGAACCCGCGCGACACCTCCACTCCCCCACGGAACAGTTCCGTCATCGTGCTGATCCGCGAGATCGACGAACCGGTTGCCAGGAAATTAGTTGATTTCGCTGGAATCGGTTGCAAAGTGCTCGCACTCGTGGACAACGAGAGAGACGCCCCGTGGGACAAGTTGTCGGGCTTACCGATCGGCGGCTTACTGTCCACGGGAGAGCTTTCCGAGGAATCACTCCGTCTCGCCCTGCGCCGAATGCGTGAGGGCGAGTTTCCTATTTCGGTCAATTTGGCGCACGCCCTGCTCTCCGGAAGAGCCACCGACCGCACCGGGGGTCCGGAGAATCCCAGGATTCGAGTCACTCCACGGGAGAAGCAGACCCTGGACCTGCTGGTCGACGGGCTCAGCAACAAAGAGATAGCGCTCCGTCTGGACATCTCCCTGCACGGCGCCAAGCGGCTGGTGGCCAACATTCTCGCCAAGCTCAACTGCGACAACCGGACGTCGGCCGTCACCCGCGCGCTGCGGGACGGGGTGTACGAGGAGTACCGGGACTGACGGTCCCGGGCGTCCCGGGCGTGCCGGGCCGGGCGGGACCCGGGCGGACGGCGGCGCCTTCCGGACACGTTCTACAGTCGGGGGTCCCGGTCGTCCACGGCGTGCCGGGTACAGGATCGGAGACTCCATGCCGCGTACGTTCACCGTGTCCGACAGCGTCGTCATCGCCGCTTCTCCCGCCGCGGTCTACGGGCGGATCAGCCGGCCCGCCCTGATGGGCCGGTGGAGCCCGGAGAATCTCGGGGCGACCGTCCGGACCCCGGAGGGCGGTCGGGGCGCGGACCCCGACACCTACGTGGGGATGGTCTTCGACGGGCACAACAAGCGCGGTGCGATGCGGTGGACGACGCGGTGCACGGTGACCGCCGCCGACACGGACGAGCGGTTCGCCTTCCGTGTCCACGCGATCGGCGTCCGGACCCCTCGGCTGCGGGCTCCCATCGCCAGCTGGGAGTACCGTCTGGAGGCGGTCGACGGCGGCACGCGCGTCACCGAGACCTGGACGGACGACCGGCGCTCGTGGCCCGACTCCGTCGCCCATCTCTTCGACCGGGTCGCCACGCGCGGGCACACCTTCGCCGACTTCCAGGCGCGGAACATCCGGCGGACGCTGAGTAACCTCAAGCGCGTGGTCGAGGGTCCCCCGGCCGGGGACTGACGACCGCGTCGACCCGCCGCCGGGACCCGCCGGTGACGGTAGGTCACTTGCCCCGCCCGTGGCATATGCCCGAAGCACCACCGGATCGAGTGTTGCCGAATCCCTTACGGCCCATAGCGGCCTGTGCAACAGTCATAACGGTTCACTCTTCAGACCTGGCAGTGCCACGCCTGTATCGGAGTTCGAGATGCCGTCCCATCTGTTCGCGGACCGCCCCGCCCCGCGGCCACCGGAGCGAGGCGTGGTGGAGTCCCTCATCACGCGCACCCGCAGCCTGCGCGGTGACGTGGACGCCGTGCGCAGGGACGCCGTCGCGGACGAGCACGACACGCTGTGGCGCTGGCAGCGTGCCCTCTGTGACCTGGCCGTTCATCAACTGGACGATCTCGGCGCCCACTTGGGACAGCTCAGGAACGGTCTGCCCGACAGCGGGGCCGAGGCGGCGTCCTCCCCGGCGGCGGACGCCGGGGAAGAGACCGGTTCGCTGCTCAACCGGGTGGGCACCGCCGAGTGGAACCTCCTCACCGACGGGGTCATCTGGTCGCCGGAGCTGTACGAGATCTTCGGCCGGCCGCCCGAGAAGGGCCCGATGACACTGGACGAACTGCCGTCCGTGATGGTCCCCGAGGACCAGGGGCTGCTCCAGACGCTGGTGACCGAGTGTCTCGTGGACGGCAGGCACATCGACGCCGAGTTCCGCGTCGTCAGGACCGACAAGCGGGTCCGTACGCTGCACATGACGGGCGAACCCGTACTGGACTCCGACGGCTGCACCGCCTCGATGTGGGCGGTGCTGCGGGACGTCAGCGAGTTACGCCGCAGCAGACGCGCCGTCGACGAGTCCGGTGACACGCTGCGACGCCGCGAACGGTCCGCCAGGACCGAGCGGAAGCTCGTGGCCGAGTTGCGGGAGGCCGTACTGCCGTCGTGGCGCGGGTCGCTCCAGTGCCCCCAGAGCGAACCGGGGACGCTGGATCTGGCGGGCCACTGTCTGCCGCCGGCCGGCGGCGGACTCGTCGGCGGCGACTGGTTCGACGCGCTGAAGCTGCCCGACGGAAGCACCCTGCTGACGGTCGGCGACCTCATGGGCAACGGTCTGACGGCCGCCTCCACGATGGCGATGCTCCTCGGCGCCCAGCGCGGTATGGCGGTGGCGGGCGTGGAGCCCGGCGCGCTGATGGGTCATCTCAACCAGTTGCTCGACACGGCCGATCAGCCCGCGCTCGGCAGCGCCGTCTGCTGCCGCTACCGGCCCGGGACACGCACCCTTGTCTGGGCGCAGGCGGGACACCCCGCCCCGCTGCTGTTCCGCGACGGGACGGGGCGCGCGCTGACCCCACTGGACGGCGTCCTGCTCGGCGCTACGTCTGGCGCCACGTACGAACAGGCCGAGACCGGGCTGCTGCCCGGTGACGTGCTGGTGCTGCACACCGGCAGGCTGACGGACCGGACGGGTGTGGACCGGCTGCTGGCGCTCGGGCCCCGGCTGACCGGGGCGCCCGACGCGCAGGACTGTGTCAGGACGGTCGTCGAGGAGTTCGGCGGGACCGGACGGGACGACGACGCCTGTGTACTGGTCGCCAGGATCGGCGGCGACCGCGCCTGAGCGTTGCCTCAGTGCCGGTTTCCCGCACGGTGACGGGCGTCCTGCTCCGGTGATGGGTGTCCGGTGAGGGGTGTCCGCTCTAGATCTCCGAACTCCTCGGTTTCCTCGCCGGGTTCGGCAGCACCGCGTCGATCTCCTCGCGCAGCTCCTGGATCCCGGCGTGCGTACGGTACTGACCGGTGAGCCGGTACATCTCCCTCAGCCGGTCCCAGGTCCGGTGCGACGAGGTCTCCCCCATCGACACCAGCGCCAGCCGCGCGTAGCGGTCCGCCTGTTCGGGATCGTCCGCGATGAAGCAGGCCGAGGCCAGGGAGAGATAGTCGAAGATCATCGACCGCTGGCGGCCGTTCTGCCGCAGCTCGATCGCCCGCTTGGCGTGCCGTTGGGCCATGGCCGCCGCCGAGGGCTCGTGGTCGGCGAGGGTACGGAAGGCGAGCGCCTCCATGCCGTGCATGTCCGCCTCGTCGAACATCTGCATCCAGCTCGGCGGGGGCACGTCGCCCTTGTCCGAGACGAACAGGTCCTCCGCCTCGCCCAGGGTCCGGCGCATGGCCTGACCCCGTCCCATCGACGCCTGCGCCCACGCCTCGATCGTGCAGAGCATCGCCCGGGTACGCGGCAGCACCTCGTCACCCGAACCGGACTTGGCCAGTTTCATCAGGTCCAGCGCCTCGTCCGGGCGGCCCAGATGGACCATCTGACGGGCCGCCCTGGACAGCGCCTCACCCGCGCGCGGACGGTCGCCGCCCTCGCGCGCCGCGTGGGTGGCGATGACGAAGTACTTCTGGGCGGTGGGTTCGAGGCCGACGTCGTGCGACATCCAGCCGGCCAGGACCGCCAGGTTGGCGGCGACGCCCCACAGGCGCCGCTGGAGATGGGGAGGGTGACGGTACGACAGCATGCCGCCCACCTCGTTGAGCTGGCCCACCACCGCCTTGCGCTGGAGGCCGCCGCCCCGGGCGGCGTCCCAGGCCCGGAACACGTCGACCGAGTGCTCCAGCGCGTCGATCTCCTGGGACCCGATGGGGGCGGCCTCGTACCGGTCGTACCCAACGGGGTCGGCGTGCAGGGGATCGGCGCCGCGGGGGGCGTCGGCGGTCAGTGCGGGATCTGAGTGCAGCCAGTCGTGCATGGAACTGCTGAGTGCGGAGCCTGCGGTGAGCACGGCACCCGCGCCCACCAAGCCGCGTCGGTTGAGCATGAGGTCCATTCCCGTGAATTCGGTGAGGACCGCAGCCGTCCGGTCGGGCGCCCAAGGCAGGCCGTCGGGGTTCGAATCGTTCCCGGCGTCCCGTCGTCTCCCCGCGCGTCCGTGTCGTACGAACCCGAGGTCCTCGATGGTCACGACACGGCCGAGCCGCTCGGTGAACAGGGAAGCCATCACCCTGGGTACCGGATCGCGAGGGATCTCCCCCATGTCGATCCAGCGTCTGACCCGCGAGGTGTCGGTGGCCAGTTGGGGGTGGCCCATGGCCGCCGCCTGCCTGTTCACCAGCCGCGCGAGTTCGCCCTTGGACCAGCCGGCGAGGCCGAACAGGTCCGACAGACGGGTGTTGGGTTCTCCGGTCACGTCAAGCCCCCAGGTTCTCGGCTGAGTTGACAGTAACCGTCCGTCAGGTACCTGGCGACTATTCGCCAGGCTTCGCCAGGGTGCGCCAGATGGTGTGCCACCCGTGGCGGGGTGTCGTGTTAGGAACGCGCCACCCCGGCCCGGCGGCCCGGCACATTCCCCAGGGTGTGGAACGGCCGCCGGGCCGGGGAAGCGCGGTAACTCGTCGGTACACGAAGGGACTCGTTCGCCCATGTACACAGCGTCGTCGTACACAGCATCGTCCTCCGTGTCCACCCCGCCCCGGCACCCGCGGCCACCCGCGGCCGGCGGCGGACCCTATCTCGATCCCTCCCAGGCCGGGCGGGCCAGGCGCTGGCCGGGGACGGCCGGCGGGCCGCTCGGCGGCAGGCTGGACCTGTCGGGCACCCAGGGCGCGCAGTTGAGGATGGCCATCGCCTCGGTGCACCGGATCTGTCCGGAGTTCAACCCCGTGCAGGTGCTGCGGCGCAGTGGCCGCTCGGTGCTGCTGGTCGGGACGACCGGACGGACGACCGCGGTGGCGAAGTGCTTACTGGACCGGTCACCCGCGTGGGCGGAGAGCTTCCGGCACGAGATAGCGACATACCGTTCCTTCGTGCGCCACCGGCCGCCGGTGCGGGTGCCGCGGCTGATCGCCGCCGATCCCGACAACTGCACGCTGGTCGTGGAGCGGATGGCCGGACGGGCGGCGGCCCTGTCGCGCCACCCGGCCGAGGCTCCGCCGCGCGCGGACGTCCGGGCCGTGCTGGGCGCGGTGGCGCGGCTCAACACCTGGCGTCCGCCGGGCGACATGTTCGGTCCGGGTCTCGACTACGCCCGCCGGATCACCCGCTACCACGAACTGGGTCTTTTCACCGACCGTGATCTGGGCGACATGCAGAAGCTGCTGCACGGGCTGGGGCGGCCGGGCATGCGGCAGTTCTGCCACGGGGACGCGCTGCTCTCCAACATGCTGCTGTCGCCCGCCGGACCGGTGCTCGTCGACTGGGAGCACGCCGGCTGGTATCTGCCGGGGTACGACATGGCGACGCTGTGGATGGTACTCGGGAACAACCCGCTGGCGCGCCAGCAGATCAACAGGCTCGCGCAGGCCAGGGGTACGGCGGACCGGGACGCCTTCCTGGTGAATCTGATGCTCGTGCTGACCGGGGAGATCCGTAAGTACGAGACGGCGGTGCAGCGCACCATGCGCGAGGCGCCCGCCGCAGGGGCGCACCAGCCCCCGCCGGGTGCGGCGCCGACGGGTGAGGAGCAGCGGCTGCTGCTGCGGCGGCTGCACGACGACTGCGCCATGGCCCGCAGGGCAGTGCGGGCCGCGGTCGGGACGCGTTGACCGGCGGTCGGTCGCCCGGTCGCCGGACGGCTGCGTGAGCCCGTCCGGCGACCGGGGACGGTCACCGCCGCCAGGGGGTGGCTACGGCCCGGCGAACTCCACCGTGTCCACGTCGAACGCGTTGTTCTGCGGTGACGTGAAGACGAGATAGAGCTTGTGCGTGCCGTCGTGGGCCTTCACCGGTACGGGATCGGTGGGCCGGTAGACGTCCCAGTCCCCGGTGTTGGGGATCGGGGTGGTGGCGAGCAGTTCACCGTCCGGGGCGCCGGCCCGCAGTTCGATCGCGCCGACTCCGTACGGTGAGGAGACCTGGTAGCTGACCGAGTCGACGCCCTCCACGCTCATCGGTTCGAAGGCAACCCAGTCGCCGTCGCTGATGTCGCCGATGCGTTTGCCGTTCGCGGCGCCGGCCTGGTTGACGATCCGTGTGCCCGACTGGTCGTCGTGGTACTCGGCCTGCTTGAGCTTGGGTTGCAGGACCGACCGGCCGTAGCCGGTGAGGGCCGGTGCCCCGTCGCCGCCGCCGTCGGTGTACTTGGCGTTGAGCACGTAGGTCAGGTCCGCGCCCTCGGGGTGGCCGCCCAGGTCGCCGGTGTCGACCGTGCCCTCGCAGCCGGGGATGTCGTTGGTCGGGTGCTCGTGGTCGTCGTGTCCGAGTGCCGGGTTGATGGTGACCTCGGAGCAGTCGACGGCGCCGTCCTCCGGGTCGGTGACGGTGATCCTGTACGGGATCCGGTCGCCGAACTCGATGAGTTTGCCGTTGACGGGGATCTCGACGGTCACCTTCGGGGCGGTGTTGCCCGCGGTGATGGGCACGTTGGCGAAGCCGGACTTGCCGCTGGAGTCGGTGACCTTCAACTGGGCGCTGAACTCGCCTCCCTCGGTGTAGGTGTGGGTGGCGTTCTCGTCGGTGGAGTCGTAGGTGCCGTCACCGTCGAAGTCCCATTCGAAGGTCAGCGCGTCGCCGTCCGGGTCGGCGCTGCCCTCGCTGGAGAACTCCACCTCCAGCGGGAGCGGTCCGTTGGTGACGGAGGCCGCGGCCTTGGCGACCGGGCTGCGCCGCCCCTGGGCGTAGTCGACGCGGTAGAGGCCGGAGTCGTTGTTGCCGCCGCCGAACTCGCTGCCCCACTCCAGGACGTACAGGGAGCCGTCGGGCCCGAAGGTCATGTCCATGGGGCTCTTGAAGGCCACCGAGTCCATGAAGTCGTTGATCTTGAGGAGCTTCTCGTCCTGGTCGAACCGGACTTCCTTGATGTAGTTGCGCGACCATTCGTAGAGGAAGCTCGCCCCGTCGAAGTACTCGGGGAACTTCGTCTCGGACGGGTTGTCGGCGTCGTAGCGGTAGACGGGTCCGGCCATCGGGGCCGAGCCGCCCTCGCCCATCTCCGGGAAGTGCTCTGACACGCCGTAGCCGTACCAGAGTTCGGGCTGCTGGATGGGCGGCAGCTTCGTCAGTCCGGTGTTGTTCGGCGAGGGGTTGGTGGGGTTGGCGCAGTCGAACTTGGCGCCGGTCTCCCCGGTGTCCGGGTTGTACGGCGCGTACGCCTGGTTGTCACCGTGGCAGAAGGGCCAGCCGAAGTTCGCCGGCTTCTTGATCACGTTGTACTCGACCAGGCCCTCGGGGCCCCGGTCGGTGGTGGGCAGTCCGCGGTCCGGGCCGTAGTCGGCGAGGTGGACGTAGCCGGTCTCCTGGTCGACGGTGAAGCGGAACGGGTTGCGGAAGCCCATCGCGTAGATCTCGGGCCGCGTCTTGGCCTTGCCCTTGGCGAAGAGGTTGCCCTTGGGGATGGTGTAGCCGCCGTTCTTCGTCGGCTTGATGCGCAGCAGCTTGCCGCGCAGGTCGTTGGTGTTGCCCGCGGTGCGCGCGGCGTCGAGCATCTCCTTGCCCTCGCGCCAGTCGATCGGCGCGTAGCCCTGCCAGTCGGGGTCGAGGTTGGGTGGTACGTCGTCGCCGACACCGAGGTAGAGGGTGCCGTCGGGGCCGAACTCGACGGCTCCGCCGGTGTGTCCGGGCTCGGTGAAGGTGCGGGAGCGGTAGGCGGGGACGTCGAGGAGCTTCTTCTCGCTCGTGAGGTCGAGGGTGTTGCCCTTGAGGGTGAAGCGGGAGAGCCGGTTGATGTCCTTGGTCTCGGCGGCCGGCGCGTAGTAGAGGTAGACCCAGTTGTTCTGCGCGAAGTCCGGGTCCAGTTCCATGCCGACGAGGCCGTCCTCGCCGCCGGTGTAGACGTCGAGCTTGCCCGCGGTGACGGTGGAGTGGGACGCGGGGTCGAAGATCTTCAGCTCGCCGTTGCGCTGGGCGTACACGGCGCGGCCGTCGTCGGCGACGTCCAGCTCCATCGGGTCGGCGGTGTTGTCGTCGAGCGTGATCTTCTCGTAGGCGCCCCAGTCGGTGCCGCCGCAGTCGCCCGGCTTCTCACCGGCCGCCCACTGGAGGCCGCCGACGACATGGTCGCGGAACGCCTCTTCGTCGTAGGCGGGGGTGTCGTGGCCCATGGCGGTGGCCCAGACCTTGCCGCCCTCGGTGTTGCGGCACCAGGAGATGGGGTGGTCGGCGCCCATGGCGTCGGGGCCGGGGTTGTACGTGGTCTCGTCGGCGGTGACCAGGACATGGACGTCGCCGCGGGGGTTCTCGTCGAAGTTGTACCACTCCTCGGGGCGTTCCCAGCGCTCGGGGAGCCCCTTGGTGGAGGGGTGGACCTGGTCGGCCACCTTGGCGGTGCCCTGGAGCACGCCGGGCGAGTGGGTGGGCATGTGGGCGCCGCCGTTGATGGTCTCGTCCCACCAGGGGAACGCCTCCTCGACGCCCATGTCGAGGGTGTTGTGGATGGCGACGACGCCCTTGCCGCTCTGGACGTAGGTCTTCATGGCCTGCCGCTGGGCCTCGGTGTCCCAGACCATGCCGGAGTTCTGGAGCATCACGATGGCGTCGTACTGCGCGAGGTTTTCGTCGTCGAAGACGGCGGGGTCGTCGCTCTGGACGATCTCGAAGCCGTTCTCCGCGGCCTCCTCCTCGAACATCTTGATGCCGTTCGGGATGGATCCGTGGACGTAGCCGACGGCGCGGGTGAAGAGCAGGGCCCTGAAGGCGGGTTCCTCCTTCCCCCTCTCGGCCGCTCCGGCGCCGGTGGGCAGGGCGGTCACGGCGAGCAGCAGGGCGCCGGCGACGGCGACGAACGCTCTTCGGATCGCTCCCCCGCGCACCTTTCTGTCATGGTCATGCCATTTCATCTGCCGGTCCTCTCTCGGGGGCGGGATCGGTCGTGTGCGGGATCGGTCGTGTGCTGACGCGCGGACAGCCCTGGATTCCGGCGAGGACCCGGCGCAGGAACGCCAGTCCGTCGGTGGCCAGCGCGTCCTGGCTGGGTGCGAGCGGACGCCATACGGAGGCGGCGACGGCGATCGCGTCGTTGTGGGCGGTGAAGGACTCGACGCACAGCGGACCCCGGTAGCCGGACCGCACGAGGGCGGTCAGGAAACCGGGCCAGTCGAGGTGGTCGGCGCCGGGCGCGCCGCGGTCGTTCGCGCACACCTGGACATGGACGACACGGCTGCCCGCCTCGCGTACGGCGCCGGGCAGTCCGCGCTCCTCGATGTTCTGGTGGTAGACGTCGAGCGCGATACCGATGGCCGCCGGGTCGAGGCCCTCCATCGCTTCGAGGCACTGGGCGACGGTGTTGAGCAGACTCGTCTCGTACCGGTTCAGCGGCTCGACGCCGATCGTCACTCCCGCGTCCCCGGCGTGGGTGACGACGGGCTCGATGTGCTCACGCCACTCGGCCCACGCCGCGGCCCGCTCGGTGTCCGTCATCCGCCAGGAGCGCCCGACGGCCGTGTAGACGGGACCGGCCACGACGGGCGCCCCGATCACGTGGGCCGCGTCGACACAGCGCCGCAGATAGTCCTGGGTGGCGCGCACGGTCGCCGGGTCGGTGGCCACCAGATCGCGGCCGGGCGGCATGACGGCGACGACCGCGGCGGGGGCGAGCCCGGTCGAGTCCAGCAGTTCCGACACGGCGGCGGGCGCCCAGTCACCGGCCTGTTCCAGCGGGAGTTCGACACAGTCGAAGCCCCAGTCCGCCAGCCGTGGCAGTGTCCCGGCGAGGGCGTCGCCGTCGACCGGTGAGTGCCAGATCCATGGGTTGGCGCCGAGCGCCAGGGGCGCCGACGGCCCGGTAGCCGTGCTCACTTGCCGCCCCAGTCCTTCGGGAATCCGGGCATCGACTCGCAGCCGCACATCGCGTAGTGCAGCGGCGGCATGCCGGGCTTCAGGTAGTCGGCGAGGTTGTCCTGGGTGATGGTGGGCTGCGGGAGCTTCCACTCCTTGGGCACGTCCTCGCCCTTGAGGATGTCGAGCGCGGCGATCACGGGCGTACGCCACTGGAACGTCGGGTACGCGGGGGCGATCGCGGTGAGGTCCTTGTCCTGCCACGCCTGGAGGAAGTCCTGCTGGTCCTCGCCGGTGATGGGCGGTACGTCCTTGCCCGCGTCCTCGAACGCCTCGACGGCGGCCACGGCCGTGGCGCCCGAGTCCATCCACACACCGTCGATGTCGCCGTGCCGGGTGAGCGCGTCGGTGACGACC
Organism: Streptomyces sp. NPDC104581; assembly: GCF_055583685.1. Classification (NCBI taxonomy): domain Bacteria; kingdom Bacillati; phylum Actinomycetota; class Actinomycetes; order Kitasatosporales; family Streptomycetaceae; genus Streptomyces; species Streptomyces sp. NPDC104581. Next base: position 28,186 of record NZ_JBVJNN010000004.1, read on the forward strand.
GACTTGGTCTTGGCCGGGTCCCCGTCGGTGAACTTCACGTCCACGACGTCGAGTTCACTCTTGTCGAAGGCGACCTTCGCGGCCGACCAGCGGGTCTCCAGGACGTCGACGCCGGGCGAGATGCGCAGCGCGAGGACCTTGCCCTTCGGTTTCACCTTCTCGACGAGGAAGTCGGCCGCCACCGCGCCGTACGCGTAGCCGCCGATCGGGTTGACGAAGGTGACGGCGCAGTCGGTCTCGACGCCCCGGTCGAAGACGATGACGGGCACCTTGCCGCAGGCCTGCTTGACGGCCGGGGTGAGGGTGGCCGTGGTGTTCGGCGAGACGATCAGCGCGTCGCAGTTCCGTCCGGCCAGTTCCTGGATGTCGGAGATCTGTTTGTCGTCCTTGCCCTGGGCGTCCAGGACGGTGAACTTGCTGATCTCCTTGTGCAGTTCCACCTCGGCCCGCATGTTCTTCAGCCCCACCTGGCGCCAGGGGTTGAAGACTCCCGCGTTGGAGAAGCACAGCTCGATCCCGCTGGGGTCGGCCATCTTGTACTGGGCGGTGTCGACCATCTCGGGGTTGAGCATCTGCTCCCAGGGCTTGTCCTCCGGTCCCTCGGGCTTCTCGTCGGCGAGGGCCAGCTGGCGGTCGTACTCGGCCTGTTCGAAGAAGGTGGACTGCTTCCCGGTGCCCGCGTCGGCGGTGCTCCCGCTGCCCGAGGCGGCGGGGGGCGACTCGGGTGGCGCGTCGCTCGTGCAGGAGGTGATCAGTACGGCGCCGAGCAGCGCGGCGCCCGCGGCCAGGGCGCGTCGGCGAAGGGGCCGGATGGCGGTCATGAGGGTGTTCCTCCCGAGGGGTGCGTACCGGTGGGGTGCGTACGGTCCGGTGGGACGGGGCCCGGTGGCCCGCCGCCGGCCGGCGTACGGCGGCGCAGGCGGGACCAGTCGGCGGCTCCGAGGCCGACGGCGGCGATGACGATGACTCCCTGGACGGTGGACTCCAGTGCCCCGGAGACACCTTGGAGGTTGAGCAGGGTGAACAGGGCCTGGAGGGAGAAGGCGCCGGCCATGGCGGCCACCACCGAGCCCCGTCCGCCGCCGAGGACCACACCTCCGAGGACGACGGCGGTGATGGCCTCGAACTCGTAGCCCCGGCCCGCCTGCGCGGAGACCCCGGAGAAGCCGCCGACGAGAACGGCGGCGAGGGCCGCCGCGGCGCCGGAGAGGATGAAGGCGACGGTCCGTACCCGGATCACCCGTACGCCGGAGAGCGCGGCGGCGCGGTCGCTGTCACCGGTGGCGACCAGCGTCCGGCCGAAGTCGGAGCGGGTGACGAGGACGGCGACGGTCCCGGCGACGAGACAGGCGACGACCGCCCAGGGCAGCCAGCCGAAGGCGGTGCCACGTCCCAACTGGCGGAAGGCGGTGGGCAGTACGCCCTGCGGTGAGCCGCCGGTCCAGAAGAAGACGGCGCCTTCGAGGATGAGCATCATGCCGAGGGTGGTGATGAAGGACGGCACCCGCAGAACGGTGGTGATCAACCCGCTGACCAGCCCGGCCAGACCGCCGGCGACGAGCAGCACCGCGGTGACCACCAGCCAGTGGGCATCGGGGAAGGAGCCGTACAGCTCGGCCGCGACGACCACGCCCGCGGTGACGATCGCGCCGACGGAGAGGTCGAACTCGCCGCTGACGATGACCAGATACTGCCCGGCGGCCAGGATCACCAGCGGCGCCGCGCGTTTGACGAAGGAGAGGAAGCTGTCGGGTTCGTAGAAGCCGGGGTCGGTGACCAGCAGCGCGAGGAGCAGCACGGCCAGCAGCCCGTAGACGGGGGCGCCGGTGCCGAGCGCGCGGACGATTCGCCTGCCGGGCGGGGCGGTCGGGGCGGTCCCGGCCGCGTGTGCGGTCTTGGCGCGGGCGGTCACGCGGTCCTCCCTTCCGTCGGGGCCTTCGGTGCCTTCGGGGTCCGGCGCGGCCGTGCGTAGATGGCGACGGCGGCGATGATGACGACGCCGCGCACGACGTTCTTGAAGAACGGGTCGACCGACAGCTGGTTGAACACGCTGTCCAGCACGGCGAGGACGAACACACCGCCGAGGGTGCCCGCCACTCCCCCGCGCCCGCCGGCGAGGGCCGTGCCGCCGAGGACCACGGCGGCGATCGACTCCAGGTCGTAGCGCGCCTCGGTGCCCGCCCAGGGCGCGCCCGCGCCCAGCCGGGCGGCGAGGAAGAGCGCGGCGGCGCCGACGCAGAGCGAGCACAGGACGTGTGCGACGACGACGGTGCGCCCGGTCCGTACGCCGGAGAGCCGGGCGGCGTGTTCGTCGCCGCCGGTGGCGTACATGTGGTGGCCGATGCGGGTACGGCGGGTGATCAGCCACATCACGGCGGCCACGGCGATGAGCAGGAACACCGAGACGGGGACGGGGCCGACGCGGTCGTAGCCGAGGCGCTGGAAGGAGAGGGGGACCTCGCCGGCGGGGCCGGTGTAGTTGTCCTCGATCCAGCCGCGCAGGATGAACGCCATGCCGAGGGTCGCGATGAAGGCGTTCACCTTGAGCCCGGTGACGATCAGCCCGTTGGCGAGTCCGACGGCGGCGGAGAGCGCGAGGACGGCGAGGACGGCGGGGACGACGCCGCCGCTCGCCATGGTCTCGGCGGCGACGAGTGTGCCGAGGCTGATGAGGTAGGCGACCGAGAGGTCGAGCGAGCCGGTGAGGATGACGGCGGACTGGCCGACGGCGACCAGACCGAGGGCGACGCAGTTCTGGAGGATCGCGACGGCGTTGGTGGTGGTGAGGAAGTTCCCGCCCTGGGCGGTGACGACGATCCAGCCGAGGAGGGTGACGGCGAGCGCGGCGAGCCAGACGCCGACGACGGGGTCGACGGACCTCCAGGGCGCGCGGGACGCCCGGTTCCCGGAGGGCGATGCCGGTTTCGGCGGGGGCCCGGAGGGGGCGGGAGCGGATTCGAGCGCGGTCACGCGGGGCCCTCCCGTCCGGCGGGTGCGGCGGTGGCGTGCGGGCCGTGGCCCGCGCCGAGGCCCCGGCCCGGCCCTTCGGTGGCGAGGCGCATGATGCTCTCCTCCGTCGCCCCGGCGGGCAGTTCACCCACGAGGCGTCCGTCGGACATCACCAGGAGCCGGTCGCTCATCCCGATCAGCTCGGGCAGTTCGGAGGAGATGATCAGCACGGCGAGTCCCTCGCGGGCGAGTTCGCGCACGAGGGTGTGGATGGCGGCCTTGGCGCCGACGTCGACACCCCGCGTGGGTTCGTCGAAGAGGAGCACCCGGGGGTTGGCCGCCAGCCATTTGGCGATGACGACCTTCTGCTGGTTGCCGCCGGACAGGAACTGGGTCTGCTGGTCCTCGCCGCGCGACCGGAGCCGTACGCGTTCGAGGAGCGCGGTGACCTCGCGGCCCGCCGGGGGTCTGCCCCGTACGGCGACGGCGCGGGTGACCAGCAGCGCGTTGTCCCGCACCGACTGGCGCAGGGCCAGCCCCTCGGTCTTGCGGTCCTCGCTGACCAGCGCGATGCCCGCGCGGATGGCTTCGCGCGGTCGCGACGGCCGCAGCGGCTTCCCGCCGACGGTCATGGTGCCGGTGGTGAAGGGCGCGGCCCCGAACAGCGCGCGGGCCAGTGACGTACGTCCGGCGCCCTGGAGGCCGGCGACCCCGACGACCTCCCCGGCGCGCAGTGTCAGATCGATGTCCCTGATCCGGGCGTTGCCGCCGCCGGTGACGGTGAGCGTCACGTCGCCGATCTCGTCGTGGCGGGCGCGCGGTGGGTAGTACGCGGTCAGGTCGCGGCCGACCATGGCGCGGACGATGTCGTCCGGGGTGGTGTCGGCGGTGCGCACGGTGGTGACACGGCGGCCGTCCTTGAGGACGGTGACGCGCTCCGAGAGGTCGAAGACCTCCCCCAGGCGGTGCGAGATGTACAGGATGCCGAGGCCGCGCGCGGTCAGCCGGCGCACCAGGGCCGACAGGAGCGCGACCTCGTGGTCGGCGAGCGGTGCGGTTGGCTCGTCCATGACAAGCACACGTACGTCGGAGGCGAGCGCCTTGACGATCTCGACGGTCTGCTGCCGGGCGACGGAGAGGTCACGCACGAGCGTGCGCGGGGTGATGCCCGTCTCGTCGATCTCGGCCAGGAGTTCGGCGGTGCGCCGTTCCATGGCGGTCCGGTCGACGAGACCGTAGCGGGTCGGCTCCCGGCCGAGGAACACGTTCTCGGCGACGGTGCGGTGGGCCAGGAGCGCGAACTCCTGGTGGATGATGCCGATCCCGGCGGCCTGCGCCTGACCGGGGTGGCTGAACGTGTGCGCGGTTCCGTCGAGGGTGATCGTGCCGGTGTCCGGGGTGTGCTCGCCGGCCAGGATCTTCATCAGGGTGGACTTCCCCGCGCCGTTCTCGCCCACCAGGGCGTGCACCTCGCCCGGCTGAAGATCGAGTCCCACGTCATGGAGCACGCGCACCCCGAGAAAGCTCTTGGACACGCCCTGCATCGTCAGCATCCCCTGGCTCCTCGATGGCTCGGTCGCGGTCTGCTGTGCAATGTCGTGACAGACCTTTGACCTGTCAAGGGTCTAAGCGCCCTTCTCTGAGGCTCAGTTGACGGAGACTTAGGCCGGTCGGCGAATTAACCGCGTCTTGTGAGCGGCGAAAGTCGTCCCTAAAGTGAGGCCATGCCTGCGCTGCCGGATCACAGCAGTTACGCCGTCTCCCACACACCGGGCGAGGTGCTCACGCTGATCAGTTCCGGGGCCGCCGCCACCCGCGCCGACCTCTCCCGGATGACCGGTCTCGCGCGCTCCACGGTCTCCCAGCGGGTGGACGCGCTCATCGCGCACGGCTTCGTCGACGAGTCGGGGCCGGAGGCCGGCGGCTCGACCGGCGGCAGGCCGCCGCGCAGGCTCCGGCTCCGTACCCGCGAGCACGCGGTCGCGGGCGTGGACCTCGGCGCCTCGCACTGCCGGGTGGCTCTGATGGACATCGGCGGTGCGACGCTGGCGACGCGGGAGGACCCGCTGTCGATCGGGGACGGCCCCGACTCCGTGCTGCGCCATGTGGAACGTACGCTGCACACCCTGCTGGAGAGCTCCGAGCGCGATCCGCGCACGCTGCGGTCGATCGGGGTAGGGGTGCCGGGGCCGGTGGAGTTCTCGACCGGGCGTCCCGTCGATCCGCCGATCATGCCCGGCTGGCACCAGTATCCGATCCCCGAGTTCTTCGCCTCGCGCTTCGGCGCGCGGGCGCTCGTCGACAACGACGTGAATGTGATGGCCCTGGCCGAACAGCGGCGGGCGTTCCCCGACACCCGCTTCCTGCTCTACATCAAGGTGGGCACGGGCATCGGCTGCGGCATCGTCGCCGACGGCAGGCTGCACCGCGGGGCGCAGGGCAGCGCGGGCGACATCGGCCACATCAAGGTGGGCGACCAGGAGGACGCCTGCCGGTGCGGGAACTTCGGCTGTCTGGAGGCGGTGGCCGGCGGGGCGGCGATCGCCGCGAGGCTCGCGGGCCTCGGACTCGACGCCGCGTCGGGCAGCGATGTCGTGCGGCTGGTGAAGTCCGGCAACAGGGACGCGCTGCGCATGGTGCGCGAGGCGGGCCGCGCGGTCGGCGAGGTCCTGGCGGGGCTGGTGAACTTCTTCAACCCCGACACGGTGGTGCTCGGCGGCGCGCTGGCCGCCGTGCACGACCAGCTGCTCGCGGGCGTGCGCGAGGCGGTGTACCGGCGGTCGCACCCGCTGGCCACTCATGTGCTGCGGATCGAGCCGAGCCGTACGGGTCAGAACGCGGCGGCGTTCGGCGCGGGGATCCTCGCGATCGAACACGCCCTGTCCCCGGCGCAGGTGGACCGGCAGCTGGCGCGCGAGATCACGTCATGAGCGCCGCCGGGACGCTCTGACCGGCGTCCGCCCGACCAGAACGGACGCTTCATCAGTCCCACGGAAGGTCAAGGTCCGATCAACATCGTTCCGGTCCGGGCGGGTCCGCACATTGGTTCACACCACTGACGCGCCGCAGGCCCGTGGCCTGCCGCCCGCGAAACTCCCCGACACGCGCGCTGACGTGCGAAATCCCGGCCGTCACGCCTGATTGACGGATCGCCTCCGAGCCGATACCCCTGTACCCCTGCCCTGTACTCCGCACCGCGGGCCCGTACGACGGGCCGGACGGCGGGTACGGCTCCGCGGGCGCTTCGCGCACCACGTCACTGGAGGCCGCATTGCCAGGTTCCGCCCCCACATCCGTCAGAACCGCCCGCAGGCGTGCGGCGCGAACGGCGGGCGCCGTCGCCTCGGCGGCCCTGCTGCTTCCCCTGGTGTCGGCCGCTCCCTCGGCCACCGCCGAACAGCCCACCGCGGGCGCGCTCCAGCGTGACTTCGCCGCGGCGGCGGACCGGTACGACGTACCGGCGAGCGTCCTGCTCGCCGTCTCCTACCTCCAGTCGCGGTGGGACACACACGGCGGCGCGGCCAGCGTGACCGGCGGCTACGGCCCCATGCACCTCACCGACGCCAGGACCGCGATCGCCGAGGCGCCCCACCACTCCCACGGCGCGGAGGACGCCCGCGGCGACACCTCCCGCCCGGTGAAGACGGGGGCCCCGGACTCGGTCCGGGACGTGGTCGTGCCCGAGAACTCCGAACTGCCGGCCCGGCTGCGCACCGTCGACCGGGCGGCGAAGCTCACCGGGCAGTCGACGGAGCGGGTCAGACAGGACACCGCCGCCAACATCCGCGGCGGCGCTGCCCTGCTGGCCGACGCCCAGCGCGCTCTCGGCAAGCCGCTCAGCGCCGACCCCGCCGACTGGTACGCCGCCGTCGCCCGCTTCTCCGGCGCCGACGACGCGGCCACCGCCGCCACGTACGCCAACGACGTGTACGCGGTGATCAGGGACGGCCAGCGGCGTACCACCGACACCGGACAGCGGGTGGCGCTCCGGGCGACGCCCGCCGTCTCGCCCGACACCTCGCAGGTCTCGGAGCTCGGGCTGCGCCGGATCGACGCGGGCCGGACGGAGTGCCCGCGCAGCGTGGCCTGCGAGTGGATCCCGGCGCCGTACGAGGAGTTCGGCGAGGGCGACTACGGCAACCACGACAAGGCCGACCGCCCCAGGGCGGGGTCCCCCTCCATCAACACGATCGTCATCCACGACACCGAGGCGACCTGGGACACCACACTCAAGCTGGTCCAGGACCCCACGTATGTCTCCTGGCACTACTCGCTGCGCTCGTCCGACGGGCACATCGCCCAGCACGTCCCGCTGAAGGACGTCGGCTGGCACGCGGGCAACTGGTACGTCAACTCCACGTCGGTGGGCCTGGAGCACGAGGGTTTCCTCGTCTCCCCCGACGCCTGGTACACCGAGGCGATGTACCGGACGTCCTCCCGGCTGGTGCGCTACCTCGCCGACCGGTACGACATCCCGCTGGACCGGCAGCACATCATCGGCCATGACAACGTGCCCGGTACGACGGCGGCGACCATCGCCGGTATGCACACCGACCCGGGTCCCTACTGGGACTGGGCGCACTACTTCGAACTGCTGGGCAAGCCGTTCAAGGCGGACGGCGGGCGCGGCGCGGGCGCGGTGACGATCCGTCCCGACTACGCGTCCAACCAGCCCGTCTACACGGGGTGTGTGACGGCAGGTCAGGCGTGTGCCCCGCACGGCTCGGGAGCGGTCCGGCTGCACACCGCGCCGGACGCGGCGTCGCCGCTGGTGAAGGACATCGGTCTGCGGCCGGGCGGCGGGGACTCCACGACCGGGGTCAACGACCTGGGCGCACGCGCGTCGACGGGTCAGCAGTTCGCCGTCGCCGGGCGCGAGGGCGACTGGACGGCGATCTGGTACCTGGGCCAGAAAGCCTGGTTCCACAACCCGCGGACGGCGCCCACGGCCGTGAGCGCCCAGGAGCGGGTGCTGACACCGAAGGACGGTCTCGCGGAGGTACCGGTGTACGGCAGGGCCTATCCGGAGGCGTCGGCGTACCCGGCCGACATCCCGGTGCAGGCGATCTCCCCGTTCCCGTACAAGCTGCTCGCCGGTCAGAAGTACGTGGTCGGTGACCGGGTGCCGGGCGCGTACTACTTCGCGCCCACCTTCGACACGACGGGGCACCGCGTGGTGCGGGGCGAGGAGGAGTACTACGAGATCCAGTTCGGGCACCGGGTCGCCTATGTGAAGGTGTCCGACGTCCGGGTCCTGCCCTCGGGCCGCTGAGAGTCCGCCGGCCGGCCGTCGATCGGCGGCCGGCCGGCGGACTCCGGGACGCGGCTCCCGCGGGGCGACGGGCGCCACCGGCCTGTGGGGGGCCGGTGGCGCCGACTCCGCTCTCCCGTCCGCCACCGCGCACGGCCCATTGCGTCACGCCCACGGCGCGGCCGGTCAGTAGCGCAGCACCGCGGCGATCCGGTGGTGGTCGTCGAGTACGTCGTCGTCGAGGAACACCACCTGGGCGCCGCCGTCCAGTGCCGTCTCGACGAGTTCGTCGACGATGTCGTCCTGCACCTCACGGCCGAGGGACTCCCCGCCGTCGCCGTCGACCGGGATCAGATGGCCCTCGCTGACCCTGGCGGAGCGCTGGAAGTGCTCCTCCACCGCCACCAGGCCGGCCCGCCGCTCGCGGACCGCGTCCCAGACCTCGTCCAGACCGCCGGCGAAGGTACGCCTGCCCTTGGCGTCGTCCAGCCGGGCCAGGACCTCCCGCTCCTCGCCCCGCGCGTACTCCTGGACCATCGGCCGGACCGCCTTGGCCAGCACATGCGCCGGGCCCTCGGAGAGTCCGCCCTTGGCCAGCCGGCCCGCGGCCGATCCGGAGGTGGTGCCCGCGTCCTCCAGCAGGGCGAGCGCGGGGGCGACACCGACCAGGTGGAACGGGCGCGGGCGGGTGGCGAGGACGGCCGCGAAGGCGTCGTCGACCGACCGCAGGAACTTACGGGTCTCCTCGTCCATGAAGGTGCTCGGGGTGTCGCCTATCCGCTCCTCGCGCTCGACGTCCCACGTCTCCTCGGGCGGCGTCATCGGGAAGCCGTCGGCGCGGTGCTCGTGCAGGGAGTCCCCGACGCCGCTCCACAGCGTCGCGCGGTCGGCGGCCACGCTCAGCACCCAGTAGCGGTGCAGCTGGGCGGTGGCGGCCACCAGGTTCCGGGTCAGATAGGTGTCGCTGACGACGACGGACTCGGGCGTGTCACGGGGCAGGTACCAGACCTGGTGCTCCCGGGCGTCGGCGAGGATCACCAGCCCGTCGAGCTTGTGCCGCAGGTCCACCTCGGCCACCGCCCGGTCGAGCTGCACCCTGACCGCCTGGCGCGTCGTCTTGGGCACGTCCGGATCGGCCTCCATCCGGTGCACGGCCTCGGACAGGACATTGCGCAGGCGCACCGGGTCCTGGTCGTTCAGCGGCTCGTGCCGGTGGGTGGGCATGGTCAGGGACACCGCCGGATACGGCCTCGGCCTGCGCAGTCCCCGCAGGACTTCGGGCGTCAGATCGTTACTGTCCATGCTGCCCCTTCGCTCGGCGGAGGTCCCACACCGGCGGAGCGGCCGGCTGGAGTGCCCCGGACCTGTTTCCATCTTGCGGGACAGCGCCGACATCCGCAGGGGCGCGCGGGCGCCGGACGCGGCGGGGTCCCGTCCCGGCTGCCGCCGCTGCCGGGACGGGACCCCTCGTACCGCCGCCGTCAGTGACGGCCGCGGCGCGCCGGGAATTCGTAGACCTGGCCCGCGGTGGCGCGGAACTTCTTCTCGCCGCCGGGCAGCAGGGTGCTGCGCAGGGTCAGGTTTCCGGTGCGGCTCGCCGTGAGGACGATCCGGGTCGCCTCACCCGCGGCCCAGGTGATGTCGAGCGTGGCGCCGCCGCGTGCCCGCAGCCCGGTGACCGAGCCGTCCGGCCAGGACGCGGGCAGGGCCGGCAGCACCTCGATCGGGCCGTGCTGGCTCTGGAGCAGCATCTCGGCGACACCGGAGGAGGCGCCGAAGTTGCCGTCGATCTGGAACGGCGGATGGGTGTCCCAGAGGTTCGGCAGGGTGGAGCTCCTGAGCTGCTCGGTGAGCATCTTGTGCGCGTGGTCGCCGTCCCGCAGCCGCGCCCAGAAGTTGATCTTCCACGCCTTGCTCCAGCCCGTTCCGCCGTCCCCGCGCGCGGTCAGCGACACCTTGGCGGCGTCGGCCCACTCGGTGCCGACCTCGATCTGCCGGCCCGGGTGCAGCCCGAAGAGGTGCGAGACGTGCCGGTGGTCGTTGCCGGGGTCGTCCAGGTCCTCCTTCCACTCCTGGAGCTGGCCCCACGAGCCGATGCGCAGACCGGGGTCGAGGTCGCGCAGCGCCAGCCGGAGCCGCCTGCGGAACCGGGGGTCGTCGCCCAGGGTCTCCGAGGCCTCCAGCGTGTTGGTGAACAGGTCGTGCACGATCTGCTGCGACATCGCGGCGCCCGCGGTGAAGTCGCCGTTCTCGGGCGAGTAACTGGGATTGACGACGAGCTTGCCGTCGCGCGGGTCGGTCCGCAGGAAGCCCAGCCAGAACTCGGCGGTCTCCTTCATCACCGGGTAGGCGGTGGAGCGCAGATAGTCGGTGGAGGCGTTGAAGCGGTAGTGGTCGTACATCTGCTGGGTGAGCCAGGCACCCGCCTCCGGGAACCAGAACGACTGCGGGTACTGGTGCAGCCCCGTGAAGCCGTACGGATTGGTCTCGTTGTTCACCACCCAGCCGGCCGTCTCGAAGATCTCCCGCGCGGTGGTGCGGCCCGGTTCACGCATGGAGTCGACGTACTTGTCGTACGGCACGGTGGTCTCGGCGAGGTTGGTCACCTCGGCGAGCCAGTAGTTCATCTGGAGGTTGATGTTGACGTGGTAGTCCGCGTCCCAGGGCGGGTTGGTGACGTTGTTCCACACGCCCTGGAGGTTCGCGGGCAGCGATCCGGCCCGCGAGGAGGCGATCAACAGATACCGGCCGTACTGGAAGTACAGCGCTTCGAGCGCCCTGTCCGCGTCGCTCGCGCCGCCGGTGTACCGGGCAAGGAGCTGGTCGGTCGGCAGATCGGGCAGCCGCTGGCCGATGTCGAGCGACACCCGGTCGAACAGCCCCTGGTGGTCGGCGACATGCTCGGCGCGCAGGTCGTCGTAGGAGCGGCCGGCCGCCCGGTCGACGGCGCCGGTCACCGCGGCGTGCGGGTCGTCGGTGCGGTAGTCGGGGTAGGTGTCGGCGTAGTCGGTGCCGGCCGCGAGGACGAACCAGGCGCTGTCGGCGCCGGTGACGGTGAGGGTGCCGTCCCCGGCGTTGACGGTGCCGCCTTGCGTCCGTACGCGGATCTGGCCCTCGAAGACCAGCCCGTTGTTCTGGAGCCTGCCCCGGATGGTCAGCCGGTCGCCGGCCGCCGTGGCCGTGAAGTCGTCGCGCGGGGAGGTGTACCGGAGGGTGAAGCCGATCCTGCCGGGCTGGTCCGCGGCGAACCGGCCGGCGATGACCTCGCCGGGGTGGGAGGCGAAGAACTCCCGCGTGTACGTGGCGCCCTGGTGGGCGTACGAGACCGAGGCGAGGGCCGAGCCGATGTCGAGCGCGCGCCGGTAGGAGGAGTCGGGGGCGCCGGGCGCGCCGGGGACGTCGAGCAGCAGGTCGCCGAAGACGTTGTAGGAGCCGAAGTTGTGCTTGGGCTGGCCCAGCTCGGCGGCGACGGCCTCCGGGGTCATGGACCCCTCGGCGTCGATGCGCTCCTGGACACCGCGCAGCACTCCGGGCCGCGGGCTGGTCCAGTTGCCGTGGTCGTAGCCGGGGGCGCCGGGGCCGCCGGTCCACAGGGTCTTCTCGTTGAGGACCAGTCGCTCGGAGGCGAGGGTTCCGTAGATGCCGGCACCGAGGGCGCCGCTGCCGATGGGGAGGCTTTCGCGCTCCCAGTCGGCGGCGGGCTTGGTGTACCAGAGGGTCAATTCATCGGAGGGGTCGGCAGCCGCGGCCCTACCGGCCAGAGCGGGAACACCCAGCGCGAGGGCACTGGTGACGCCGAGTGCGGACTTCATCGTGGTTCTGCGGGTGATGCCCTGAGTCATGCGGCAGACGTTAAAAGTCCGATGACTGAATTGGCAAGGCACATGACAAAACCTCGCGGCAGGCAATTTCCCCGCCGCGGGGCGGTGGGGTGGGGTAGCGCCGTGCGGCGCGCGGCGGTTCACGCGCGGAACACGTCCGGCACGGAGTCGGGTCCGCGGTGCGGAACAGGTCCGATGACCGGCGGGATCGCGCCCGGACCATCGCCCGGACGTGGGTCGGGATCACCGCACGGGCCGCGTCCGGATCAACGGACGGACGGAGTAGGGATCACCGCACGGGCCGCGTCCGGATCAACGGACGGACGGAGTAGGGATCACCGCACGGGCCGCGTCCGGATCAACGGACGGACGGAGTCGGGATCACCGCACGGGCCGCGTCCGGATCAACGGACGGACGGAGTCGGGATCACCGCACGGAGAGCGCACGGACCATCGCCCGGACGTGGGTCGGGACCGCCACCGCACGGGCCGCGTCCGGACCGTGGCCCGTACCGGGTCAGGATCACCGCACCGATCGCGTCCGGATCAACGCACGGGCCGGGGCGGCGTCAGCGCACGGATCGCGCATGGATCGCGCATGGATCGCGCATGGATCGGATCGGTGCCGCCCGGGGCCGGGGGCCTGGCACGGCCCCGACCCGGTCAGCCCTGCTGGAAGAGCTCCGCGGGCAGCGGCTTCAGGAGCGCGTAGAGGTCGTCGGTGATCGGCCGGTCCCAGCTGGCGATGGTGACGAGGACGTTGTCGCTGCGGTCGAACTGCACGCAGGCGATGCGGCTTTCGGAGAGCTTCAGCCGACGCACGATCAGCAGGTTGTCCCCCTGCATGACCGGCACGTCCTCGGTGCCGACGACGTCGACCCGCTCCTCGTTCTCCAGGGCGAGCAGCAGCTGCGCCACCTCGAAGGGGATCTGGCCGTCCTCCACCTCGCGCGCCGGTGAGCCCTCGGGCAGATTGCCGATGATCATCGCCGGGCCGCGTCCGCCGAAGAGGTCGTACCGCAGGAAGACGCCCTGACAGCTGCCGTCGGGGGCGGGCAGCAGACCGGCGCCCAGATTTCCGGGCCAGTCACCCGGGTCCATGGCCAGGACGTCGAAGTCCGGGCCCGCGGGTGTGGCGGAGCTGCGGCGGCGGAGGAAGGACATGCCGCCATGGTACGTCGCCGGTGGAACCGGCCGGCGCGGGGCCCGGGGCGCGACGGGGGCGCCGGGAAGCCGCCTCGGTCAGGTGAGGTCGAACTCCCCGTCGCGGGCGTTGAGCACGAAGGCCCGCCACTCCGCGGGGCTGAAGATCAGTGAGGGATTCTCCGGTTTGCCGCCGTTGCGCATCGCGATGAACCCTTCGACGAAGGCGATCTGGACGTCCCCGGTGCCCTGGCTGCTCGAACGCCAGTCGGCCTTGCTCAGGTCCAGATCCGGCTTGTCCCAGCCCGCCAACGGCTGCTGGGTGGTGGTGCTCTCAGCCACGTCCCGCTCCTTCCGGCTCGTCGTCCGGGGCCAGACTATCGATCGTCAGCGGTCCCGGACAGGCCGCTGCACGGGCCGCGCCCAACCCCCGCCGGGCGGCGCCGGGTTGCCGTCGCACACCCTCCGGCCCGCGCCGGTCACGGATCCGGCCGGGCCCGTACAGCCGCACCGGCGCGCCCCCGAGCCTTGACGCCGGTGCGGACGGCTGGATTACTGGGCGGCAGGAAGATCAACCGAATGATCGGTCGCCCGGTCGCCCGGGTGCCCGCTCGTCAGGGAAGAGTCGGGGAGTCGGCCATGACGGATCTGCTGGACGCCGGGGAGCGGCTCGGCCGGGACGAGCTGGAGGCGTTGCAGCTCACCCGGCTGCGGACGACGCTGCGGCACGCGTACGAGAACGTGCCGTTCTACCGGACGTCGTTCGACGCCGCCGGGCTGCGGCCGGACGACTGCCGCTCGCTCGCCGACCTCGCCCGCTTCCCCTTCACCGCCAAGGCGGATCTGCGGGACAACTACCCCTTCGGCATGTTCGCGGTCGACCAGTCCGAGATCCGGCGCGTCCACGCCTCCAGCGGCACCACGGGCCGTCCGACCGTCGTCGGCTACACCCAGGGCGATCTGGACACCTGGGCCGATGTCGTGGCCCGCTCGATCCGCGCGGCCGGCGGGCGGCCGGGCCACAAGGTGCATGTGGCGTACGGATACGGCCTGTTCACCGGCGGTCTGGGGGCGCACTACGGCGCCGAGCGGCTCGGCTGCACCGTCATCCCGGCGTCCGGCGGCATGACCGCGCGGCAGGTCCAGCTGATCACCGACTTCCGGCCCGAGATCATCATGGTGACCCCGTCGTACATGCTGACGCTGCTCGACGAGTTCGAGCGGCAGGGCGTCGACCCCCGGTCGACCTCCCTGCGGGTCGGCGTCTTCGGCGCCGAGCCGTGGACGCAGGCGATGCGGCGTGAGATCGAGGAGCGGTTCGCGATCGACGCCGTGGACATATACGGCCTCTCCGAGGTCATCGGGCCCGGCGTCGCGCAGGAGTGCGTCGAGACCAAGGACGGGCTGCACATCTGGGAGGACCACTTCTATCCGGAGGTCGTCGACCCGTTCACCGGTGAGGTGCTCCCCGAGGGCGAGGAGGGCGAGCTGGTCTTCACCTCCCTCACCAAGGAGGCGATGCCGGTGATCCGTTACCGAACCCGCGACTTGACGCGGCTGCTGCCGGGCACCGCGCGGGTCTTCCGGCGGATGGAGAAGGTCACCGGGCGCAGCGACGACATGGTGATCCTGCGCGGGGTGAATCTCTTCCCGACGCAGATCGAGGAGATCGTGCTGCGTACGGCGGGGGTGGCCCCGCACTTCCAGCTGCGGCTGACCCGCGAGGGCCGGATGGACGCGCTGACCGTACGGGCCGAGGCGCGGGCGGGGGCGACGCCGGATCAGCGCACGGCCGCCGCGCGGTCGATCGCGGCGGCCGTGAAGGACGGGATCGGGGTCTCGGTGGCGGTCGAGGTGGTGGACCCGCAGACGCTGGAGCGCTCGGTGGGCAAGATCAAGCGGATCGTGGACCTCCGGACCGCCTCCGGGCCGTCCGGCGGCTGACGACGGGCGGCCACGAGCGGGGCACCGGCGCGGCGCCCCGCCGCGCTCACCCCGAGAACCGGTCCCGCAACTCGCGCTTGAGGATCTTGCCGCTCGCGTTGCGCGGCAGCTCCGTGACGAACAGGACCTGCTTCGGCGCCTTGAAGCGGGCGAGCTTCTCCCGTGCGTGGTCCAGGAGTTCGTCCTCCGTGACCTCACCACGGGGCACCACGACAGCGGTGACGGCCTCGATCCAGCGGTCGTCCGGCAGACCGATCACCGCGGTCTCGGCGACACCCGGATGCGTGTACAGCGCGTCCTCGACCTGGCGTGAGGCGACCAGCACACCACCGGAGTTGATGACGTCCTTGACCCGGTCGACCACCGTGTAGAAACCGTGGGCGTCGCGCACCGCGAGGTCGCCGGAGTGGAACCACCCGTCGCGGAAGGCGTCCGCCGTCTCCTCGGGCTTCTGCCAGTAGCCGGCGCAGAGCTGCGGGGAGCGGTAGACGACCTCACCCGCCGTGCCGTCGGGGACCTCCTTGCCCGCCTCGTCCACGACCCGGGCCTCCACGAAGCGCACCGGGCGCCCGCAGGAGTCCATCCGGCCCTCGTGCTCGTCGGGGCCGAGGACGGTGGCGAGCGGGCCGATCTCGCTCTGGCCGAAGCAGTTGTAGAAGGCGAGCGACGGAAGCCGTTCGCGCAGTCGCTCCAGCACGGGCACCGGCATGATCGAGGCTCCGTAGTACGCCTTGCGCAGTCCGCGCAGGTCGCGGGTCGCGAAGTCCGGATGGCCCGACAGAGCGATCCACACGGTGGGCGGCGCGAAGAGGCTGTCGGCGCGCCCCGTCTCGACCAGGTCGAAGACGGCCGCCGGGTCGGGCCCGTCGAGGACGGTGTTCTCCGCGCCCACGGCGAGATACGGCAGCAGGAACACATGCATCTGCGCCGAGTGGTACAGCGGCAGGGAGTGGATGGGCCGGTCGCTCTCCCGCAGGTCCAGCGCGTCTATGGCGCTGGCGTACTCGTGCACGAGCGCCCGGTGCGTCATCATCGCGCCCTTGGGCAGGGCGGTGGTGCCCGAGGTGTAGAGCAGCTGCGCCAGGTCGTCGGAGTCCCGGTCGGGGTCGAAGGGGAGCGGGTCGGCGAGCGCGGCGAGCAGCGAGTCGTCGGTGTCGCGCAGGGCCCGGACGGCGATGCCGGGCGGGAGACGGTCGGAGAGGGCGGGGTCGGTGAGCACGAGGGCGCTCGCGGACTGCTCCAGGATGTACGCCAGGTCGTCGCCGGTGAGGTGCTGGTTGACCGGTACGTGGACGAGCCCGGCGCGTGCGCAGGCGAGGAAGGCGATGAGGTAGGCGTCGGAGTTGTGGCCGTAGGCGGCGACCCGGTCGCCGTCCTGGAGCCCGTGCCCGCGCAGGACCGCGGCCGCCGTCGAGACGGCGGTGTCGAGTTCGGCGTAGGTCCAGGTCCGGTCCCCGTATCTCAGGGCCGTGCGGTCGGGGACGCGCCGGGCGCTGCGTCGTACGACGCCGTCGACGGTGCTGTGGAGCAGTTCCCTGACGGCGCGTTCCTCGGCGTTCATGGCGTGATACTCCGTGCCGCCGGGGAGCGGGTCAAGCCCTCGCCGGTGAACGGGGCGGCGGATCCCGGGGTGTTCGCGACGGCGTCAGGGGCTCACCGCGAGGAACACGAACGCCGCGAAGATCGCCATGTGGACACCGCCCTGGAGCAGCGTGGCCCGGCCCGGCACGACGGTGAGGGCGCCCACGACGACGGTCAGCGTGAGCAGGACCATATGGGTGGCGTTCAGCCCGAGGACGAGCGGGCCCTCCAGCCAGATGGTGGCGAGCGCGATGGCGGGGATGGTCAGGCCGATGCTGGCCATGGCCGAGCCGAGCGCGAGGTTGAGACTGGTCTGCACCCGTTCGCGGCGCGCGGCCCGTACGGCGGCCAGGGTCTCGGGCGCGAGCACGAGCAGGGCGATGACGACACCCACCACGGCGTGCGGCATCCCCGCCGACTCGACACCCGACTCGATCGTGGGCGAGACCGCCTTCGCGTCGCCGACGACCGCGATCAGCGCGATGACGAGCATGGTGGCGCTCAGTGCGGTCGCGCTTCGGGTGGGGGGCGGCGCGTGCTCGTCCACCTCCTTGATCTCGCCCTCCTGGGTGACGGGCAGGAAGTACTCGCGGTGGCGCAGCGTCTGCATGGCGACGAAGAGGCCGTAGAGCGCGAGGGAGGCGATCGCGGCGAAGGTGAGCTGCGCCGTGGAGAACTCGGGTCCGGGCTTGCTGGTGGTGAAGGTGGGAAAGACCAGGCTGAGCGTGGCGAGCGTCGCCACCGTGGCGAGCGCGCCGCCGGAACCCTCGGCGTTGAAGACGGCGACCCGGCTGCGGAGGGCGCCGACGAGCAGGGATATGCCCACGATGCCGTTGCAGGTGATCATGACGGCGGCGAAGACGGTGTCCCGGGCCAGGGTGGCGCTCTTGGCGCCGCCGTCGACCATCAGGGTGACGATGAGCGCCACTTCGATGACGGTGACCGCGACGGCGAGGACGAGTGAGCCGAACGGCTCGCCGACCCGGTGGGCGACGACCTCGGCGTGGTGCACTGCGGCGAGTACGGCGCCCCCGAGCAACAGGGCCACCAGGGAGACCGCGTAGCCCGGCAGGTCGCGGCCCCAGCCGAGTACCAGCGCCACCAGGGCGAGCAGCGGTACGACCACGGTCCAGCGGGACCACAGCGATCGGATCCCGGTGCGCGTCGTCATACGCCTCACGCTGCCAGAGGTGCCGGGCCCCCGCGCGGCGAGCCGCGGCGTCCGGGGCCGTGCGGAGGCGGGGCGGTAACCTCGTGCGGCGAGTGTTTCGGACGGTGCGTCATGTCGGAGGGCGGGCAGTGAGCGGGGACCCGGCGGGCGGCGGAATCGGCCGGCGGAGACCGGTCGGGGACACACCGGCCCCGGGCGGCGCACCGGCTCCGGCGCCGGACACCCGGATCGGGTCGCCGGGCGCGAGGTGCGGCGGTGTCCCGTTCGCCGACACGGCCGCCGCCGCGGGCGCCGGTCCGGGGCCGGGCCCCGCGGGCCGGGGTTCCGGGCGGGCGGCTCCCACGCTGCGGCGGGGCTCCCCCGAACGCGCCGGGCTGCTGCCGGGTCCGCTGGAGCGGCTGGTGAGCGACGCCGAGCGGTTCCTGGAGCCCTCGCCCGCGCGTCCCTGGTACGCGGGCGCGGTGCTGCTCGCCGGGCGCGGGGACACGGTCGCGCTGCACCGGCCCATCGGCTGGGCGGTGCGGTACGCGGCGTACGACGAGGCGACGGACACCGGTGTGGAGTTCCCCGCCGGCCAGCAGATCGCGATGACCGGGGACACCGTCTTCGATCTGGCGTCCGTCTCGAAGCTGTTCACGTCGCTCCTGGCGGTGCGGCAGATCGAGCGCGGGGCGCTGGCCCTGGAGGAGCGCGTCGCAACGTATCTCCCGGACTTCGGCAGCGCCGGCAAACACAATGTGACGATCCGTCAACTCCTGACGCACACTTCGGGGCTGGCCGCCTGGCTCCCGCTTTTCCGGGAGCCGACACGGCAGGCGATGCTCCGGAGGCTGTGGGAGGAGTCGCCGGCGAGCGCGCCGGGAAGCGGCTACCGGTACTCCGACCTCAATCTGATCTCCCTTCAGCTGGTGCTGGAGAAGATCACCGGGCGCGCGCTGGACGTCCTGCTGCGTGCCGAGATCACCGTGCCGCTCGGGATGCGCCGCACCCGCTTCAACCCGCCCGCCTCCTGGAAGCCGGGGATCGCGGCCACGGAGGACTGCCGGCGGCCGTGGTCCGGGCTGGATCGCGGTCTGGTGTGGGGGGAGGTGCACGACGAGAACGCGTTCGGTCTCGGTGGCGTCGCGGGTCATGCCGGGGTCTTCTCGTGCGCGTGGGACCTGGCGGTCCTCGGGCGCGCGCTGCTGAGCGGCGGGGCGTACGGACGGGCGAGGATCCTGCGTCCGGCGTCGGTGGAGCTGATGTTCACCGACTTCAACACGGACTTCCCGGGTGACGGGCACGGACTGGGCTTCGAGCTCTACCAGCACGGGTACATGGGGGCGCTGGCCACCCCGCGTACGGCGGGTCACACCGGCTTCACCGGCACCAGTCTCGTCCTCGATCCGACGACCGACTCGTTCCTGGTGGTACTGGCCAACTCCGTTCACCCGGTGCGCGGTTGGCGCTCGGGCAGCGCGCCCCGGGCGGCGGCGGCCGACCATCTGGCGCGCGCCGTGCCCGTCACCCCGGAGCAGGGACGGAAGGCGTGGTTCTCCGGCATGACCGCCGGCGCCACCGTCACGCTCACCCTGCCCGCGCTGCGTATCGCCACCGGGCGGGGGCGGTTGAGCTGCTCCCTGTGGTGGGACACGGAGCCGGTGACGGGCGAACTGGTCCTGGAGGCGCGGGAGGACGGGGCCGGCGGCGAGTGGCGGCCGGTGCCCTTCACGACGACGCCCTCCGGTGCGGAGGCGGGCACGCCGCGCCCGGCGGGCTCGGTCTCGGGCTGGTCGGGGCGCGTCTGGCACCGGCTCCGGGCCGGCCTGGCCGACTGGTGCGGCCGGACGGTGCGGCTGCGCTGGCGTTACACGGCCGGCGGTCCCCGCGTCGGCCGTGGCGCCTACGTGGACGGACTGCGGGTCGAGGACGGGGGCCGTACGGTCTTCGACGAGTCGCGCCCCGACGACGCGGCCCGCGTCGAGCCGGCCGGCTGGAGCGCGTCGGCCGACTGAACCCGGTGCGGGCGCTCGAACCTCCACCCCCTACTCTTCCGGAGGTGACTGCGACCACCACCTTCAGCGACGCCTTCCTCCGGATGATCGAGCGGCACGCCGCCTGGGGCGCGCAACAGCTCGAAACACTCAACGAGTTCATGCCGACCGGGCCGTGGACGGCCGATCTCGACCGGCATGTCTACCGCCAGGCGGATCGCGATCTGCGGATCTCGGTGCTGGGGAGCTTCGACACCTCGGAGGGCTCGTGGCTGTGGGGCTGGGCGAACCCCGGCTTCGGCTCGATGCCCGTCGTCGGCGCCGCGCGGGAGATACGGCGGCTGGGCGAGGCGCACGGCATCCCCGAGTTCACGACCGACCTGGTGGACCTGTCGGCCTTCGAGGACCCCGGCTTCGCGGTGGAGACCCTCGCGTTCGGGGCGATGGGCGCGCTCGGCGCCTCCGGCTACATCGGCGTACAGGCCTCCCCCGAGGCCCGTCTGTACATGGTGCCGGACGATCCGGCGGTGCCGCGCGCCGTGCCCGACGGCATCACGCTGCCGCGTGTCCTGCTGACGGGCGCGGGCCTGTTCGCCGGGAGTTCGGCCCGCGCCGTGGTGGCCGGATACTTCGACCACCACGGGCTGACCCGGCGTCAGGAGGCGGAGCTGATCAGCGCCGACCTGCCCGGGGGCGCCACGGCCGACATCCTGTTCGACGACGCCGGGCGCATCGGGTCCGTCAAGATGAGGAACGTCACCCGGTAGCCGGGCGGGCGCGCCGGATCCCGGCTCGGCCGGCCGGGGTCCGGCCCGCCTCCAGCACCGCCATCGCCGCGTTGTGTCCGGGTACGCCGCTGACGCCGCCGCCGCGCACGGCGCCCGCGCTGCACAGCAGCACGTTCGCGTGGGCCGTCTCCACGCCCCACCGGCCGGTGTCCTGCGTGGCGTAGGGGAAGGCGAGGTCGCGGTGGAAGATGTGGCCGCCGGGCAGCCGCAGTTCGCGTTCCAGGTCCAGTGGCGTCTTGGCCTCGATGCAGGGCCTGCCCTCGCCGTCCACGGCGAGACAGTCGGCGATCGGCTCGGCGAGGTGCGCGTCGAGCTGGTCGAGGGTCGCCTTGAGCAGTTCGTCGCGCACGGCGTCGTGGTCCTCGGCGAACAGCCGCGCGGGCGTGTGCAGTCCGAAGAGGGTGAGGGTCTGACAGCCCCGCTCCGCCAGCTCGGGTGCCAGGATCGACGGGTCGGTCAGCGAGTGGCAGTAGATCTCGGAGGGCGGCGCCGACGGGAGTGCGCCGCCGGCCGCCTCCTCGTACGCCGTCGCCAACTGCCCGTACCCCTCGGCGATGTGGAAGGTCCCGGCGAACGCGTCGCGCGGGTCCACGCTCCGGTCGCGCAGCCGCGGCAGTCGGCTCAGCAGCATGTTGACCTTCAGCTGGGCTCCCTCGGCGGCAGGCGCGGGCGAGGTGTCGCCGAGGAGGCCGGCGAGCGCCTGCGGTGAGGCGTTCACGAGGACATGGCGCGCGGCGACGCTCCCGGTGCCGCCCGCCGCGTCCCGGAAGGTGATCTCGGCGCGGGCGCCGTCCGTCTCGACACCGGTCGCCTCGTGCCCGGTGACGATGTCGGCGCCCGCGGCGCGTGCCGCGTCAGCGAGCGCGTCGGTGAGGGCGCCCATGCCGCCGACGGGCACGTCCCAGTCGCCGGTGCCACCGCCCACCACGTGGTACATGAAGCAGCGGTTCTGCGCCAGGCCGGGGTCGTGGGCGTCGGCGAAGGTGCCGATCAGGGCGTCCGTCAGGACGACGCCCCGTACGAGGTCGTCGGTGAACCGTTCCTCGACGGCGACGCCGATCGGTTCCTCGAAGATCATGCGCCAGGCGGCCTCGTCATCGATCCGGGAGCGCAACTCGGCCCGCTCGGGCAGCGGTTCGGTGAGGGTCGGGAAGACGCGCTCGGCGACCCGGAGGGTCGAGGCGTAGAACGACCGCCAGGCCGCGTACTCGCTGTCACCGCCGGTCAGGGCCGCGAAGGACTCCCTGGTGCGCTCGGCGCCGCCGCCCACGAGCAGTCCGGTCGCCCTGCCGCCGCGCTCGGTCGGCGTGTACGAGGAGACGGTCCGCTTCCGTACGGCGAACCGCAGCCCCAGGTCGTCCACGATCTTCCGGGGCAGCAGGGACACGAGGTACGAGTAACGGGAGAGACGCGCGTCGACACCGGCGAAGGGGCGGGTGGAGACGGCGGCGCCGCCGGTGTGACCGAGGCGCTCCAGGACCAGGACGGTGCGGCCGGCCCGGGCGAGATAGGCGGCGGCGACGAGTCCGTTGTGGCCACCACCGACGATCACGGCGTCGTACGAGGTGCGCGAGGGGGAGGAGAGTGCGGGCATGGGCTCTTGGTAACACGTTTACGCCCCGCACGGGACCCCGCCTCCCCCGGCGGCCGGGCCCGCCGGGTCCCCGCCCGGTGTGCGGGCGGGGACCCGTTCAGAGCACGCCCTGGCGCCGCCCCGCCTCGCGCCGCTGGCGCAGGGCCGCCACTCGGCGGTAGAGCTCGACCGCCTCGCCGCCCCTGCCGAGTTGTTCCAGGCAGTGCGCCTCGTCGTTGCGGCTCGCGAGGGCGTCGGGGTGGTCCTGGCCGAGGACCCGCTCACGGGAATCGGCGACCCTGCGGTAGACCACCAGGGCGTCGGCCCAGCGGCGGAGCCAGCCCAGGGCGACCGCGACCTCGCGGCGGCTGACGAGGGTGTCCGGGTGGTCCGGGCCGAGGACCCGCTCGCGGATCGCGCACACGTCGCGCGACTCCGCGAGGGCTTCCTCCCAGCGGGCGAGCCGGCCGAGGTTCACCCCCAGGCCGTGCCGGGCGCGCAGCGTCTCGGGGTCGGAGGGGCCGTGGATCCGGGCCCGGTCATCGACGAGGCCCCGGTACAGCTCCAGGGCCTCGGCGCTGCGGCCGAGACGGCCGAGGCTTATGCCGACCTCGTAGCGGGCGGCGAGGCTGTCGGGGTGGTCGCCGCCCAGCGCGTGGGCGCGGCCGGCCGCGACGTCGCGGTACGTCTGGAGCGCCTCCGTCCAGCGGCCGAGCGTGCCGAGCGCGTAGGCGACCTCGTAGAGCGTGACCAGGGTGTCGGGGTGGGTCGCGCCCAGGACCCTGGTGCGCGCCGCCGCCACCTCGCGCGCCATCCGGTACGAGTCCTCGATGCGCCCGAGCCGGCTGAGGTTGAAGGCGAGGTTGTGGCGGCAGCGCAGCGTGTCGGGGTGGTCGGGGCCCATGGTGCGCTCACGGGAGACGAGGACCGCCGCGTACACCTCGTGCGCCTCGAAGTGCCGGCCGAGCTGCCCCAGTACGTACGCGGTCTCCTGACGCGCCGCCAGGGTCTCCGGGTGGTCGGGGCCCAGCGCCCGTTCACGGCCCTCCGTGACGCGGACGAACTCCCGCAGCGCGTCCGCCGTGCGGCCGGTCCTGCTGAGCGTGAAGCCGACCTCGTAGCGGCTGGCGAGGGTGTCGGGGTGGTCGGGCCCCAGCGCGTGCTCGCGCTCGGCCGCCACCGCGCGGTGCACCTCGCCCGCCTCGTCCCAGCGGCCGAGCCTGCCGAGACTGAGGCCCGCGCTGTGCCTGCTGTTGAGCACGGCGATCTGTTCGGGCGAGGGTGTGGGGCGCTGGGGGCGGGCGTAGCCGCCCGAGTCGGGGGCCGCCGGTCCCGACGGTGTGGTCCACTCACCCGTGAGCCCGGCCGTGTGGTCCGGGGGCGTGGTCCGCAGGGCGGCGGAGCCGGTCGCCTTGTGACCGACGGTCATCCCGTACGTCCAGGAGGGCAGCCGGGCGCCCCGGCCGCCGTGCGACGTGGAGCCCTCGGCCGCCGGCCGGTGGGCGAGCACCGGTGACACCGCCGCCGGACGGCCCTCGCGGCCGGGTACGGAGCGGGCGGCGATGATCCGGTGCCGCAGCGCGGTGGCGTCCGACGGCCGCTCCTCCGGCGTCTTGGCGAGCAAGTCGAGCACGATCCGGTCCAGGAACTCCGGCACTTCGGAGCGGTGGCTGCGCAGCGGTGTGGGGACGGTGTCCCGGTGCCCGACCAGGACGGCCCACGCGTCGTCCTGGTCGAAGGGCGGGACGCCGGTGGCGATCTCGTAGAGCACACAGCCCAGCGAGTACAGATCGCTGCGGTGGTCCACGGCGCCGCCGCCGATCTGCTCGGGCGACATGTAGTGCGGGGTGCCCATGGCGATGCCCGTGCCGGTGAGCTTGGCGGAGAAGCCGATGTCGTGACCGAGCCGGGCGATGCCGAAGTCGCAGATCTTCACCGCGCCGTCGGTCAGCCGCATGATGTTGGCGGGCTTCAGATCCCGGTGCACGATGCCCTGTTCGTGCGTGTACGCGAGCGCGTCGGAGACCTGTTCGGCGATGTCGACGATGTCCGGCACCGCGAGCGGGCCCTGCCTGTTCTCCTCCAGGAGCTGGCTGAGGTTGCGCCCTTCGAGCAGCTCCATCACCAGATACAGCACGCCGTCGTGCTCGCCGAAGTCGTGGACGACGGTGACGCCCCGGTGCTGGAGTGCGGCGGCGACGCGCGCCTCGCGGCGGAACCGTTCGCGCAGCACACGGGTGAAGGACTGATCCTGCTGCGGGCCCAGCGGCTTGAGGCACTTGACGGCGACGTGCCGGCCGAGCGATTCGTCCTGGGCCCGCCACACCTCGCCCATGCCGCCGCGCCCGATCAGATCGAGCAGCCGGTACCGGCCCTGGATCAGACTCGTTTCCGCCATTGCCCGCTGTCGCCCCCGTCGCCTAGCCGCGCCCTCCCCGGCCCGTCCAGTATGGCCGCCTGCCCGCGGAGTTTGGCAGCCTGTCTCCCGAGTTGGCGCGGGCTCGGCCGGACACCCGGTCCGAGTCTGGCCATGGCGCCCCTGATATGTCCCGGCGGGACGCGTCTGCGCAGCCGGCCGGGGACGGCGCGCAGAAGCGTTCCGGTGGTGACGAGCCGGCGGGTCACACGCGAGGGCGCGGGGGCCCGTCTGCCGTACAACTCGTGGGCGTACGGGGGCAGTGAGTCGTACGCGAGGCCGGAGACGCGCCGCCACAGCAGCGCGCGGGCCGGGACGAGCAGGGGGTGCACGGGCGGGCGGCGCAGGAAGTCGTCCACCTCCCGCGCCTCGGGTCCGGCGGCCAGCTCGGGCCTCACCCGCTCGAAGTACGCGGCGAGTTGGGCCCTGTCCGCGGGCACGTGGGCCGGGTCGAGGCCGACGAGACGGGCGCCCTCGCGGTGCTCGTCGATGTAGCGGTCGGCCTGGGCGCCGGTGAGCGGGAGCCCGGAGCGGCGCAGGACGTGCAGGTACGAGTCGACCTCGGCGCAGTGGACCCAGAGCAGCAGGTCCGGTTCGTCGACGCCGTAACGCTCCCCCGTCGCCGGGTCGGTGGCCTTGATGCGGGTGTGGATGCGGCGGACGCGGGCGCCGGCCTTCTCGGCGGCCTCGGTGGTGCCGTAGCTGATGGTGCCGACGAAGTCAGCCGTTCTCCTCAGCCGTCCCCAGGCGTCCTTCCTGAAGTCGCTGTTCTGTATGACGCCGCGCACGGCGCGCGGGTGCAGGGCCTGGAGGTAGAGCGCGCGGACACCGGCGATCCACATCATCGGGTCGGCGTGCATCTGCCAGGTGACGGAGTCGGGGCCGAAGAGGCCGGGGTCCGCGGGGGCGGGGTCCGCGGGGCCGGGGTCGTCCTCTCGGGCGCGGGCGCGCGCGCCGGCCCGGGAGCGGTCCTCGCTGTCCCCGTGGCTCACCTGGCTCACCCCTCCGCGGTCGACCGGAGAGCCCAGATTAGCCGCGCGCCCGCCGCCACCGCCGCCCGGCACCGCACGGGACACCGCCCAGGAGGGGCGCGCGGGCGCGAGGCGTTGCAGGATGGGCCGCATGCTGCTGGCCACGCTCGCCCACGTCTCACGGGAGGTCGCCGCGACGTCGGCGCGCTCCCGCAAGATCGCCCTGCTGGCCGAACTGTTCCGTGCGGCCGACCCAGCCGACGTACCGGTCGTCATCCCGTGGCTGGCGGGCCGGCTGCCCCAGGGACGGATCGGTGTCGGCCGCCAGGCGCTGAGGGACCCGGCGCCCCCGGCGGAGACGGCCACGCTGACCGTGCGTGCGGCGGACGAGGTGGTCACCGCACTCGCCGCCGTCACCGGCCCCGGCTCGCAGACCGGGCGCAGAAGGATCGTCCAGGAGTTGCTGGGCGCGGCGACCGAGGAGGAGCAGCGGTTCCTTATCGCGCTGCTCTTCGGCGAGGTGCGCCAGGGCGCGCTGGACGCCGTCGCCGGAGAGGCGCTCGCCCGGGCGACCGAGGCTCCGCCCGCCGCCGTACGGCGCGCCGTGATGCTGGCGGGGTCGCTCCAGAGCGTGGCGGAGCGGCTGCTCGCCGACGGCCCCGGCGCGCTCGCCGAGTTCCGTCTGACGGTGGGCCGCCCCGTACTGCCGATGCTCGCGCGGACGGCGGGTGGCGTCACCGAGGCCGTCGGGCAGCTCGCGCCGTGCGGCGTGGAGGAGAAGCTGGACGGGATCCGCGTCCAGGTCCATCGGACGGGTGATGCCGTACGTGTCTACACCCGCACCCTCGACGACATCACCGACCGGCTGCCCGAGGTGACGGCCGCCGCGCTGGCGCTGGACGGTGACCGGTTCATCCTGGACGGCGAGGTCATCTCACTGGACGCGGACGGCAGGCCCCGCGCGTTCCAGGAGGTCGCGGGGCGTGTCGGCTCCCGTACCGATGTCGGGGCGGCGGCCGCGGCCCTGCCGCTGTCTCCGGTCTTCTTCGACGTCCTCGCCGCCGACGGCGAGGATCTCCTCGACCTGTCGTACGGGGAGCGCCGTACGGCGCTGGACCGGCTGGTCCCGGAGCCGATGCGGGTGCGCCGGGTGGTGGTCCCCGCGCCGGACGGGGACGGCGCGCCGGACGTCGGGGAGGCGGAGGCGTTCTGGCGCGCCACGCTGGACCGGGGCCATGAGGGCGTGGTGGTGAAGGCGCTCGACACCCCGTACAGCGCGGGCCGGCGCGGCGCCGGATGGCTGAAGGTCAAACCGGTCCACACCCTGGATCTCGTGGTGCTCGCGGCCGAGTGGGGTCACGGCAGGCGCACGGGCAGGCTGTCCAATCTGCATCTGGGGGCCAGACAGCCGGACGGCTCGTTCGTGATGCTGGGCAAGACCTTCAAGGGCCTGACGGACGCGATGCTGGAGTGGCAGACGGCGCGTCTGGGGGAGCTGGCCGAGGCGGACGACGGCTTCACGGTCCGGGTGCGTCCGGAGCTGGTGGTGGAGATCGCCTACGACGGGCTCCAGCGCTCCTCCCGCTACCCGGCGGGGGTGACGCTGCGGTTCGCGCGGGTGCTGCGGCACCGCGAGGACAAGCCGGCGTCGCAGGCGGACACGCTGGAGACGGTGCTCGCAGGTCGCCCCGCGCCGGGCGACTGACCCGGGCGCCGCACCACCGGCGCTGGCGCCTCTCGGCGTACCGCACCGGCCCGCCCCCGCGCGCCCCGCACCACCGGCGCCGCCCGCACGCGGTCCCCCGTGCCACCGGCCGGGCAGCGCGGCCTGGGGGGACCGCGCCCGGCCCCGGGGCGTCTCCGGCTACCGCCCCGCGCCGCGTTCCAGGACCGTGGCGAGGACGGACGGCAGCGGGTACCAGTCAGCCGACACGATGCTCGCGTGCCGGCCGGCCAGCAGTGCGACGCGGTCGCGCGCCTGCGCCTCCGTGGGGTTGGTGCCGTCGATGGCGGGCGCCACCGAGTGCGCGTCCGTCATGACCACGAGGTAGTGCCGCTGGTCGTACCAGGCGGTGTCGATGTCCTCGGCCGCGTAGCGGGAGGCGGCGCCGTCGAAGACGACGAACCAGGGCCGCAGCGAGGCGTCCGCGTACCGGGTCCGGGGGTCCCCGGCGGCGGCGCCGAGCACGGCGGGGAAGGCCGCCGCGTCGCCGAGCCGGCCCGCGTCGGCGAGGTCCCGCAGATGGATGGCGTACTCGCGGTCGGTCCACAGGGTGTCGAGGGGGTTCTGCTGCTCGACGGTGCCGGGGATCAGCTCGAAGACGAACTTGCCCGCGAGCGCGGAGCGCGCCGGCCAGCCGCGCTCCCGTACGGCGGTGTCGAGGTCCGCGCTGCCGCCCACGAGGTCGGCCGGGCGGTGGACCGCGTCGCCGAGCGTGGACGTCAGGAGCGCGTCGAGCGCGGCGGGTCCGCGTCCGCCCTTGCCCTGGAAGCCGTCCTTCAGCTCGACCTTGACGAGGATCGGCCGGTGGCCGGGGTTGGCGTCGTGCCAGACCTTCATGTCCGCGAGACAGCCGGGCAGTCCCTGGTCACGGGGCTTGGTGCGCAGCTCACCGGGGTTGGTGGCATTGACGCAGTTGCTGTCGCTGCCGAGGGGGTTGCTGTGCGAGACCCGCCAGGAGGCACCGAACACATTGGTCCACACGTCGAGTTCGAGCATCCCGGCACCGGAGTCCAGCGCGTCGGCGAGATACGGGAAGGTCGTCTTCTCGTAGGCGTTGTGGACCCCGACACCGGTGGAGGAGGAGTACGGCAGCTGTTCGTCGGCGACGGCGGTGGCCGCCTGGCCCAGCGCGCCCACCAGCGCCAGCGCCCCGGCCGCGCCCGCCGCCACTGTCGTACGCATCAGTCTTCCCATGTTCCCGGCCCTCCGTGATACGAGTGAAGTGACGGGAACAGTAGGGCAGTCGGGTGACGGGCGGGGAGACGGCCGCTTACCGGAGGCGGTGCCGTCCGCAGTACGGCGGGAACGGACACCTCCGGTGGCCGATATCCGCGGCGTCCGGTTCACCGGCCCCGGGGATGCGGCCGGGTGGTGCCGGACTACGGCGCCGGGGGCCCGGGTGGAGCCGTTGCCTGACGGCCCATCAGTTCGGCGAGTCCCCGCCGGGTGGCGGCGAGTACGACCCGGTCCTGGGCCCGCAGCACATAGCCGGGGTGCAGATCCCAGACGAGTCCGTCGGGCCGGTCCTCGTCGTGGTCGCGCCGGGTGTCCGCGAGATCGGGCAGCCGGTCCCCCGGCGCCGCCGTGTCCAGCGCGATGACCCGCCACGCGCCCGGTCTGAACACCTCGGCGACGGTGCGTCCCTGGAGTCTCGGGTGGCCGGCCACATCGATGGCCGCGACCAGCAGCACCTTGCGCTCGACCGGGATCGCACCGAGGATCTGACGCCCCATCATGGCGATGGCGAAGGCCGGGGCCGCCAGCGTGGAGACGCTGCGGCTCCGGGTCAGGGCCCGGGGGTGGGCGGCCCGCAGCGTCCGGTAGACGGCGGTGGCGAACTCGTCGTCGTACAGCCGCAGGGCGACCCGCAGGTCCGGTTTGACCGACCGCCCGTAGAGGGCGGCCTCGAGGTTGGTGACATCGATGCTGGTGAGCGCGAGCAGGGCGTGCGCCCGGTGCACCTTGGCCGCCTCCAGGACGCCTTCCTGGGTCACGTCGCCCACGACGGTCGGCACCCGCAGGCTCCGCGCGAGGGCGATGCCCCGGGCCTCGGGGTCCTCCTCCACGCACACCACCGGGATGTCCAGCTCGCGCAGCCGGATCAGCACCCTGCTCCCGATCTTGCCGAGGCCGAGCAGCACGATGTGGCCGGAGAGTCCGCGGGGCGGCCTGCGCAGCGCCGACGCGTTGCGGAAGGTGCCGAGGGCTTCGAGGACGGCGGCGAGCAGGACCGGCAGCAGCAGCAGCCCGGCGAGACCGGAGAGGAGCTGGATCACCTGGCGGTCCAGGTCCTCGCCGGTGGCGGGGTCCCCGATGGCGAACAGGTCGAGCAGGACGATGTATGTCGCGTGCAGCGGGTGGTCGTCGGTGGTGATGGCGGAGACCACGGCCAGGACGAGTACGGCGAAGGCGATCCCGGCGAACGACCAGCGCAGCCGGCGGGAGAGGAGCGACCCCAGCGGGGCGCCGCGCCCGGTGGTGCGGCGGCGTGACAGCGGCTCGCCCTCGTGGGACACGGCCTCCAGGACCACGGTGCCCCGGCCGGTCGCCGCCGCCGTGGTGTCGTCGTCGGGCAGCAGGCGCGGGCCGTCGTTGCCACTGCTGTCCGAGCCCTCGGCGCCCGCGGGGTCGTTGGTGGTGGAGGAGAGCAGCGCGAGGGTGCACAGACCGGGGTCGGCGACCTCGCCGGGGCCCGGCGGGTCGCGCTCGACGGCCCGCAGCATCAGCCCGTCGGCCCGGACGATCTTGCTCGTGCCGGCCACGGCGGTGGCCGCGAGCGCGGGAGCGGCGGTGTCGGCGTCGGAGAGGACGGTGGTGGAGGCGTCGAGCGCGGCGATGTCCAGGCCGGGGACGGCGACGGCCGCCGCCTGGTCGAGCAACTCTTCGAGGTGCTGGCCGAGCTTGCGGTTGTAGAGCCTGATGACGAGGCGCAGTTGGGGGTTGAGACGCCGGGCCGCGAGGGCTGTCCGGATGTTGACCTCGTCGTCGTCATGGACGAGCGCGAGGGCCGCCGCCTCGGTCACTCCCGCCTCCACGAGGACGTCGGTGTCGAGTTCCCCGGCCTCGATGAGCGTCGGCGGTGCGGGGTCGCCCGGCCGGGCGTCGGGGTCGCCGGTGGTGGAGCCGTACGTCCGTGCCATGACGGCCGACATCCGGCCGATGAGGGCGGAGGCCCTGCCGCGGCCGGTGAGCGGCGCGGGGTCGCGGCGTTCCGCGCGCACGGGCGGGACGACGAGGGTGACCTGCTCGCCGTACACATCGCGCAGTTCGCCGGCCAGCCGGTGGCCGAGCGCGTCGTCGCCGCACACGATCATGTGGCCGGGCTGCGGGCCGTGCTGTACCTGGGACGGGAGTTGTGGGAGTGACGTCACCGGTCCAGTCTGCCGAACAGGCGGCCGGAAAAGGCGAGTTCCGGCCGGTCAGACCCGGTGAACACGCATGATCTTCACCGGATCCGACGGCCGGTCAGCGGCGGACGGCCCGCAGCACCACGAACTTCGGATCGCTCGCCATGACGTCGCAGTTGCCGAACAGCCGCCGCAGCTTGGCGTGGTAGCCGAGGTGCCTGTTGCCGACCACCCACAGCTCGCCCCCGGGCCGAAGCGCCTCGCGGGACCCGGCGAACATCCGGAAGGCCGCCGCGTCGGTGGTCGCCTGGTGGCTGTGGAACGGCGGATTGTTGAGCACGAGGTCGGCCGAACCGGGTGCCACGGTGGCCAGGCCGTCCCCGACGACGAACTCCGCCGCGGTGGCGGTGCCGGCGTTCCCGGCGTAGGTCGCCCGCGCGGAGGCCACGGCCGAGAAGGACTCGTCGATGAACGTCAGCCGGGCCTCCGGGTTGGCCACGGCGACGGCCGTGCCGACGACGCCGTTCCCGCAGCCGAGGTCGACGACGTGCTCAGGACCGCCGCGCTCGGGCAGATGGCGCAGGAAGAACCGCGTACCGATGTCGAGGCGTTCCGCGCAGAAGATCCCGGCGTGGTTGACGACGGTCAGACCCGAGCCGCTGCCCGCTCCCTCGGGCACGGTGTACGAGATCGGCCAGGCTCCGGCCGTCGCGCGGGAGCGGGCGTGTTCGGCGGCCGGGGCGCAGAGGATCAGGCGCGCCTTCTTGACCGCGAGCGAGGTCCGGGTCGGGCCGAGGATCTGCTCGAAGAGTCTCAGGGTCGAGGTGTGGATCTCGGTGACCTTGCCGGTGCCGACCACGACGGTCCCCCGGTGCACGGCCGGCGCCAGCCGGTGGAGCTGGTCCTCCAGGAGGGAGAGGCTCTTGGGCACCCGGATCAGCAGGACGTCGATCCGCTCGGGCGGTGTGTCCCGCGCCGACAACAGCCGTACGGCGTCGGTGTCAATGCCGTTGCGCAGCAGATTGGCGTGGGTCGCCCGCTGGGTGAGGTAGGAGTCGGTGATCTGTACGGGGCGGTACGCGGCGAGCGCGGTCGCGAGCGCGCCCCAGCGGTCGCCGACGACGACCACGCTGCCGGAGAGGTCCACCCCGGCGCCCATGGCCGCCCCACCACCGGCCGTGGCGCCGTGCGCGCCGGGGGCGTCGCCCCCGGCCTCGGCGAGGTGGCGCAGCAGATACTCGTCGGCCGCGTCCCAGGCCCGCAGCGTGTCGCGGGGCTGCTCGGGGAAGCGGGCGAGGTCGAGATCGCCCCAGGGCGTCGTCAAACGGTTCATCGTCCACTCAGGCTAACCGAGCGGCCGGACCGCCCCGCCCGGGACGTACGGCGCTGAGCTGCCGGTCAGCCGCTCCCGCCGTCCGTACGGTCCCGGCCGCCGTTCCCGCGCCGCTGGTCCCGCGTGTGCTCCCTGGCCATCTCGCGGGCCCGCTGGAGCGCCGTCCTGGCCTGCCGCACGGTCAGCACGGCGGCGAACTCGGACCGCGCGATGTCGAGGACGACCTCGGCGTCGGCGGGCGGTTCCGGGTGGTTGCGCAGGGCGATGTCGGCGGCGGCCAGCGCGAGGATGTCGTCGTCGGGCGACGCGCCCGGCTGTGACATGGTGCGCATGACCTGGTGCCAGAGCCCGCTCATACTGTCACGCTCCCTCGTCCGCACGGCCGGCACCGTCTCCCGGTGCCGTGGGGTGGCCGATCGTGCCGAGCACGTGCTGGACCATCTCGTCCGCCACGAGTTCGCGGGGCACCGCTCCCCCGCTGCGGGCCCAGTGCGCCACCAGCTCGTTGATGGCGCCGATCAGGGCGACCGTCGCCAGCGTGTAGTCGCGCGGCACCGCCTCGCCCCGGCCGGCGGCGCGGTCCGCCTCACCGATCAGGAAGTCCGTCCACAGGCTCCGCCAGAGGACACGGTGTTCCTCGACGGCGCGGTTGACGCCGATCACCTCGACGAAGGCGACCTGGGCGGACGCGAGGTCCGCGGTCACCGCGCCGACGTACGCGCGGATCAGCGCGGTGATCCTGGTCCGGGTGTCGGCCGTCTCCATCGCGGGATCGCCGAGTACCGCGAGTGTCGCCTCCATGCCGGCGCGGGCGACCTGGTTGTGGAGGGCGATCAACAGGGCCTCCCTCCCCTCGAACTCCTGGTAGAACGCGCGGATCGACACATGCGCCGTGGAGCAGATCCGTTCGATGGACGTGCCCACGTAGCCGCGGGTCGTGAAGAGGTCGGTCGCGGTCGTCAGCAGCCGTTCGCGGCGCTGGGCCCTGCGCAGGTGTCCGGTGCCGAACTCGGCCCCGGGAGCGCCACCGGCCTCACTGGCGCCGTCCGTGTCGTCCGTACCGTTTGTACCGTCCGCGGGGTCACCCGTCGGCTCCATCCGCTCTCCCCGAATCGCGCCATGACTGGCTCACGCCGTACGCCCTGGCGGAGTCACCGGTAAGAGTGCTTACCGAGCATGGCACGCGCGGTGGCCACACCGGCCGGGTTTCCGCGAATTGCCGGGGAGCGCAAGGCGCGTGAGCGCGTGCCCGGGCGGTAACCCGAGTGGCGGCAGTGCCGGTCTCCCGGCGTGCGCTGACAAATCATCACTTCTAGCGTCGGGGTAACTGTGCGGTGCGTCCGGCTGTCCCCGCCGCGCCGCCCCCGACGTTCACCGGACGATCAGGTGTGGGAGGTCCGATGCGCAGGACAGCTACGGCCCCGGCGGCGATCATGGGCGCGGCGGCTCTCGTTCTCGGGGCGGGGTGGCCCGCGTACGCGGGCGACGAGGCCGGATTCGACTACAGCGTCTCCCCCCGGGCGGTCGAACCCGGTGGCGAGGTGGAGATCCGGACCGCGGGCTGCGGGGTACCGACCGTGACCGTCTCGTCGGGGGTGTTCGAAACCGTCACCCTCAACGAGGGCGAGGCGAAGCCGGCCAGGATCTTCGACGACGTGAAGCCGGAGGCGGAGTACGAGATCACCTTCGACTGCGACGGGAAGATCCGCTCGTTGCCCCTGACGATCAGACCGGGCAAGGACGACAAGCACGAGAAGCACGAGAAGCCCGGTGAGCCCAGCAGACCCGGCGAGCCCGAGGAGCCGGCCGAGCAGGGCAGGCCGCCGGGACCGTGGGAGCCGCCCCGGCCGGACCACCCGGAGCGCCCGAAGCACTCGGAGCGCCCGCTCCACCCCGAACAGCGGCCTCATGAGCCCCCGCCGCACGAGGACACCGCGCACAAGGGTGTGAAGGCCGGGATCGGCGGCAGCACCGACGGCGAACCGAACACGGCCGGGCTGGCCGTCGGATCCGTGGTCATCGCCGTCGCGCTCGGCGGCGCCGTCCGGCTCGTCCGCCGACGGTCGGTGAACGGCTCCTGACCACCCACCCGCCCCTGGATCAGGCCGTGCCCCGCCCCGCGGCCGGATCCAGGGGCCCATCCCCGGCGCAGGACGGTGCGTGATGACGGAGTCGGAAAGACTGCGGGCCTCCCGGTGGTCCATGGTCGTACTGCTCCTGCTCGTCGGCGTCTTCGTGGTGCGGATCAGCGCCGAGGGGCAGGTCGTGCTCCCGCCGCGGCCCGCCGGAGCGGGTTCCGCCGTCCCGGACACCGGCGGGGAAAGGGACGCGGTGCCCCGGCCCGACGGAGCGGCCGCGAGGGCCGCGCCCCCGCTGCCGGGCTCCGCCGCGACCCGGATCCTGATCCCTTCGGTACGGGTCGACGCGCCGCTGACCCGGGTGTCGCTGGACGCCGACGGCTGGATCGACGCGCCACCGGCCGACCGGCCGGGACTGGCCGGCCACTTCCAGGGGTCGGTGACACCCGGCGAACAGGGCACCTCGGTGATCGTGGGCCATGTCGACACCGCTCAGGGCCCGGCCGTCTTCTACGACCTGGGCAGTCTCGCCAAGGGCAGCCGCGTCGAGGTGACACGCGCCGACGGCACCACGGCCGTGTTCACCGTCTACGGCGTGGAGTCCTTCGCCAAGGACGGCTTCCCGGCCAGGAGCGTCTACCGCGCGACGGGGGCGCCCGAACTGCGCCTGATCACCTGCGGCGGTCCGTTCACCGAGAAGACCGGATACCAGGGCAATGTGGTCGCCTTCGCCCGTCTCACCGAGACCCGCAAGGCGGCTTGACCGGCGAGGTCCGGCGAAACCCTGTTGCGGCGCGGGCGGAGCCCCGCTGGAGTGGGCGGATGGACCCCGAAGCGGTACGCGCGCTGTTCGACCGGCAGATGCGCAGAGAGGCGCCCGCCGACGGTCCGGGGGCGGTGGTCGAGCGGGTGGGCGACGTGGTGCGCCAGACGGTCACGGGGCCGGGCGCGGAGTCGGGCGGCGGCTGGAACGGTGTCCTCTGGTCGGACCTGGACGCCGGCTCCGCGGATGCCGCGATCGGCGAGCAGATCCGTCATTTCGCCTCCCTCGGCCTGGAGTTCGAGTGGAAGGTCTACTCCCACGACACGCCCCGGGATCTGCCCCGACGGCTGGCGGCGGCCGGTTTCACGCCCGAGCCCCCGGAGACGCTGATGGTCGCCGAGGCCGCCGATCTGCCGCGCGACGCCACGCTGCCCGAGGGGGTGCGGCTGGTCGCGGTGACCGACGCGTCCGGTGCCGAGCTGATGGCCGAGGTCCACGAACGGGCGTTCGGCGCGGACCGGAGTCACACCCGGGAGCGGCTGCTGGCCCAGCTCGCCGCCGCTCCGGGCACGGTCGCGGCGGGTGTCGCGCTGGCGGGTGACGTGCCGGTGAGCGCGGCGCGGCTGGAACTGCCGGCCGGCACGGAGTTCGCCGGTCTGTGGGGCGGCGGCACCGTCCCCGACTGGCGCGGCAGGGGGCTCTATCGCGCGCTGGTCGCCTTCCGTACGCGTCTGGCCGCCGAGCGGGGCTACCGCTACCTCCAGGTCGACGCGTCGAACCTGAGCCGCCCGATCCTGCGGCGCCTGGGCTTCGAGGAACTGAGCACGACGACGCCCTACGTCCACACCCCTGAGGCGGTTCCGGAAGGTCCCGCCCGACCGGCGACGCCTGGCACAGCGCCTCTCCCCGGTGGCCGAGGGGGCACGGGAGGTTCCCCCGCGCTGCCGTGAGCCGGCCGAGTACGCCCGGTACGGGGCCGGTCCTCCGCCTCGCAACGGACCGCACCGGATGCCGCGGGCCCCGTTCTGCGGGCGGACGGCGCGAGTCCGAAGCCAGGACCCAGAACCGATCGGACCGGGAAGCGCCCGCCGGAGCAGCCCGGCGTACCGAACCGGGTTCAGCGCTCCCCCGCCCGCACCAGACCGGTCTCGTACGCGAGGACGACGAGCTGTGCCCGGTCCCGTGCCCCGAGTTTGATCATGGCCCGGCTGACATGGGTCTTCGCCGTCAGCGGGCTCATGGCCAGCTCCGTGCCGATCTCCGCGTTGCTGAGTCCGGCGGCGACCAGGGCCATCACCTCGCGCTCCCGGCCGGTGAGCCGGTCCAGCCGCGCCGCGCCCGCCGCCTCCGGCGCCCGGAGTCTGACGAACTCCTCGACGACCGAGCGGGTCACGGCCGGGGCCAGCAGGCTCTGTCCGGCGGCGACGGTACGGATCGCCGCCCGCAGTTCGTCCGGCTCCATGTCCTTGAGGAGGAAGCCCGCGGCGCCCCACCGAAGCGCCTCGAAGATGTACGCGTCGACCTGGTACGTCGTCAGCATCACCACCCGGACGCGGTCGAGCGCGCGGTCGGCGGCGATACGGCGGGTGGCCTCGATCCCGTCGATGCCCGGCATCCGGACGTCCATGAGGACGACGTCCGGCCGGGTGGTGCGCACCGCCTCCAGCGCCCTGATCCCGTCGGCGGCCTCGGCGACCACCACGAGGTCGTCGGTCAGATCGAGCAGGGCGCGAAAGCCCGCCCGTACGACGGTCTGGTCGTCGGCCAGCACCACACGCACGCTCACGGCCGCACCTCCGGCCGGCCGGCGGGAGGCCCGACCGGCAGCCAGGCGCGGACGAGGAAGCCGCCGCCCGGCACCGGGCCGTACTCCACGCCGCCACCGGCCGCCACCGCGCGCTCCCGTATGCCGAGCAGTCCGAACCCGGGGCCGGGACCGGGCCGTTCACCCTCCGGGCCCGCCACGCGGCCTCCCCCGGCGCCGTCTCCGTCGTCCACGATCTCCACCGTCAGCCGGTCGCCGACGCGGACGACGGAGACGGCGGCCTGCCGGGCGCCCGAGTGCCTGACGACATTGGTCAGTGCCTCCTGCACGATGCGGTGGACGGCGAGTCCGGCCATCGGGGGCAGCCCGTCCAGCTCCCCCTCCTGCCGCATCACCAACTCGACGCCGCCGCCCTCGAACCGTTCGGCGAGTTCGCCGAGCCGGCCGATCCCGGGCGGCGGCGCCATGGGCTCGGCGTCGCTCTCGCGCAACACGGTGACCGTGGCCCGCAGTTCGCGGACCGCCTCCCTGCCGGACTCACGCACCTGCCGCATCGCCTTCCTCGACACCTCCGGCCGGACGTCGAGCGCGTCCAGCGCCACGCCCGCCTGCACGGTCATCGCCGTCACCGTGTGGGCGACGATGTCGTGCAGCTCGCGGGCGATCCGTACGCGCTCCTCACGCACCCGTCGCGCCGCCTCCCGCTCGCGGTCCTCCTCCGCGCGGGCGGCCCTGGCCTCGTACGCGCGCAGCAACTCCCGCCGGGTGCGGACCACTTCGCCCAGCAGCAGCGGTACCAGCGGCCAGATCGCCTCCAGGAGAGGCAGGCCCTGCGGATTGACCATGTCGCCGCCCACCCGCAGTGCCACGGCGCCCGAGACGGCGGCGGCCACCAGCCCGGTCCTTACCGTGCGCCGGCGGTCGCCGAGGACCGCCACGGTGTAGAGCGCCACGATCACCGGCAGATTCAGCAGCTCGCCGATGTGCCCGTACAGCGCCCAGCCGGCGCAGGCGGCCCCCGTGATCACGGCGACGGCCACCGGCTCCCGGCGTCGGCGCACCAGCGCGAGGAGCGAGACGGCGAGGAGCAGCCAGGTGAACCAGTCGGCCTGCCGGTAACCGGGATCGTTGCCGGCGGCGTCGGACGCGGTGAGCAGACCGACGGCCGCCACCACCAGCAGGTCGGCGGTGGGCGGCGGCAGTTCTCCGGCGCGGGCGCGCAGGCGCTCGACGGTCGTCACGCGGTTCACATCCCGCACGCTAGGCGGCCCGGCCGGTGCGTGTGTACGCCGCCGGGAGTAGCCACCGGGTGAAGAACCGGAGAATATTCCCGATCCCGGATCCCCGAAATTTCCTCCGCGGCCCGGCCGATTTCCCGATGGGCCGCCCGGGCGGCCAAGACGTCCCGTACTCGATCGCATGCACCGTGCTACTGTGAGCGCCAGTTGCAGTTGTGGTTCCCGAAGACTTCAAGTGCTCTCGCCGACTATGTGTGCCGGTGAGTGCGCTTTTGTATTTCCGGTGCTTTTCCGGACGGGCTAATCATCCAAAGGCGACGTGGGGTGCGCACAGTGCGGGCCCCCGGGCAGCATTGCCCTGAAGGAGATCAAAATGGCAAGTGGCACCGTAAAGTGGTTCAACTCCGAAAAGGGTTTCGGCTTCATCGAGCAGGACGGCGGCGGCGCCGACGTCTTCGCCCACTACTCGAACATCGCCACCTCGGGCTTCCGTGAGCTCCAGGAGGGCCAGAAGGTGAACTTCGACGTCACGCAGGGCCAGAAGGGCCCGCAGGCGGAGAACATCGTTCCCGCCTGACGCCGACGCGCCAGACGTAGCCGGCGCCCGCATCGCGAGGTGCGGGCGCCGGCTACGTTGCTTTTCCTCCGGGCCGCCCGGTGCGCGTGACACCTCCGGGTGCCGCGTGGGACCAGGTTTCTCCTCGCCGGACTGAACGGCCGGCCGACGAATTTCCCCCGCGCCGGCCGCACAGGACCGCCGGGCCCCTTGCTCCGGTGACCCGGTCGCCGGTTCTCGCGGATTCCCGGAATTTCCGTCCGCCGGTGACGGCGTCCCATGTCCCGGCACGGCTCTGTTTTCGTTTTCCCCCGGCTCGTTCTTGCGATTCCTTGCGCGGTCATTCTGCCCAAGAGTTCCTCGATACGCGCCGCATCGAGAGAGGTTCAGCATGAACCGCACGCCTCGCACGAACGACCGATACCCGCGCACCCGGTCCGGTGGCTCCGGCGGTGGTGGCAGCCGCTTCCGCCCGCAGTCCTCCGGTTCGGGCCGCTCGGGCTCCTCCGGCCGGTCCTACGGCCGTCGTCCCGCCGCCGTACAGGGCGAGTTCGCCCTCCCGGTCACCGTCACACCCGCCCTGCCCGCCGTGGCGACCTTCGCCGAGCTGGACATGCCGTCCCCGGTGACGGAGACCCTCACCGGCCTCGGTGTGAGCGCGCCGTTCCCGATCCAGGCCGCGACGCTGCCGAACTCGCTCGCGGGACGCGACGTCCTCGGGCGGGGCCGTACGGGCTCCGGCAAGACCCTCGCCTTCGGTCTGGCGCTCCTGGTACGCACGGCGGGACAGCGCGCCCAGCCGAAGCAGCCCCTGGCGCTGGTCCTGGTGCCCACCCGTGAGCTGGCGCAGCAGGTCACCGACGCGCTCACTCCCTACGCCCGCGCGCTGAGGCTGCGGCTCGCCACCGTCGTCGGCGGTATGTCGATCGGGCGGCAGGCCGGCGCGCTGCGGGGCGGCGCCGAGATCGTCGTCGCGACGCCCGGCCGGCTGAAGGACCTCATCGAGCGCGGTGACTGCCTGCTGGACCGGGTCGCGATCACCGTGCTCGACGAGGCGGACCAGATGGCCGACATGGGTTTCATGCCGCAGGTCACCGAGCTGCTGGACCAGGTGCGGCCGGAGGGCCAGCGGATGCTGTTCTCGGCGACGCTCGACCGCAATGTCGACCTGCTGGTCCGCCGCTATCTGAACGACCCGGTGGTGCACTCCGTCGACGCGGCCGTCGGCACGGTCACCACCATGGAGCACCACGTCCTGCACGTGCAGAGCGCCGACAAGTACGCGACCACCACGGAGATCGCGGCCCGTGACGGCCGGGTGCTGATGTTCCTGGACACCAAGCACGCCGTCGACCGGCTGACCGAGCACCTGCTGAACAGCGGGGTACGCGCCGCCGCGCTGCACGGCGGCAAGTCCCAGCCACAGCGCACCCGGACGCTCTCGCGGTTCAAGACGGGTCATGTGACGGTGCTCGTGGCGACGAACGTCGCGGCGCGCGGCATTCACATCGACAATCTCGACCTCGTCGTGAACGTCGACCCGCCGAGCGACCACAAGGACTATCTGCACCGCGGCGGACGCACCGCCCGCGCCGGGGAGTCGGGCAGCGTCGTCACGCTCGTCCTGCCCGGCCAGCGCCGTGACATGACACGGCTGATGGCCGACGCGGGGATCGTGCCGCAGGTCGCGCAGGTGCGTTCCGGTGAGGCGGAGCTGAGCCGGATCACCGGGGCGAAGGCCCCGTCGGGGGTGCCCGTGGTCATCTCGGCGCCGGTCTCGGAGCGTCCCAAGGGCGGTTCGGGCGGCCGTGGGCGTGGCCGGTCCTCCCAGGGCCGCAGGCCGTCCGGGAGCGCCGCGCAGGGCCGGTCGGGCGGGGCGCGTCAGTCGTCGTCGCGGAGCTGGTCCGCGTAACAGCGCGGGATCCGGCGGGATGACGCGGACGGCGGGGCCCCGTCACCGGTGGGTGACGGGGCCCCGCCGTATGCCGTGCGCCGTGGCGTGTCCGCGCCGCTCAGTTCCGCGGGGAGGTGCCGGGCGGTGCCGTCTCGGGCGGGCCGGGCTCCCCCGCCGGGGCGGGCACGGGGCGGCAGGTGAAGCCGAGCCGGGTCAGCGCGCGGGTCACCTCGGAGGCCGAGAAGTCACGGCGGTCCTGGCGCGTGATCACCTCGCCCACCTGCTTCACCGGGTACGTACGGCGGTTGATCACGACGGACTCGCCCGTGACCGGTTCGGGCTTGACGCCCTTCATCGCCGCCTGCACCTCGCTCTTGACCAGGTCGAAGGGGAAGCGGGCGATGACGCAGCGCATGGTGCCTCGGCAGGGAGAAGGGGGGTGCGGAGCCCTCAGCATCCCACAGCGGGGCGGGGCACCGAACCGGTCCCGCGATCGCCCGCCGTCGGCGCGGGCGCCGGGGAGATCCGGGCAGTGATCGGGATCCGGGAGGTGATCGCGGCGGAAAACGGGGCAGTCACTGAATGAGGCGCGAAGCCCGACCCCGCGCGGCGGGGGCCGTCAACGCCAGGAGTTCGCATGACCGCGTACGTCATCACCGTCCCGGGCACTTTCCTGCGCACGCTCGACGCGGACTCCCGCGCGACCCTGCTGCGCGCGCTGCGGCCCGCGGACCCCCAGCACACGGCCCTGGGTGAGGCCGAGGACCTGGACATGCTGACGGTGAACGAGGGCGGCACCTTCAGCATCAGGCTGGAGATCGAGGCCGAGAACAAGCGCGGCGCCGAGACGGAGGCGAAGCGGGTGGCGGGCGCCGCGCTCGAACGGGCCGGCTTCTCGGGGGACGAGGCGCCGCTGGGAGCCGCGTTCGTCACGGGCATCGACAGCGAGTACTGACGGCGGCGCCGGGCTCCCCGGCGGTTGCGGCCGGCCGGGGCGTGTCAGGCGCCGGACGGGGTCAGCTCCTCGACGATGTCGTCGTCCAGAGAGGCGCGCACCAGCCCGGCGGCCAGGGCGGCGGGGCCCGCGTCGCCCGCGAGCCGGGTGAGCGCGGCGGGGTCCGTACCGAGGCCCAGTCGTTCAGCGCCGCGCAGCGCCCTGGTGTCGAAGTACGGCGCCACCTCGGGCCAGACGGCCTGCGCCTCGCGCAGGAAGATGTCCGCCCCGACGGGGCCGATCCCGGGCAGGTCCTGGATCAGCCGGCGCAGCACCTCGATGTCGCCGTCCGCCTCGGCCCGCATGCGGCGCGGGTCGCCGTGCCACCGCCGGATCAGCAGATCGGCGCCGTCGCCGAGCCGGGTGGCGGTGCTCTCGTCGTAGCGGCGGTACCCGCCCCGGCCGAGGGCGTCGACACGCTGCTGCCAGGTCGCCTCGGTCATCCGGCGCGGGTTGCGCAGACCCGCCTCGTTCAGGGCGCGCGCCGTGCTGACGGCCACACCGGCGCGGATGGGGGCGCTCAACAGGAGGGCGAGGAGCAGCAGTTGATAGAGGGGCTGTGGTGTGTCACGCAGCCGGATGCCGGCTTCCCTGGCGTAGGTGCTGCCGTGGGAGCTGAGCAGGGCCCGTGCGACGGCGCGCCGGTTCACCGGAATCGAAGAGGGGTCGTGCGCGCGCCGCGCGGGGGGCCGGTGTTGGTGCGGCCGGCGGCGCGCGGGGCCCCGTAGGCGCGGCGGCGGGCGGAGCGGCGCAGGGCTTCGGCGCGCGCCCTGGCGATGTCGGCGCGGGCGTGGGCGATACGGAGCTCCTCGGCGCGCAGGGCCTTGGCACGGTCGTCGTCGGCGGTGGAGTCCC
Source organism: Streptomyces sp. NPDC104581 (assembly GCF_055583685.1). Lineage (NCBI taxonomy): Bacteria > Bacillati > Actinomycetota > Actinomycetes > Kitasatosporales > Streptomycetaceae > Streptomyces > Streptomyces sp. NPDC104581. The sequence goes on from NZ_JBVJNN010000004.1 coordinate 70,313, forward strand.
CGTCCGCCTCCCGCGTGTCCTGCGCCGGGGAATCCTTCGACGGGGTGTCGGTCTCCTGCCCGGCCGGCCGTGGCGCCCGCAGATGCGGCAACAGGATCTCCTCCATGCGTCCGAGCGCCACCATGAAGAACAGCATCAGCACCGGAAACACCAGGGATATCAAGACGGTCGGCAGCAGCCCCATAAACCCAGTCCCTTTCTCTTCCCGGCCGAGCGGCGCCGGATTGAGCGGTGCCGGCCAGGAACGCGCCGACCTGAGGTGCGCGTGGAACTCGTCGGGCATGTCGTTCACGGGGCCGTTCTTCGCCCACGTATGCCGGACGGATACCACGTCTGTTGGAGTTCACTCCGAGGTGCCTGATTCGCACTCCCACGAGCGTATGGGCTCCGAACGGACCTCGCTCGTCGGCTCCCGAACGGCCGAGCCCGGGTTGACAGACCGCGGCCCCGTCCCCGCGCGGACGGGGCGCCGTCACAGGGCGGAATCGGCTCCGCCGAGCAGCTGCTCGGTCCAGATGACCTTGCCCTGGGGGCTGTAGCGGGTCCCCCAGCGCTCCGCGAACTGGGCGACGAGGAAGAGTCCCCGGCCCCCCTCGTCGGTGCCGGCCGCCTGCCGCAGATGCGGCGAGGTGCTGCTGTGGTCGGAGACCTCGCAGATCAGGCTCCGGTCGCGGATGATCCGTACCCGGATGGGGCCGGAGGCGTAGCGGATCGCGTTGGTGACCAGTTCGCTGAGGATCAGCTCGGTCGTGAACGCCTCCTCGACCAGGCCCCACTCGGTCAGCTTGCGGCTGACGTCCGCCCGCAGCCTGCCCACCGCGGCGGGGTCGGCGGGGATCTCCCAGTCGGCGACATGGGCGCCGTCCAGCACCCGCGTGCGCGCGACGAGCAGGGCGGTGTCGTCGCGGGGGTGCTCGGGCAGCAGCGCCTGGAGGACCGCGTCGCACGCCTGGTCCGGGGTCCGGTCGGCCTGGGCGGCGAGGGTCAGGCGCAGCAGGTTCAGGCCGTCGTCGATGTCCCGGTGCCGGTCCTCGACGAGCCCGTCGGTGTACAGGGCCAGCAGGCTGTTCTCCGGCAGATGGATCTCCAGGGTCTCGAAGGGCAGTCCGCCGAGCCCCAGCGGCGGGCCGCCGGGCACGTCGGCGAACATGGCCGTGCCGTCGTCGTGGATGACGACGGGCTGGAGGTGGCCCGCCCGCGCCATGCTGCACTTCCCGGACACCGGGTCGTAGATCGCGTACAGGCAGGTGGCGCCGGTGACTCCGGCGTCGGCGCCGTCGACGGCCTCGTCCTGGTCGATGCGGGCGACCAGTTCGTCCAGGTGGAAGAGCAGTTCGTCGGGCGGCAGGTCGAGGGTCGAGAAGTTGTGGACCGCGGTGCGCAGCCGGCCCATGGTGGCGGCCGCGTGCAGGCCGTGACCGACGACGTCGCCGACGACGAGCGCCACCCGGGCGCCGGGCAGCGGGATGATGTCGAACCAGTCGCCGCCGACGCCGCCGAGCCCGCCGAGTCCGGCCTGGGCGGGCAGGTACCGGTAGGCGACGTCGATGGCGTTCTGGTCGGGCAGGCCGCGCGGGAGCAGGCTGCGCTGGAGGGTGACCGCCATGGTGTGTTCGCGGGTGTAGCGGCGGGCGTTGTCGACGCTGACCGCCGCCCTGGCGACCATCTCCTCCGCGACGGACAGGTCCTCGCCCTCGAACGGCTCGGGCTGCGCGGACCGCCAGAAGGTGACGACGCCGAGGGTGACGCCGCGCGCCCGCATCGGGACGGTGATCATCGAGTGGAAGCCCTCTTCGGCGACGAGCTTCCTGGCGCGGTCGGGGTGCTGCTTGTGCCAGCCGGAGAACGCGGCGAGATCCGGCACCAGGATCGCCTCGCCGTTGACGACGGCGTCGCTCACCGGAGTCGACGGGGGAAGGTGGATCAGCTCACCGATCGGGTAGAGCGAGGTGTCCTGGTCGCGGCCGCTGGAGGCGGTGCGGCGCATGGCCGTCACCACGGTGGTCGGCTCCTCGCCGCGCAGGACGGCCTCGACCACGTCGACGGTGACGAAGTCCGCGAAGTTGGCGGCGGCGAACTCCGTCAGCTCCTCGCAGGTGCGGACCACGTCCAGGGTGGTGCCGACCTCCGTACCGGCCTCGTACAGCAGGCTCAGACGCCCCCGGGCCACGTCGGCCTTTCCGGTGAGCGTCTGGAGCTCGGTGGTGTCGCGCAGGGTGGTCACGGTGCCGGGCGGTCCGCCGTCCTGGTCCGTGGGCCGCTGGCTGATGGCGAGCAGCCGCTCGCCGACGGGGTGGACCTCGTCGGTCGCCGTCCGGCCGGAGGCCAGCAGCGCCGCGGTGTCCGGGTCCAGGCCCAGGTCGTCGAAGGCGCGGCCCTCGACGTCCGTCGGCAGGTCGAGCAGTCTGCGTGCCTCGTCGTTGGCGAGCAGCAGGCCGCCGTCGCCGCCGGCGATGAGCACCCCTTCGCGTACGGAGTGCAGAACCGCGTCGTGGTGCTCGTACATACGGGTCATCTCGGCGGGTCCGAGTCCGCGCGTCTGGCGGCGCAGACGTCTGCTCACCAGCGCCGTCCCGCCCATCGTCAGCAGCAGCACACCGGCGGCGGAGCCGAACAGCAGCGGGAACTGGTCCTCGACGACCGCGCTCACGCGCTCGATGGTGATCCCGGCCGAGACCATCCCGATGACTCTGCCGCTCGCGTCGAAGACGGGGACGACGGCCTGCACGAGGGGTCCGATGGTGCCGACGATCTTCTCGGTGATGACCCGCCCTTCGAGGGCGGGCTTCAGATTGCCGACGAACTTCTTGCCGACGCGGTCGGGGATCGGGTGGGTGTAGCGGATCCCGTCGGTGTTGAGCACGACGATGAAGTCCACACCGGAGCGTTCCCTCGCCAGCTCGGCCGGTCTGCGCAGGACCTCGGCGGGATTGGGGTTCTTCAGCGCCGCCTGGATGCCCGGGGAGTTCGCGAAGGTCTCGGCCACGGCGACGGAGCGGTTGCGCGCCTCGCGTTCGCTGTCGGTGCGGCCCTGGAGCACGAGCGCGGCGGAGGCGGCGGCGACGAGCAGTACGACGATCGCCACCTGAAGGAGAAAGACCTGACCTGCGACTGTTCTCATCTTCAGAACCGAGCGCCGGCGGCCGTCGCGTCCGGGCATGCCCCCTTTCTACACCCGTCGTAATCCGTGGGCGAGCCGCGGGTAGGGGGAGGCGGTCTTGACCTCGTCCTCCGCCGGATGAACCATTCTGCGGGTCCGGGAGTGATGTGGAGTGACGTGAGTGTCGGAAGGGACGTCCGCGGGGACCCGTGCGGGGCTGTGCGGGACGTACGGGACGCGCACGTCGTTCCACGGGCCGGTGGCTGCCGGTCCACAGAGCATGGGGGTTCATCGGTGTCCCGTCGGTCCGTCCTCGCCACCGCGCTCGCGGCCGGCGCGCTGCTGTTGACCTGTCTGCCCAGTGCCGCGGCGCAGCCGCCGGGCGGCGGCGAACGTCTGACCATCGACACGCTGTCCACCCGGCCCGACGTGGTCACCGGCGGCGACGTCCTCGTACGGGTCGGGGTCCCACCCCGCCTCGACCCCGACGACGTGCGGATCACCCGCGACGGGACGGACGTCACGGACGCGTTCTCGGCGGCCGGGTCCCCGCCCGGCACCCTGACCGGCCTGGTGACGTCCCTGCGCGAGGGCCGCAGCCGGCTCGTCGCGACCGTCCCCGGCCGGCCCGGCGCGGGGGCGGCGCTCCAGGTGCGCGACAACCCCTCGACCGGTCCGGTCATCAGCGGTCCGCACGAGCGGCCCTTCGTGTGCGGTACGCAGTCGTTCAAGCTGGTCGACGGCTCCACGCTGGGGCCGCCGCTGGACGCGGACTGCTCGGTCGCGACCCGGGTCGACCACGCGTACCGGTCCACGGACGGGACCGTGAAACCGCTGGCCGATCCGGAGAGCCGCCCGGCGGACCTGGCGACGACCACCACGAGCACCGGCGCACGCGTCCCCTTCCTCATCCGTGTCGAGACCGGCACGCTCAACCGGGGCGTCTACCAGATCTCCATGCTGGCCGACCCCGCCGCGCCCGAGCCGACCCGCGCACGGCCCTCCGAGGGGTGGAACGGCCGGCTGATGTACACCTTCGGCGGCGGGTGCCGGGGCGGCTGGTACACCCAGGGCTCGGACACCGGCGGCGTACTGGACACCGAGATGCTGGGCCGTGGGTACGCCGTGGCCTCCTCGTCCCTCAACGTCTTCGGCAACAACTGCAACGACCTGCTGGCGTCCGAGACCACGATGATGGTCAAGGAGCACTTCGTGGAGCGGTACGGAGTCCCCCGTTTCACCATCGGCTGGGGATGCTCCGGCGGTTCGTACCAGAGCCATCAGACCGCCGACAACTACCCCGGTCTGCTCGACGGGATCATCGTCGGGTGCAGCTTCCCGGACGTCACGTCGGCGACCAACACCACGCTGCTGGACGCCCGGCTGCTCGACCACTACTTCTCCGTGAGCGCGCCCAACGAGTTCAGCGCCGAACAGCAGACCGCGGTCGCCGGGTTCCGTGAGCGGGCGAGCATCCCCAACCTGAGCGACGGCGCGAAGCGTCTCGACCCGGACGCGGAGTTCCCCGCCGCGCTGCCCCAGGAGCAGCGCTACGACGCGGAGACCAACCCCGACGGGGCGCGGGGCACGGTCTTCGACCACACCAGGAACGTGTACGGCACCGACCGCCGCACGGGCGCCGCGCTGCGCCCGCTCGACAACGTCGGTGTGCAGTACGGCCTCGACGCGCTGAACGAGGGGGCGATCGACAAGCGGCAGTTCATCGACCTCAACTCCCGGGTCGGGGGCATCGACCGGGACGCCGAATTCACCGAGGGCCGGACGGCGGCCGACCGCGGGGCGACCGAGGCGGCGTACGGCACCGGCCGCATCCTGTGGGGCGGTGCCGGTCTCGCCACCACACCGATCATCGACCACCGCTCCTACACCGACGACCTGCCCGGCGGCGACATCCACATGGCGGTCCACGGGTACTCGACCCGCGCCCGCCTGGTCGCGGCGAACGGCCACGCGGACAACCAGGTGATGCTCGCGGAGGACAACCGGCACGGCTTCAGCCTCCGGAGCCCCGCGCTGCGGTACGCCCTCACGGAGATGGACGCGTGGCTGACGTCGCTGACGTCCACCGGGGCGCGGGCGGGCTGGACGGCGCGGGACGTCGTCGCGCACAAGCCGGCGGAGCTGACGGACGCGTGCTGGACCAGGGACACGGAGCCACGGAAGGTCGAGCAGCGCCTGGCCTACGACAACCCGGGCGAGTGCGGCGCGCTCTACCCGGCCTTCCCGACGCCGAGGCTGGTGGCCGGAGCGCCGCTCGCGGACGACGTGATCGCGTGCCGGCGCAAGGCGGTGGACCCGGCCGACTACGAGGTGACGTTCACCGGCTCCGAGCTGCGGCAGCTGCGGGCGGCGTTCCCGGGCGGGGTGTGCGACTGGAGCCGGAGCGGTCAGGGACAGCGGCCGCTCACGGACCCGTGGCAGTCGGTGCGGGCGGCCGGGGGCGGGGAGCGGTGACCGGGTCCCGGATCGAGGTCGCCGTCCGGGCGGCGGCGTGGCTGGGCGAGGGACCGGCCTGGGATCCGGCCACGGGCCGGCTGCTGTGGGTGGACATACTCTCGGCCCGGATCCACACCTTCGACCCGGCCGACGGCCGCCGTACGGTCATGGCCACCGAGCAGCACGTCGGTGCGGCGCTCCCCCGGGCCGGGGGCGGGCTGGTGGTCAATCTCCGTGACGGCGTCGGACTGTACGGTCCCGGCGGCGAGTTCTCCTGGCTGGTGCGCGATCCGGTGCCGGGGCGCCGGGGCAACGACGCGGCCGTCGCGCCGGACGGCGCGCTCTGGGCGGGCAGCATGCGCTACGACGAGACGCCGGGCGGCGGCACGCTGATCCGGGTCACGGCGGAGGCGCCCGGCGCGCCGGGCAGCTCCGCGGGGACCGTCACGGACACCCGCCCCGTCACCGTCGGCAACGGTACGGGCTGGAGTCCGGACGGCCGGACGATGTACTACATCGACACTCCCACGGGCCGGATCGACCGGTTCCGCGCCGACATCCACTCCCCCGGTGAACCCCTCGTCGACGAGGGCCCGTTGGCGACCGTCGAGGCGGGCGCCGGGTTCCCGGACGGGCTGACGGTCGACGCGGACGGCTGCGTCTGGGTCGCCCTGTGGGACGGCGGCGCGATCCGGCGCTACACACCGGACGGTGAGCTGGACCGGACCGTCGAACTGCCCGTACGCCGCCCCACCTCGTGCGCCTTCGGCGGACCGGGGCTGCGCGACCTCTACATCACCACCGCCCGGGTCGGCGTGACCGCCCCGCACCCCCTCACCGGCTCGCTCCTCGTCCTGCCGGACGCGGGACGGGGGCTCCCCGGCACACCGTTCGCGGGCTGAGTCGTTGCGCCGGTCGTCGCCGAGCGGGCTGCTGGGCACCGGACGAGGTGCGCGCGGCCTCCGGCGCGGGCGCGCACGCCGTGGCGGTCGGTTCGGCCACCGTGGACCCGGTCCGGCCGGCGGCCCGTTTCGCCGGCGCGGCATGGCCCACGACGGCCGGGCGCGGTCCCCGGAGCCGGCCGGGCCCCCGCCCGAGGCGCTCCCGCCGGTCCGTGTTCCGGGCGCGCCTGACCAGGGTGTCGGGGCCCGGGGCACGCGGATGTCACCGCGTGTCGACCCGTGCGCAGAGGTCGTCGACCGAGCCGTGGACCATGGTCACGTCCTTGTACCCGGTCGCGTCGATGTCCAGGGTGTAGACGCCGTCGATCAGATACAGACCGCGCGCCAGGTTGCCGCCGTTCTCCGCGACACCGACGAGCACCGGGCCGAGTACGGACCAGAACTGCGAGCCGTCGGCCCGGTACTCCACGGCCGCCGTGCCGCTCGCGTCCGCGTCGTGGAAGGCCCCGGTGTCGGTGTTGGTGAGCCGCAGCACCAGGTCCCCCCGGTAGAGGACATGCTCCGGGGAGCCGTCCGGACGGGTCGTCACCACCCGCCGCTCCACCTCGTCGACGACGGGCTCGGCGTGGACGGGGACGTCGCAGCGCACACCGGCGGCCACGTCCCAGGGTGCGGAGGGCGCGGGCTCCCAGCCGCCGCGCCCGGTGCCGGAAGCCGCGTGGGCGGGATGCGTCCCGACCCCCAACAGCGGTGTGGTCAGGGCCAGTAGCGCTACGACGGTGCCTCGCACGTGAGTTCTCCCCGGTGACGTGGTGGTCCAGTGGACTGGGCGCCAGCGTCCCGCCGCGCTCTGACCACATTCTCACCACGGCCGGTTGCCGCTCCCGCCCGCCGAACTACCCTTGCCCGTGATGGAGTTCAAGCTGCTCGGGCCGTTCGAAGCCCGTCACGGGGGCCGGCCGCTCCTGACGGACAGCCGCCGTCAGGAGCGCTGTCTGCTGGCGATCCTGCTGCTCGACGCCGGGCACGTCGTGGCGACGGACCGGCTCATCGATCTGCTGTGGGACGGGGAGGCGACCGCGTCGGCGCGCGGTACCGTCCACACCTACGTCGGCAGACTTCGGTCCGCCCTGCGCGCGGAGGGCGGACCGCGTATCGAGACCCGGCACGACGGCTATCTCCTGGAGACGGACGGGTACGAGGTCGACGCCCGGGACTTCGTCCCGCTCGCCCGCGCCGCGGCCGGCGCCACGGACCCCGCCGAGCGGATCCGCCTCGGCGACGCGGCCCTCGCGCTCTGGCGGGGCCCGCTGCTCGCCGACGTGGCGGGCGACCGGCTCCGCGAACGGCTCGGCGGCCGGCTGGACGCGCTGCGGCTGTCCACCGCCGAACTGGGGGCCGAGAGCCGGCTCGCGATGGGGCTGCACGAACGCGTCGCGGCGGATCTGACGGAGCTCGCCGCCGAACATCCCGAACGGGAGCGCCTCGTCGCCGCGCTGATGACGGCCCTGTACCGCGCCGGCCGCGCGGCCGAGGCCCTCCGGCTCTACCGCGCCACCCACCACGCGCTCGCCACCCGGCTCGGTGTCGGGCCGGGACCGGACCTGACCGCCCTTCACGAGCGCGTCCTGCGGCGCGATCCGTCCCTGGACCGGCCGCCCGCTCCCCTGTACGCGGTCCGGGTACGCGACCACTGGCTGCCGTGGAACACCAGCGGCCACCCGGCGCTGGAGTTCTGCAACACGTACGCGGGCTGGGGCGGCCCGCGGCTGCCCGGTTCGGAGTGGCTCCGCGACTACGCCGCGCTGGCGGTGTGGACCGGTCATCTCGGTCTCGCGCCGGACCATGTCGTCACCCGTCTGGTCGCGCGGGCACGACGCGAACCCGCCGAGGCCGCGGACGTACTCGCCGAGGCCCGCGAGTTCCGCGCGCGCCTGTACGCCTGTCTGACGGATCCGGCCGACGCCGGGGCCTTCGACGCGGTGGCGGGTGTCGCGGAGGCCGCCGCGCGGTCGTCGGTGTTCACCCGTGGTGGCGACGGTCTCGGCGGCTGGCGCATCTCCCCCGCGGCCGGGCTGCGTCTCCCCCTCTACGCGGCGGCCCGCGGCGCCGCGGAGCTGCTGGCCGATCCGCGCCGCCTCGTGGTGCGGGTCTGTCCCGACGAGAAGTGCGGCTGGCTGTTCCTGGACAGCGGTGGGCGGCGCAGATGGTGCAGTCTGGCGACGTGCGGCGCCTCGCGGCGGCTCCGGGACCACTGCGCGACCGGCTGACCGCACGGAGCGCCGTACGGGTCCCGCCGACCGCGCGGACACCGCCCCCAACGGGTGACGGGCCCCGCTCGTGCGCGCACTCGGCGCGCCCTCGCGGGGAGCCTTCCTCCGAGAAAGCCGGCCGGTTGGCCGGACCCCACGGAGAGAGGCGGACACCGATGAGCGGCCTCCTGGACACGCTGCCCGCGGACGAGCGGCGCAGGCTGGGACACAACCGGTCGGGCGCCCTCCTGGCGTCCGCACCGATGCTCGCCACCCTGACCGACCGGAGGGTGTTCGGCGACGGCTGGATCTTCGAGCGGAAACTGGACGGGGTCCGGGTGCTCGCCGTACGGGACGCGTCGGGCGTACGGCTGCTGTCGCGCACCGGACGACGGCTCGACACCACCTATCCCGAGATCGTGGACGCCCTGGCCGCGCAGGAGTGCGAGGACTTCACCGTGGACGGCGAGGTCGTCGCGTACGCCCGCGGCCGGACCGACTTCGCCCTGCTCCAGCGGCGGATGGGGATCAGCGACGCCCGCCGGGCCCGCGCCAGTGGGGTCGCCGTCACGTACTACCTGTTCGATCTGCTGCGCCTCGACGGCGCCGATCTCACGGCGGTCTCCCTGCGCTCACGAAAATCGCTGCTGCGCAGAGCCCTGACCTTCCGGACGCCGCTGCGCTTCACCCCGCACCGCAACGCGGGCGGTCAGGAGTTGCTGGACCGGGCGTGCGCCGACGGCTGGGAGGGACTGATCGTGAAGCGGGCGGCCGGCCGGTACGAGCCCCGGCGCTCGACGGGCTGGCTGAAGCTCAAGTGCGAGCAGGGCCAGGAGTTCGTGATCGGCGGTTACACGGAGCCTTCCGGCTCCCGCGTCGGATTCGGCGCGCTGCTCCTCGGTCACTACGAGGACGGGCGGCTGCGGTACGCGGGCAAGGTGGGGACGGGATACGACCGGGCGACCCTGGCGGATCTGCGCAGGCGGCTCGACCAGGCCGCGGTGCCCCGGTCCCCGTTCGCGGACACGGTCAGGGAGCGGGCGCCGCACTGGTCGGAGCCCCGGCTCGTCGCCCAGATCGCGTTCACCGAGTGGACGAGGGACGGGATGCTGCGCCATCCGCGTTTCCTGGGGCTCCGGGAGGACAAGGAGCCGCGGGACGTGGTGCGGGAGAAGCCGGTCTGACGGGACGGGTGGGCGGGGCGGGAAAGGGGCAGCAGTCCCGGGACGGGTTGTACACGCGCGCCGCACGCCGCGCGCCGTACGACGCCACGACCACCGCGGACAGCGGCACGGCAGCGACGAAGGGCGGCGACACCTCCATGACCACTGCGGACACCGGCATTCCGCGTTTCCATCTCGCGGTGCCCGTCGACGACCTCGCCGCCGCGCGCCGTTTCTACGGCGGCGTACTCGGTCTGGCGGAGGGGCGCAGCGCGGAGACGTGGGTGGACTGGAACCTCCACGGCCACCAGTTCGTGACCCATCTGGCCCCGCGCCGCGGCGAGGACGTACGCAACGCGGTCGACGGGCACGACGTGCCGGTGCCGCACTTCGGGCTGCTGCTGACTCCGCCGGAGTTCCAGGAGTTGGCGGACCGGCTCCGGGCGGCGGGCACGGAGTTCGTGATCGAGCCCTGTGTCCGTTTCGCGGGGCGGCCCGGCGAGCAGTGGACGATGTTCCTGCTCGACCCGGCGGGCAACGCGCTGGAGTTCAAGGCGTTCGCGGACGACGCGCAGGTCTTCGCCGTCTGACGGCGGGGGCGGCGACGGTGCCGGCGGCGGGGATGTCCGTGTCGCGGACCGGCCCGGTGTCCGCCCGGTCGACGGGCGGACACCGGCTTCGTCCGGGTGCGCGCTATCGCTCGCTGCGGACGGGAAGCTTCCAGCCCGGCCGCGGGAAGTGGCAGGTGTACCCGTCGGGGTAGCGGACCAGATAGTCCTGGTGTTCGGGCTCCGCCTGCCAGAAGTCGCCCGCCTCGGCCACCTCGGTGACGACCTTCCCCGGCCAGAGGCCCGAGGCGTCGACGTCGGCGATGGTGTCCTCGGCGATCCGCTTCTGCTCGTCACCGATGTAGTAGATGGCCGACCGGTAGCTGAGGCCGATGTCGTTGCCCTGGCGGTTGAGCGTCGTCGGGTCGTGGATCTGGAAGAAGTACTCCAGAATCTGCCGGTAGTCGGTCTTCCCGGGGTCGAAGACGATCTCGATGCCCTCGGCGTGCGTCCCGTGGTTGCGGTACGTCGCGTTCGCGACGTCCCCACCCGTGTAACCGACCCTGGTGGAGACCACCCCCGGCAGACCGCGAATCAGGTCCTGCATACCCCAGAAGCAGCCGCCCGCGAGGACCGCCTTCTCCGTAGCCGTGTCCATACTCATGCGTTACTCCCTCCTCTGTCACACACGGTACTGCTCCGGCGGGAGCCGATGGAGAGCGGCGGGGGGGGCGGCCGCGAGGACGTCCAGGCTCGGGACGCGGTGTTCGGGCGGTGTTCAGGCGCTGTGCAGCCGCGCGTCCAGCTCTCCGGCCGACAGCTCCACTCCGTAGACGGAGCTGCCCGGCTGGTGCTTGCGCCCTCCTCCGCCGAGATGGCCGGCGTTCACCGGGTCGAAGCCGATGTCGCGGATCAGCCCCGCGACGACGGCCACGGCCTCCTCGTCGTCGCCGGAGAGGGGGATGGCCAGGCGCTCCGGATCGCCCTTGGGGCGGCCCCGGTCGCGGAGGGTCTCCCAGTAGATGGAGTTGAACGCCTTGACCAGGTTGGAGTCCGTCGCGGCCCGTACGTTCTCGCTGGACGTGGTGGTGTCGTCGTCCAGGGCGGGATCGTGACCGTCGCGTTCCGGGTAGTAGTTGCCGGTGTCGATCACGACCTTGTCGCGCAGCTCGCTCAGGGGCAGGTCGCGCACGTGCCCGTACGGGATCGACACGACGACCACCTGCCCGAACCGGGCGGCTTCCTCGGCGGTGACCGCCCGGACGGGGCCGTCGATGCCCGCGACCAGCTCCGCCAGCGTCTCCGGGCCGCGCGAGTTCGCGAGGGCGACCTCGTGGCCGATGCCGGCGAAGTGCCGGGCGAGCGTCGAGCCGATGCGGCCCGCTCCGATGATTCCGATGCGCATGGTGCCTCTCCTGCCTCCGGGGTCGTGGGGTCCGTCGCCCGTACGTACGGGTCGCTCGTACGGCTGCTCGTACCGATCACTCGTGCCGGCCGCCGCGCGGTCGCGCGTACCGGCCACTCGTACGGGCCGCTCGTACCGGTCGCCTCCATGGGTAGCCGGGTACGGCGGCTCCCCAAACTTGCCGGAAGGCGGTCCCGGACTCACTCTGAGGCTGCGGGCGACGCCCGATCCCGACATGGAGCGCCCCTGCGTGGTTGCCGCCCGGGCCCCCGTCGACACCGCCGTTCGGGTCCTGTCCGCCGAACGGGGGAGCTGAGAGGAAGGGCTGTCGTGGCCAGTCATGAACGTGACCCCGTGCTGGTGGTGGACGCGGGCTCGTCCAGCCTGCATCTGACCGTCTTCGCGAACGACGGCACGGCCCTCGCCTCGTACGACAACGCCTCCGCGCCCGGCGACAACATGTCCGGGCAGCTGCGGGATCTGCTCAGATACGCTCCGGCGCCGATGGCGGTGGGGCACCGGATCGTGCACGGCGGACCGGACCTGCGGCGGCACACCCTGGTCGACGACCAGGTCCGGGACACCCTCCAGCTGACCGCCGATCTGGCCCCCTCCCATGTCCCGCCGGCCCTGCTCGTACTCGACGCGGCCCGGGAGCTGCTGCCCAACGTGCCGCACGTCGCGTGCTTCGACACCGTCTTCCACACCGGACTGCCCACGGCGGCCCGTGAGTTCGCCGTGCCCGAGACCTGGCGCGGCGAGTACGGCGTACGGCGCTACGGCTTCCACGGTCTGTCCTACGCGTGGGCACTGCGCCGCACCGCCGAACTGCTCCGACGGCGGCCCGAGGGCCTGCGGGTCGTCATCGCGCATCTCGGCGGCGGCAGTTCGGCGTGCGCCGTGCGTGACGGCACGAGCGTCGACACCACCATGGGTTTCACTCCGCTGGACGGCCTCGTGATGAGCCGTCGCAGCGGCGCCGTCGATCCTGGTGCCCTGACCTGGCTCCAGACCCGGCACGGTCTGTCGGCCTCCGACATCGAGGAGGCGCTCAACCACCGTTCGGGTCTGCTGGCCCTGTCCGGGTCCTCCGGCGACACGCGCGACCTGGTGCGCGACAGGGCGGCAGGCGACGAGCGGGCCGCCCTGGCGCTGGACGTCTTCACCCACCACTGCCGCCGGGGCATCGCCGCGATGGCCGCGTCCCTGGACCGTCTCGACGCGCTGGTCCTCACCGGCGAGATCGGCGAGGACCAGCCGGAGGTGCGCGAGGAGATCTGCGCCGGGCTGGGCATCCTCGGCGTCACGGGCGGTCTGCTGGTGCCGCCGTCGGACGACGACGTACCGGCCCGTCTGGTCAGCCCGCCGGAGGCGGCGGTGCCGGTGGTCGTCGTGTCCACGGGAGAGGCACGCCAGATCGACCGGGAGACCCGCGCGCTGCTGCGCGAGGGGTGAACCCCCGGCCGGCCGTGGACCTCCGGACCGTCGGCCGCGTCGGGCACGTCAGGCGCGTCAGGCGGGCGGTGCGGACGGGGCCGATGGGGCAGCCGGGACAGTCGCCGGACCTCAAGCGGTCGTCATCGGCTGCGAGGGCGGTGTCCTCGTCCACCGGGACGGTGCGATCAGGAAGGCCGACTGCCCCACGGAGTACGGCCGGATCGGCAACCGGACGGGTTCGGACCGGTCGACGGTCGTCCTGGGCGGCTCCAAGAAAGACTGAGGACGCCGAGCTGGGAGCGTCCGGAGCAGGTGTCGCTGATCGACACCGGGTCGGGCAGGCGGCTCATGTCCATCGACATGGAGTCCGGCGAGCGGCCGGCCTCGGCGCGGCTTCCGTAGCCTCCCAACGAGGTGAGCGGTGTGGAGCAGCACTGACCGCCGCGGGCGGGCGGGGTGTTCACGGCTGCGCGAACCCCCCGCCGTCCGGGACTGCGGGAGGTTCGGCCACGTCCCGGCCCGGGTCCCGGCGATCCTGGCTCGGGCCCCGGCTGGGGGTCGCCATGGGGACGGTGGTGGGGACGTCCGAGGGGGTGCGGCCCGCCGGAGTGGGCGAGTCCTCGGGCTCCCCGCGCTCGGAGGGGCGGGGGTCGGCGGGCGCGGAGGCCGGCGGCGCGGTGGGCAGGGGCGGCGAGCTGCTGGGGGGCGGCGGCGCGAGCGGGACCGTCGGGGACGCGGGCGCGCCGGATGTCGTCGCGAGGTGGAGGGGCAGCGCGACGAGCGCGGCGGCGGCACACGACAGAGCGACCCCCGCGGCGGTACGGAGCAGCCGGCGACGGGCGGCGGTGCGGCGGATCGCCTCGTACCGCCGCGGGGGTGGCACGAGCCTGTCGGACGGGGGCCGCAGCAGGACGGCGAGGGGGTCGTCGGGCTCGAACCGGGGGCCGTCGTCGTCAGGACGTGTGGTCAAGGCTTCTCCTCAGGTGGGCGCGGAGCAGTTCGCGGGCCGCGTGGAGGTCGGCCTTGACGGTTCCTTCCTTACGCCCGGTCAGTTCGGACACCTCCCGGATCGGCATGTCAGCGTAGTAGTGCAACAGGATCGGGACGCGCAGCCGTTCGGGCAGCGACTGCACGAGCAGCCGCACGGAGGGGTCGGCCTGCTCGGTGTACGGGCTGACCGCGGCCTCGGAGGTGACGCGCCGTATCGCCTTGCGTTCGCGCTCCAGTTTGCGCCAGTGGTCCCGGACGAGGTTGGCCGCGGTGACGTAGAGGAAGCCGCGTGGCTCCTGCACGGATGTCCACCGGGCCCAGAGCCGGGTGAACGCCTCGGAGGCGATCTCGTGGGCCGTCCCGTCGTCGTCGACGAGACGGCGGCACCAGCCGGCGAGGCGCGGATAGAGGGCGGCGAACAGCTCGGACGCTGCCGTGTCGCGGGACCGTTTCAACGCTCTCCAGGGAGGGCTCGTGGGACTCACAGGGAAGGAGCCCGGACCGGGGGAATGGGTTCCGCCGGTCCGGGGTGGAGCTTCGTCGAGGCGGGTCAGGGACTCGCGGCGGTCAGCGTGGCGAAGACGATCACGTTGTCCGGGTAGCCGTCATCGGTCCGGGGGCCGCCGCAGGTGATGAGCCGCAGCTCCGGCCGGTCCACGTCGCCGTAGACGTCGTCCGCCGGGAAGTCCGCCTTCGCCACCTTCCGTACGGCGGCGACGGCGAAGACCGCCGCCGTGCCGTTCTCCAGGCGCACCGTGACCCGGTCGCCCCGGCGCAGCCGCGCGAGGCGCCGGAAGACCCCGTCGCCGTAGGGGCCGACCGTGACGTGCCCGGTGATCACCGAGGGACCGGTCCGGCCCGGTATCGGCGAGTGCCGGTACCAGCCCGCGCGGTCGTGTGCCGTGACCGGTGGCACCTGCATGGTGCCGTCCGGGGCCAGCCCGAGCCGTATGACGGGCGTGTCGACCCCGATGGCCGGGATGCGCAGCCTGACCGGGACCGAACGCGCCGGCTGCCGCGTCCCGTCCACCTCCGTGGCGGGCCGCTCGGGAGGTGGCGTACCGCCCGAACGGTCCGCGGCCGGGGTCCGGCCGGTCCCGGGCCCGCCGCAGCCCACGAGCAGCGAGGAGAGCGCGGCGGCGGTGAAGGCGCGCCTGGAGGGCGACGTCACGCCCCGGTCGCCCGCCGGCGGCGTACGACGACGAACGCCGCACCGCCCAGGGCGAGGGCCGCGGCCCCCGTGCCGATCAGCGCGCCGTCGGTCCCGGACTCGGCGGAGACCGGGACCACCCCGGTGTCGGGCGCTCCCTTCGGTACGACGGCGACCTGGCCCGGGGCCTCCGGCGCCCGGGTCGGTTCGGCGCTCCGGGCCGCCGGGCCGGGGGCGTCGGAGGGCGCCTCGGAGGGGGTGGCCTCGGCCGTCGGGCGGGTGCTGGGAACGGCGCTGGGGGTCGCGTCGTCGGCGAAGGCGGGCACCGCGCCCGCCATTACGGCGGTACTCGCGAGTGCCATGGCACTGAGGACAGTTCGGCGCATGAGTCGCTCTCTTTCGTCGTCCGCCCGCCCAAGGAGTCGGCGGGCGGGGCCGGTGATCGGGAGGAGAGACGAGGCACCCGGGGACCAGGTTGTAAAGGAATGGCAAAGTCCGGCCCGCGGGCCAGCCCCTGCGGGGGTCCGTCCGCCGTGCTGTACTGACGAGATGAAGCGCAAGCACACGCCGGCGTTCGTCAGGACGCTCGCCGAGCGGCCGGGCAGGGCTTCCGACCCCGGCGGCGCCGAGCGCGCCGAGCGGGTCCGCACCAGGGTGCGGCTCATGATCGAGATCACCGCGCGGGCCGGGTCGTACCGCAAGGGCCTGGTCCAGGCCGCCGAACGGCTCAGCCCCGAGGAGGCGGTCGTCCTCGCCGATCTCGAAGCGCACGGGCTCCAGGTCCCGCAGCTGCGGGACGTACTGCGCGGCGGCCATGTGCTGGTGGACGATCCGCGGCTGTACGAGCACTGGCGGTTCGCCAGGGGCAGCCATCCGCGGCTGTCCAGCCACCACCGCGACATCGACAAGGCGGTCTACCCCGACATCGGGATGCGCGGGCACGTCGTACGGGAGAAGCTGCACGGCCGCACGGCACAGGGCACCTGGGTGCAGCTGGAGAAGACACCCGCCGCGTTCGGCGGGTCCAGGCTGCCCCGTCCCAGCGATCTGCTGCACCTGATGGATTACCTGGTGTACAAGTTCACCGACAGCAACGTCGGGCCCTGGGGGCTGTCCCGGATGACCGAGCGGCGCCCTCTGTATCTCGCGCCGGTCCTGGCGGTGCCCACCTCCCTGTCACCGCCGGTCGCGCGGTCGCTGACGCGGGCGCTGCGCCGGATCGAGGCGAACGACGACGTCACGGCCGTCTCCCGGGAACTCGCGGACAGGTTCCCGCCGCCCGACCGGCCCGATCTGGCCGGTGAGCTCGGTCGGGCACTGTCCGGGCGGGGCGGCCGGGGCCTGTTCGGCAACTCCGACGTCTGGGTGACGCAGACCCCGTCCCGTACCGCCGCCGCGGTGCTCCGCGAGAGTCGCACGGCGCCCTCCAGGGACGCCTGGCCGGCACCGGCGGGAGGTTCGGCATGAACGACGACAGGCGCGAAACTCCCCCGGTGACGGGGCCGGGGCCGGGCGAGGCGTCCGTCCCCCAGGGGCTGGTCACGGCCGTGGTGGATCTGGTGAACACCGGGCCGGTGCTGCTCGGCGCGTACACCATCGCCGAACTCACGGCGGTGGACGCGATCGTGGACTTCCTGGAGGCCCGGCCGTCGGACGACGAACTCGCCGAGGCCGTCCGCTCGCTGGCCGCACGGGAACTGCTGCTGGCCGGCTCGTCGGGCGAGGAGGTCCAGGTACGCGGAGACCTGGGCATCGCCGTGGCGTTCCAGCAGCGGGCCAGGAAGGTGCTCGACGCCCGGACGACCGGGACGGCCCCGGGCGAGCCCTGGCGGATCCTGCTGCTCCCCCAGCCGGAGAGGATCTGTCTGATGGTGCGCATCGACGCGCTCGGCGTGCACCAGATCGGTCTGTACAAGCTCGACGAGGCGCTCCGTACGCTGACCGAGTGGCTGCCGCGTGGCCCCGCGGCGGACCGCGATCCCTCGATGGACGCGGACGCCGTGCTGACCGGGTCGGAGCGCTCCGCGCTGGTCACCGTCACCGAGTACACGGCGGTCGGGTCTGCCGAGACGGCGGGCGCCAGCACCGACCTGATCCTGGCCCGTCACCACGGGCGGCTGCATCTGCTGGCCCGGGACCCGGGCAGGCGGGAGAGGCTGGTGGCGGCGCCGGAGGCCGGCA
Source organism: Streptomyces sp. NPDC104581 (assembly GCF_055583685.1). Lineage (NCBI taxonomy): Bacteria > Bacillati > Actinomycetota > Actinomycetes > Kitasatosporales > Streptomycetaceae > Streptomyces > Streptomyces sp. NPDC104581. The sequence continues at coordinate 87,898 of NZ_JBVJNN010000004.1, forward strand.
GGGACGGTGTGCGCGACAGGCTGGCGGATCTCCTGGCCGCGTGAGGCCCGGCCGCGCGCGGTCCGGCCGCGCGTGGTCCGCGGGCCTGGAGAAAAACCCGGTCACGAGCGATGATTCCGGCGCGGGTCAGGAGTCCTCCTCCTGGACGCCCGGCCCGGACACTCTTCCGGCTCCGGTGCGGACCAGCACGCGACCCGTGACAGGAGCCCCTCGCATGAGCGATCCGCGACCGACAGCGGAATCCGGCCGGAAGACCGATGTCTGGCCCTTGATACACACCGAGCGGGCGGCGCTGGCGGCCGATCTCGCCGACCTCACCGACGAGCGGTGGGCGACCACGTCCCTCTGTACCGAGCTGACGGTGCGCGAGGTACTGGCCCATCTCACCGCTTCGGCGAACCTCAACGCCGTGCGCTGGCTGGCCGGCGTGATCCGCTGCCGGTTCGACTTCGACAAGATGGTGGCCATGCGGCTGGCCGAGCATCTGGGCGCGGGTCCGGCCGAGACGCTGGAGAGGTTCCGTCGCTCGGTCCCGAGCACGACCAAGCCTCCCGTCCCCGCCATGGCCATGCTCGGCGAGATGATCGTGCACGGGGAGGACATCAGGCGCCCCCTCGGTATCCGCCGCCCGTACCCGATCGACACCCTGACCCCGGTGGCGGAGTACTACCGGGGTACGGACCAGGTGGTCCTGGCCAAGGGCCGGGTCGGCGGGCTGCGACTCGTCGCGGACGACGGGCCGTTCACCGCGGGCTCCGGGCAGCTCGTGTCCGGCGGCACCGTCGCCCTGATCATGGCCATGACCGGACGCGGGACGTACTGCGACGCTCTCGAAGGCGACGGCGTGCGGACGCTCCGCGCCCGCTGCTGACACCCACGGCTCTCCCCAGCGCCCCGGGAGCGGGCAGGTGGGGGCCACCGACCCCCGATCCGGCAGGACCGCCAGGACACGTCCTAGCATTGGCCCATGTCACAGACGCAGTCGCGGGTCGGACTGAGCCCGCTCACCCTCGCCGACCAGGATGAGTTCTGCTCCCTCGTGAGGGCCAGCGCCGAGCTGCACAGGGACACGATGCAGCTGCCCGCGACCGCCGAGGCGTTCCGGGACTGGATGCGCCGCTTCGAAGACGGCACCAACCGGGGCTATGTGATCCGTGTTCGGGAGACCGGTACGGCCGCCGGCCTGGTCAACATCAACTCGATCATCCGGGGCCGCTACCAGGGCGCGTCCCTCGGCTACGCGGCCTTCGCCCCGTCCGCCGGGCGCGGTTACATGACCGAGGGGCTCACCGCCGCCATGCGGCACGCCTTCGACGACCTGCGGCTGCACCGGCTGGAGGCGAACATCCAGCCGGCGAACAAGGCGTCGCTGGCCCTGGTCCGGCGGCTGGGCTTCCGCTACGAGGGCATGTCGCCCGCCTATCTCTACATCAACGGCGCCTGGCGCGACCACGAACGCTGGGCCGCCGCCGCACCGTCCCCCTGGACACCGGACCCCACCCTTCCCGAGGTCTGAGGGCCGCGAGGACGGGCGGGCGGGGACGGAGGGGCGCGAGGACTGGCGGGCGCCGCCGGGTCCCGTCCCTCAGCCCAGCCGAGGCAGCAGTCTGTCCGGCCGCATCGGTACCTCCCGCAGCCGGACCCCCGTCGCGTGGTGCACCGCGTTGCCGATCGCCGCCGCCGCGCCGACGATGCCGATCTCGCCGATGCCCTTGCTGCCCATCGGATTGAGGTGCCGGTCGTCCTCCTCGATCCAGTACGCCTCCACCGAGCGCACGTCCGCGTGCGCGGGCACGTGGTACGAGGCGAGGTCGCGCTCCGCGAAGTCACCGGACACGGGATCCATCGTCGAGCCCTCCATCAGCGCCATGCCGAGCCCCATCGTCATCGCGCCGATGAACTGGGAGCGCGCCGTGCGGGGGTTGAGGATGCGGCCGGCGGCGAAGACCCCCAGCATCCGGCGCACCCTGATCTCACCCGTGTCCGTGTCGACCCGGACCTCCACGAAGTGCGCGCCGTAGGCGTGCCGGGCGAACTCCGATCCCGCCTCCACCTCCCGCGCCGTGTCGGCGCTCACGGACAGCCCCCCGGCGGGCACGGCGCCGCCCGCCTCCTCGATACGTGAACGCAGCGCACGGCACGCCTTGTCGACGGACCACCCCCACGAGCCGGTGCCCGACGAACCACCGGCCAGTGGCGCCGTCGGCAGGTCGCTGTCACCGATCGCGATCCGGACCCGGTCCAGGGGCGCGTGCAGCGCGTCGGCGGCGATCTGGGCGAGCACGGTGCGGGCGCCCGTACCGATGTCGGTGGCGTTGACCCGTACCAGGAACCCGCCGTCCGCCTCGGCGCGCGCCTCGGCGGTGGACGGTGAGATCAGCACCGGGTACGACGCGGCGGCGACGCCGCTGCCCAGCAGGAACCGGCCCTGCCCGCGCACCCCGGGGCGCGGATCGCGGTCCTGCCAGCCGAACCGCCGGGCGCCCTCGCGAAGGCACTCCACGAGATGGCGGCTGCTGTAGGGCCGGCCCGAATCCGGCTCGTGCGAGGGCTCGTTGCGCACCCGCAGCTCCACCGGGTCCACCCCGGCGGCGAGCGCCAGCTCGTCCATCGCGGACTCCAGCGCGTACATGCCGGACGCCTCGCCGGGTGCGCGCATCCACGACGGCGACGGCACGTCGAGCGCGGTGACGCGATGGGTGGTGCGGCTGTGCGGCGAGGTGTACATGGTGCGGGCGGGTGTGGCGGCCTGCTCCACGAACTCCTTGATCGTGGACGTGTAGGTGGTCACCTCGTGCGCCAGCGCGTCGATCACCCCGTCCGGGCCCGCGCCGAGCCGCACCCGCTGGATGGTCGGCGGCCGGTGCCCGACGAGCGCCGGAAGCTGGGAGCGGTGCAGCGCCAGCTTGACCGGGCGCCCGGTATGCAGGGCCGCCATCGCGGCGAGCACCGGCTGGGGACGCGGGGTGCCCTTGGAGCCGAAGCCGCCGCCGACGTGTTCGCTGATGACGGTGACCTGTGCCGGATCCGTGCCGAAGAGCGCGGCCAGCGTCTCGCGTACGGCGCTCGACCCCTGGCTGGAGTCGTGCACCGTCAGCCGTCCGTCGTGCCAGTGGGCGACGGCGGCGTGCGGCTCCATGGGGTGGTTGTGCATCGGGTCCATCGCGTACGTGACGTCGACGGTGACCGGGGCGGCGGCGTAGGCGGCGTCGAAGTCGCCGCGCTCGCGGGTTCCGGGGTGCCCGCCGTTGGCCGACTCGGGTGTGTAGAGGCCCGGATGACCGGGAGTGAGGACGACGTCGTGGTCCTCGGCCGCGTACGTGACGCGCACCGCGTCGGCGGTGGCGCGCGCCGCTTCCATGCTGGTCGCCACCGCGACGGCGACGACCCAGCCCCGGTGCGGCACACGGTCGTCGCGCAGCGCGCCCAGCGCCGGATCGTCGGGTTCGCCGATCCGGGGCGCGTTCTCATGGGTCAGTACGGCGACGGCGCCGGGCTCGGTGAGGGCGGCGGCGGTGTCGAAGGACTCGATCCGGCCACGTGCCACGGTCGCGGTCACCACCCACGCGTAGAGGCAGCCCGGCGGGGTGTGTTCGGCGGCGTACCGGGCCGTGCCGGTGACCTTCGCCGGTCCCTCGACGCGGAAGGCGGCGGTACCCAGGGTCCGTTCCCGGCTGGTGGTCACCGGTCTCCTCCGTGGTCGTGGTCGTGGCCGTGGTCTGTGCGACGGGGATCGGCGCGGTCGACGGTGGCCGCGCCGGGATCGGCCAGTTCGGTGAGCAGCCGGACGGCCAGGTTGTGGGCGAGCGGGACCTTGAACCCGTTGTCCCGCAGTGGCCGGGCGGCTGCCAGCTCCGCGGCCACGGCGCGGCCGAAGGCGTCGGCGGTGGCCGGACCGCCGGCCAGGGCGGCTTCGGCGGTGGTGGCACGCCAGGGCTTGTGGGCCAGCCCGCCGAAGGCGAGCCGTGCCTCCCGTACGACACCGTCGCGTACGTCGAGCGCCACGGCGGCCGACGCCAGCGCGAAGGCGTACGAGGCGCGGTCCCTGGCCTTGCGGTAGACGGACGGCAGCCCGGCGGACGACGCCGGGAGCCGGACGCCGGTGACGAGTTCGCCCGGACGGATCCCGGTGTCGAGCTCGGGGCGGTCGCCGGGCAGCCGGTGGAAGGCCGTGAGCGGTACCGTCCGCCGGCCTTCCGGCCCGAGCAGCAGTACCTCCGCGTCGAGCGCGGCGAGTGCGACCGCCATGTCGGACGGGTGCGTCGCGACGCATGCCTCGGAGTGCCCCAGTACCGCGAGATCGCGGTGCACGCCCTCCCGCGCGGGGCAACCGGAGCCGGGCCGCCGTTTGTTGCACGGTTCGGTGACGTCCTGGAAGTAGGGACAGCGGGTGCGCTGGAGCAGATTGCCGCCGGTGGTGGCCGAGTTGCGCAGCTGTCCCGAGGCGCCCGCGAGCAGTGCCTGCGACAGCGCCGGGTAGCGCGTCCGGACGGCAGGGTCGGCGGCGAGATCGCTGTTGCGGACGGTGGCACCGATGAGCAGCCCGCCGTCACCGGTCTCCTCGACGCGGTCGAGCGGCAGCCGGGCGATGTCGACGAGGTGGCCGGGGGTCTCGACCCCGAGCTTCATGAGGTCGACGAGGTTGGTGCCGCCGGCGAGGAAGCGGGCGTCCGGATCGCGGGAGAGGAGGGCGACGGCCTCGTCCGGGGCGGTGGCGCGCTCGTAGGTGAAGGACTTCACGGGGCCACCACCCGGGCGTCGCCCCCGCCGCCCTCCGACACGCCCGCGACCTCCTCGATCGCCGCGACGATGTGCGGGTACGCGGCGCAGCGGCAGATGTTGCCGCTCATCCGTTCGCGGATCTCGTCGGCGGTGAGCGGTACCGGACGGCCCGGGGGCGGCCCGTCCGCGCCGGTGACAAGGGACGGATGGCCGCCTGCCGCCTCGGCGACGACGCCGACCGCCGAGCAGAGCTGGCCGGGGGTGCAGTAGCCGCACTGGAAGCCGTCGTGGTCGAGGAATGCCTGTTGCAGCGGGTGGAGACCGTCCGTGCCTCCGCCCGACAGACCTTCGACCGTGGTGATGCGGGCACCGCTGTGGGCGACGGCCGGCATCAGACAGCTGTTGACGCGCCGTCCGTCCACCAGGACGGTGCAGGCACCGCACTGGCCCTGGTCACAGCCCTTCTTGGGACCCGTGAGGTGCAGGTGTTCGCGCAGCGCGTCGAGCACGGTGGTGCGGTTGTCGAGTGTCAGGCGGTGCGGTTCGCCGTTGACGTGGAGCATCACTTCGGAGGTTGGCGGCATCACCGTCGGTTATCCCCCGCACATGTTCGGCAAACGCGCGCCGCCACCGGCCACCCGATCGGCTCCCCCTCCCCGAGCGGGGCGTGATCAGGGCCGCCGGGCCCGCCCGGGGCGGCGGACGCGGACGGTCCTGCGCGCGGTCATCGCGGCCAGGGACCTCCCCGTGGTCGCCGTGCCGTACGGCACCAGGTGGTTGAGCAGGTGGATCTGCGCCGTGCAGGCCGTGACGCCGGTCAGGAAGACCATGAGGGCCGAGACGCGGAACAGCGGCTCGGGGTCGGCCAGGGCCAGTTCGGCGACCACCGCGTCCGCGATCTCCTCGGCCCGCCGCCGAGAGAGCCGGCGCTTCTCGGCCGCCGCGAGGACGAGCTGCCGCACCTCGGCGAGTTGCTCGCGTGTCAGTGGGGGAAGCTCGACCGGTGCCTGCCGACGGCGGACCGGAACACGCTGCCCGCGCCCTGCTCGGCGGCGTCCGCCGTCCGGGTCACCAGCCGCTGGCCCAGCTCGTTCAGCACCGGCCACACGACCGGGGTGATCAGCAGCACGATCTCGTCGGCCCCGAACCCCCAGCGGTTCACGGCGCTCGCCGGATCCGCCGAGCCGGCGGACCACCGTCGCGTCGTCGAACCGGCGAAGCCCGTCCACCACCGGCAGCTCGTCCGGCGCGACACCGGCGGCGACCGCGCGCACGACGTCGCGCACCAGGTCGTTCGGCCGGTCCTCCCCGGCCACGCCGCCCGCCGATGCGGCCATACGTCCCCCGGACGTCGGTGGCGGTGCCTCTCACGGCACATGTGATCGTCCTCGCGGAACCTCCCACTGTGACAGGCGAGTTGACGGGAGAGCAGTGGTTCCCGGGCGTGGCGCGCCGATACGGCGGAAAGGCGGCACGGCGTACGTACGGCCGCCCGTCCCCGGACGGGTCAGCGCGCCCAGGGGCCGCCCGGCCGGATGCCCGGGGGCTTGGCCCTCGCCGGTATGCGGAACGGCGAGCCCGCTGTCGAGAAGGTGAGTGCGGTCCGGTTCCGGTCCATCCGCTCGGCCGGCTCCCTGCGGCAGCCGGAACAGTCCCGGAGCCCGCCTCGCGGCAGTTGGGTCGTCGAAGGTTCCTCGCAGACCGGGCATGCCCTCGCCGGGGTCTCGCGGTCCGCCCGGGAGGGCGGCGGCGGGACTCGGCGTCCGACGACTCGGCACTCGGGGCAGCCGACGCCCGTCTCCCAGACGTCGGACAGCCGGATGCGGCAGAGCGTGTGACAGTTCTGGCAGCGGACGGTCCACGGCCGGGTCAGGCCCCGGAACTTCTCCTCCGCGGTGAACCCCGCCTCGTGCAGCATGGTGACGGCGACCTCCGGGCGGATCGGCCGGCGTGGCAGTTCCGGTTTGGTGCGCCGGGGCCGTTCGTCCTCGTACTGACGCTGTGCGCGGCGCCACGCGCTGTGCCACAACGCGTGGTCACGGTCCGGTACCTGACAGGCGATCAGGAATGCCTGGAGCTGCTGCGGGCTCTTGGGGAACGCGTTTCTGGTGAGGATGCGGTGCGCGGTGGAACGGGAGAGCGTCCCGTACAGCTTCACCTTCTCCTCGGCCCGCTTCTCCATGACCCGCAGGCTCGGCGCGCCCAGTTGTGCGTGGACCTTCACCAGCGCGTTGCCGAGGTCGACACGGTTGCCCACGAGGTCCAGCCGTGGCGCGGCGACCGCGCTGGCCCGCTGGCCGCGTTCCGCGCGGCGGGCCCTCTCCCACAGCTCGTGGACGTCGCCACCGCCGCGGCACACCTGGTCGTAGGTGACGGCGACGGACTTGGTGGGCAGGCGTTCGCCGCCTGCCGCGCGGGCCAGGGTGGCGATGCTGATCCCGCAGCGCACCTCCATCTGACCGTAGGTGAGTCCTGCTCGGGCCCGGGCGCGGCGCAGGTACACGGCGAGAGCGCCGAGGGCGCTCTCGGGACGGGGGATCTCCTTCTCGGGGCGTCCCATGAGCGGTGCCCCGTTCAGTGGCGGCCGGGAGCCGACAGGCCCTGGACGAGTGGGTCCGGTATGAGTCCGGGGCCCCGCGCGGCCAGCGCCGCGGTCGAGGCCCCGACCGCGCCGGCACCGGCGAGCAGCAGCAGGGTGTCGGCGTCCGGCCGGCCGGTGGCGCTCAGGGCGGCGGCGATCACGACGATCACGACGACGACCGCGGCCTCCGCACCGCCGAGGGTCGTCGGAACGGGCAGGACGCAGTGCGTTGTGGTAGGACGTGCGGGCACGATGTTCTCCAAAGCTCGGCACGGCGCGCGCGGGCGCGCCGCGGGACGGTGCTCCAAGTACGGCTTCCGCATCGGCAGTTGGCGCTGCCAGCAGCGGTGATGAGCATCGTGCCAGCCTGATCAACCGGCCGAGGACGATTGTCGTACACCAGTCCCGGGGGATAATTAGTCGCGCGTGAGGCTGGGACAGCGGCCGGAATACCGGGACAGCGGTGACCGATTGTGTGACCAGGACGGACGCGCGGCCCGGGTGACGCGGTCAGTGCCGCTGTTACTCCCGGTCAGGACACGGGGGTCACGTTGTAGCGCGGACGTCTTACTTTGGTTGCCGTCGAATCGGCGGGCTGACACCATCCGGGAGGCCGTTGCTCGAAGCACGGCCTTCTCTGAAGCGGTCGGCTCCAACCACGCTTGCACAGGGACAACTCGCGTACTCCGTGTTGGCGCACGAGCACGCGGCGGGCCGGGCCCCGACAGGGGTCCGGCTTTCCGCTTCCCCGCCTCCCGCCGTACGGGTCAGTAGACGGACACGCCGTAGGCGGAGAGCGGTTCGACCACGGGCTGGGCGAAGGTGGTACCGCCCGAGGCGCAGTTTCCGCCGCCGCCGGAGATCAGGCCGATGGCCCGGGTGCCGGAGAAGACCGGGCCGCCGCTGGAGCCGGGTTCGGCGCAGAGGTTGGTCTGGATCAGTCCGCTGACGATGTCGCCGCCACCGTAGTTGACGGTGGCGTTGAGGGCGACGACCGTGCCGCCGCGCAGGCCTCCGGTGGGGGAACTGCTGGTGATCTGCTGCCCGATGCTCGCGTTGCCGGCGGAGGCGATGTCCTGGTAGGAGCCGTTCTGGAGGGAGACGGAGCCCTCGGCGGCGCTCTGGTCCGCGTAGCGGATGAGGGCGTAGTCGTTGCCCGGGAAGCTGGAGTCGACGGTCGTGCCGATGCTGGAGACATCGCCCGTCTCCGTGCAGTGCCCGGCGGTCAGGGCGTATTTGACGTTCGCGCCGTCCCGCACGTTGAAGCCGACCAGACAACGGATACCGCCCGGCAGTTGGATGTACTCACCGCCGCCGATGTACGTGTCGAACTCTCCGGGGACGCGGTTGATCCCGGGCGTCCCGGCCGGGGTCGTCGCCGCCTCGGTGAGCGCGGTGAGTTCGCCGGCGTCGACCGTGCTGTCCGCGGTGACCACGACGGTGCCTCTCGCCGCGTCGGTGTACCACGCGCTGCCCGCCACGTCCGCGCGCACCAGGGCGGTGTGTGCCGCGGTGAGCTGAGCCGCGGTGGCCCTTCCCGTACTCGCGCTCGTACTCGTACCCGATTCGCCGGCGGCGGCGCCCGGGGCGGTCAGCACGGTGGCGGCGAGCAGCCCGGACGCCACGGTGATCAGTCGTGCGCGGGAGGCGGGAGTACGGTTCACGGGACCCTCCATTATGTCATGCCTACGTCATGGATTTCCGCTCATGTTTCACCGCCGCGGGCCGGCCGACAAGGTGGGGATTGAGCCGCCGCGCGCCGGAACCGCGCGCCGTCGTCCGTCAACGGCCCGCTCGCCCGCCCTCGGCGTCACGGCACGGACCGTACGCACCGTCAGGATCCGGCGCGGCACGTGCAACTGTTCGGGGTCGGCAGGTGTCTAGGGGGTACAGGTGGCCGTTCTCCCGAAGGACACCTTCCGTTCAGCGATGTCCCGACAGAGGATTCCGTCAATGCCGACCCCGCCGTACCGACGCCGCGTCTCCCGTTCCGCCGCCGCCACCCTCGGCGCCGCCGGACTCGTCGCGCTGGGCGCCGCTCCCGCCGCCGTGGGCGACGAGGCGCCGCCCTCCCTGGCCCTCGGAGACATCGAGCCGATCACCCGAGTGACACCGGGGAGCCCGGTCGATCTGCCGGTCACCGTCGTGAACAACGGCACCACGACCGTCGGCAAGGTGTGGATCAAGTACACCGCCACCCGGGGTCTCGCCTTCCCGGAGGTTCCCTCCAACTGCCAGAAGCAGTACGTCGGTGCGTACGACGAGATGCCCGAGCGGTGGATCGCGATATGCGCGTTCGACGAGGCGGTGAAGCCGGGCGTCGCCTACACGCCCCAGAAGCCGTTCGCCGTCAAGGCCGAGAAGCACGCCTTCGACGACGAGATGTGGGTGAGCGTCACGGATTACGAGCCGTCACCCGACGAGAACAGCACCCCGCTCCCCGGCACCGCGCCGGAGATCGAACTGGTCGAGTCGCCGAACGGGGGTACGGGGTCCGCGGACCGGCTGCGGGTGCCCGTCACATCGGTCAACACGGCCGACTACGAGGTGACGGGCGCGGCGCTGCGGGGGAAGCCCGGCGACACGGTGACGATGAAGGTGACCTTCTCCAACACCGGCCCCGGCTGGGTCTGGTCGAAGCCGGGGACACCGTGGACCTCCGTCCTGGTCGAGCTCCCCGCGGGCACGTCGGTCGTCAAGCCCGACTTCTACTGCAAGCCCGAGGGCAAGGTGTACGGCTGCGGCCTCACGACCCGCCCGCAGGAACATCTGGAGACGGCGACCTTCACCTTCAAGCTGAAGATCGACAAGAAGGTGGCGGGCGCCGAGGGCTCGGTGGCGTTGAGCAACCGGAAACTGCCGTTCGACCCCGACAGGACCAACGACACGGCCCCCATCACGCTGGAGGTCACCGGCGGGGAGCCGGGCGCGACGACCGGTGGCACGGGTGGTACGACGGGCGGCACCGACGGCGGCTCCGGCTCGACGGGGGGTTCCACCGGCTCGACGGGTTCGCCGGGTTCGACAGGCGGGACGGGCTCGACCGGCTCCACGGGCGGGACCTCGTCGGCCGGGGGTGCCGGTACGGCCACGACCGGCGGCAACCTGGCGTCGACCGGCTCCTCCCCCGCCACCCTCCCGATCGCGGGCGCGGCAGCCGCGGCGGTCGTCGCGGGCGCGGGCGCCGTCCTCGCCGTACGGCGCCACCGGGGCCGGCACGACAACTGACGGACCGGCCACGCGCATCCGCGCGCGGCCGGCTCCCGCGGCCTCTCCTCCCGGGTGCCGGCGTCCCCTCCGGGGCGCGAAGGACGCCGGCACCCGGCCGCGGCCGGTCAGCGTCGTGGTGGGGCGCGACGTGGAAGTCCCGTCCGGCTCACGACGCCACTCTCAGAACACGCCTCAGCGCAGATGCCGGTTGAAGAACTGGGCCGCGGCGTCTCCCGCGTGCCGAGGCACTCCGGTGTGCCCGCCCATATTGGCGTGCAGGGTCTTCTCCGTGGAACCGAAGGCGTCGAAGAGGTCCAGGGCCGCCTGCCGGTCGTTGCCTTCGTCGTCCCACTGCAACAGGACGTGCAACGGAATGGTCACCCGCCGGGCCTCCTCGAACATGACGCGCGGGACGAAACTCCCGGCGAACAGCACGGCGGCCGCGATGCGCGGCTCGACGGCCGCCAGGCGGGTGCCGATGGAGATCACTCCCCCGGAGTACCCCACCGGGCCGCCGATCTCGGGCAGCGCCAGCAGGGCGTCCAGGGCGGCCCGCCATTCCGGGACCGCCCGGTCGACCAGCGGGAGGACGAGGGCGTCGATGATCTCGTCGCCGACCGTCTCGCCGGCCGCCAGTGCCCGGCGCAGGTCGGCGACGGCCCGCTCGGTGGCGGGCAGGCGGGGCCGGTCGCCGTTGCCGGGGAGTTCGATGGTGGCCGTGGCGAAACCCTCCGCCGCGGAGTGCAGGGCTCGGCCCACCAGGCGGGGGTACGCCCTGCGCAGTCCGACAGGAGGAGGGCTGAGCAGAATCGGCGGTACGGGTGCGGACGCGGACGCGGATTCAGGTGTCCACAGGATGCCGGGGATCTCGCCGAGGGTGAACCCGCGCTCGACGACACCGTCGTCGAGGCGCCGAACAGAGGTGAAACGCATGGTCGTGCCTTTCAGGAGTGCACAGAACGGCGCTCCCGGACGACGACCTATCGCCCGACCGTGACTCCGGAGGAGAGCACCCACGTCGATACGTTCACGGGTACCACCTCCTCGATCTCTCGCACGGCCCGGAAAGGCTAGCAGGTCAACAGGATCCGGGCCGCGCCGTTCTCCGTGAAAGGCGGGGCGTTCAGGGCAGGATCACCGTATGGACGAGATCTTCGACGACGACACCCCGGCGCCCGGACACCTGCGGCCCGAAGGTGTGAGCGACAGGACGATCGAGGCCCTCGGCACCCTGTCGGAGGCGCTGGAGACCGTCGAGCAGGCCAGAGGACACCTGTACGCCTTCCACCAGCTGACCGGCGGTGCCGACCTGGCCCTCGGCAGGGCGGTGGAGCAGCTGCGAGCGGCGGGCCATGTGGAGCAGGCCGACCTGGTGGAGCGGGAGATGGTGGGGCGCAACGTCATCCCCGGTCACTGGACCTTTCAGATCATCGAGGCGTACAACACCACCTTCTACCAACCGTTCACGCAGGTGGAAGGGCGGGTGCGACAGGAACTCGCCGACGGGCGGAGCCATCTGTACGAGGCGGAGATGAAGGAGGCCCGGCGTACCCGGGGCCACCCCGATCACACTGCCCGGCCCGCGCCACAGCCGCCGGGAGCCACCGGGAGGCGGGGCGAGTCCCACTCGAACGCCGTCAAGCCCGTCACCGACACCTGATGAGGCAGGCTTTCCCGGGCTTCGGGTGACCTGCCCGGTGGTCAGCGGCCGAGGGCCTCGCGCAGCTGGTCCTTGTTCATGGAGGAGCGGCCGTCGATGCCGCGTTTCCTGGCCTCCTCGTACAGCTGATCGCGAGTGGGCCCCCGGGAGCCGCTGTGCGAGCGCTCGCCGCCATGCCGCGACGCGGACTTCGGGTCGCGGGTGGAGACCTTGCTCGCGGTCCTGGACTCGCCGGAGCGGGCCCGCTCCTTGTTCACCGTCCGGGCGGCGATCTCCTTCGCCCGGCCCGTGGAGGCTCCCCGTTTCTCGGCGCCCTCCTTGATGTGCTCGTACTGACGCTCCCGTCTGGGGCTCGATCCAGCCGGCATGTCGGCCATCCTCCTCGTACGGTCCGGGCGGCCCCGGCTCCTGTCGTCTCCGGGACCGGTCATATCCGTCTCAGCCTGGTGGCTCCGCCCGCCGTCCGCATCCGCAGCACGGCGCGAGCCCGCCCGGCACTCGCCCGGGGTACCGGGCGCGCCGCCGGCGGACGCTCACGCGGACATCCCCGCGCTCATCGCTTCGGCCGGCCGAACGGCCGGGACCGGTTCCAGCGTTCCCGGGCCGACTCCTGCTCGCGTTCACCCTCCCTCCTCAGCCGTTCGTCACCGAGGGCGATCCCGTCGGTCCTCTTCTTCATGCCCGCCAGCCGGCGGAAAGCCGCTTGGAAGGCGTCCTTCGGCTTGCTCATCTCTCCTCCACACCGCGTGGTGCCCTTGCGGCCCCTCCGCGTACCCGTACTTCCGGCTCTCACCCTTCATGAGGCAGGCCCGCGCGGCTCAGCGTTCGGTGAGGAGGCCGGTCCGGAGCTCGGCCAGGGTGCGGGTGAGGAGCCGGGAGATGTGCATCTGGGAGAAGCCGAGTTCGTCGGCGATCTGCGTCTGGGTCATCTCCTCGCCGAAGCGCATCTCGATGATGCGCCGCTCCCGCTCGCCGAGCTGTTGCAGCAGCGGACCGAGGGCGTGCAGGTTCTCCACCAGGTCCATGCCCGGATCACGTTCGCCCAGGGCGTGTGCGTAGGTGATGTCCCCGCTGGACTGCCCGTCGTCGCCGACCGGGGCGTCGAGGGACCCGGCGTTGTAGCCGGCCGTGGCGACCAGACCTTCGCTGATCTCGCCCTCGGACACCTCCAGGTGCCCGGCGAGGTCGGCGACCGACGGAACCCGGTCCAGCCGGCGGTTCAGCTCCTCGCGGGCCGTGGTGATGTCGCCGCTCAACTCCTGGAGCCGGCGCGGCACATGAACCGCCCAGGTGGAGTCGCGGAAATGCCGCATGATCTCCCCCGAGATGTAGGGGACGGCGAAGGAGCTGAACTCGACCCCGCGCGAGAGATCGAAGCGGTCGATCGCCTTGATGAGCCCGACCGTGCCGACCTGATGGACGTCCTCCATGGCGCCGTCACCGCGGTTGCGGAACCGGCGCGCCGCGTACCTCACCAGTGTCAGGTTCATCTCGACCAGCGTGTCACGGGCGTACTGGTGCCCCGGCGTACCCTCCTCCAGCACCGCGAGCCGCTCGAAGAACAGCTTCGACAGGGCTTTGGCGTCTCTCGGCGCGACCTTCCCCGTGTCCTCGATCCACGGCAGGCCCGCGCTCACCGCCCCGTCCGCCGCGGCATCCGAGGGCACGGGCACGAACTGCGAGACCGGCATGGCAACGACCCTCCAGAAGGAGAGAGAACAGATGACAATGCGCCTGCCCGCCCTCTCCCCGACCACACACCGATCGAAGGCAGCGCGCCAGTGAGCGTCGCGCGAGCAACTGCCATTCGCGAATGGGCAGTTGGCGACCGGACCGGCCCGAGTCACCTATCCGCCGGGCCGGGCACAGGACCTGGACCGGCACCTCGGCGGACCTGTGGGGCACCTGACGCGAAGGCCCGTATTCCCATGGTCCGGGCCGTTGTCCGTTCTCGCGGCCTTACGCCAGTCAGGTCAGGCAGCTGTGTGACGGGCTCAGGGAGCGCACCGCACTCCACACGGGGCACCCCATGTCAGCGCGCCAGGCTTCACGATCACGCCCGCCTCTTCGATACTGAGTGCGCCGGGCACGGGCAAGGACCGGACCCAACGCAGGCTGACGGCTCGTCAGGGAAGTCGGCGCGGAGCCGGCGGCAAGTCGGCAGCTCAGAAGCCTGACCGGAAGAAACTCTCGAGGAGGATCCGTTGAGAATGCTCATCAACGTGCCGGAGACCGTCGTCGCCGACGGACTGCGCGGAATGGCCGCCGCGCACCCCGAACTCTCCGTCGACGTGGACAACCGCGTCGTCGTGCGCCGGGACGCGCCGGTCGAGGGAAAGGTGGGGCTCGTCTCGGGCGGCGGTTCGGGGCATGAGCCGTTGCACGGGGGGTTCGTGGGGCCCGGGATGCTCTCCGCCGCCTGTCCGGGTGAGGTCTTCACCAGTCCCGTGCCCGATCAGATGGTGCGGGCCGCCACCGCCGTGGACAGCGGTGCGGGAGTGCTGTTCATCGTCAAGAACTACACCGGCGACGTCCTCAACTTCGACATGGCGGCCGAGCTGGCCGAGGACGAGGGCGTCCGCATCGGAAAGGTGCTGGTCAACGATGACGTCGCCGTGACGGACAGTCTGTTCACGGCGGGTCGGCGCGGTACGGGCGCCACGCTCTTCGTCGAGAAGATGGCCGGCGCCGCCGCCGAGGAGGGCGCGCCGCTGGAGCGGGTCGAGGCGATCGGGCGGCAGGTGAACGAGAACGCGCGCAGCTTCGGTGTCGCCCTCAGCGCCGTGACGACCCCGTCCAAGGGCAGCCCGACCTTCGATCTGCCGGACGGCGAGCTGGAGCTGGGCATCGGTATCCACGGTGAGCCGGGGCGCGAGCGGCGCGCCATGATGACCTCGCGTGAGATCGCGGACTTCGCAGTGGACGCGGTGCTGGAGGACCTGCATCCGTCGGGCCCGGTGATCGCGCTGGTCAACGGCATGGGGGCGACGCCCCTGCTGGAGTTGTACGGCTTCAACGCCGAGGTGCAGCGGGTACTTGCCGAGCGTGGCGTGGCGGTGGCCCGTACGCTCGTCGGGAACTACGTGACCTCGCTCGACATGGCCGGGTGCTCCGTGACCCTCTGTCAGGTCGACGAGGATCTGCTGCGGCTCTGGGACGCGCCGGTGCAGACACCCGCACTGCGCTGGGGCCGCTGACCGGCGGGGGCCCGCCCGGCCCCGCAGGCACGTACGTCCGACACGTACGCACGACGCTCTTCGAGGAGACCATGTGTCCGACCAGGATTCCGAGCCGGTGCTCGACGTCGAGTTCTTCCGCGGCTGGCTCACGGCGGCCGCCGCCGCCGTGGAGCGGGAGGCGGACCGCCTCACCGATCTCGACTCGGCGATCGGCGACGCCGACCACGGCAGCAACCTCCAGCGCGGCTTCCGGGCCGTGGTCGCCGCGCTGGAGTCGGAGCCGCCGGAGACGCCCGGTGCCACGCTGATCCTCGCGGGGCGGCAGTTGATCTCCAAGGTGGGCGGCGCCTCGGGCCCGCTGTACGGGACGCTGCTGCGGCGTACGGGCAAGGCGCTCGGCGATTCCGCCGAGGTCTCGGCCGCGCGGTTGGCCGAGGCGCTGGGCGCCGGGGTCGCCGCCGTGGCGCAGTTGGGCGGTGCGAAGGCCGGGGACAAGACGATGATCGACGCGCTGGAGCCGGCGGTGGCTGCGCTCGGTACGTCGTTCGCGGCGGCGGCGACCGCCGCGGAGGAGGGCGCGGTGGCCACCGTTCCGCTGCTGGCCCGCAAGGGCAGGGCCAGCTATCTCGGCGAGCGCAGCATCGGGCACCAGGATCCGGGCGCCACGTCCGCCGCGCTGCTGATCGCGGCCCTGGCCGCGACGGCGGGCGAATGAGCACCGCGAAGCCGGTCGGTGTCGTGCTGGTGTCGCACAGCCGGGCGGTGGCGGAGGCGGTCGCGGAGTTGGCGATCGGGCTCGCGGGCGGCGGTACCACCGCTCCGGTGGCCGCCGCGGGCGGTACTCCGGACGGCGGGCTCGGCACCAGTTCCGAGCTGATCGCGGCGGCCGCCGCCGAGGTGGACCGGGGCGCGGGCGTCGCGCTGCTGGTCGATCTGGGCAGCGCGGTGCTGACCGTGAAGTCACTGCTGGCCGAGGGTGACGAACTGCCGGAAGGCGCCCGGCTGGTGGACGCGCCCTTCGTGGAGGGCGCGGTCGCGGCCGTGGTCTCGGCGTCGGCGGGCGCGGACCTGGACGCTATCGAGGCCGCTGCGGCGGAGGCGTACGACTACCGCAAGGTCTGAGCGTACGGACCACGGCGCCCGCGCGCCCGGGGCTCCGGGGCGGTCGACGAGAGACCGGCCACACTTTGTGCAACTCGTTGCACAAAGTGTGGCGGCCGGGCTACTACTGGAGCGCAGCCGTCGCGCGAGGAGCCCCCCATGAGCCCGTACCCCCACCTGTTCAGCCCTCTCGACCTGGGCTTCGTCACCCTGCCCAACCGGGTGCTGATGGGTTCGATGCACGTCGGACTGGAAGAGGCCGAGAACGGCTTCGCCCGGATGGCCGCCTTCTACGCGGCCCGCGCCCGTGGCGGCGTCGGCCTGATGGTGACCGGCGGCATCGCGCCCAACGACCGGGGTCGGCCCTACGAGGGCGGCGCCCGGCTCACGACCGGGGCGGAGGCGGAGCAGCACCGGCGGGTGACGTCGGCCGTGCACGCCGAAGGCGGCCGGATCGCGATGCAGATCCTGCACTTCGGACGGTACGCCTACCACCCGGACCTGGTGGCGCCGAGCGCGCTCCAGGCCCCGATCAGCCCCCATGTCCCGCACGCCCTCACCGACGACGAGGTGGAGGAGACGGTCGAGGACTTCGTACGGGCGGCGGAGCTGGCGCGGCTGGCCGGGTACGACGGCGTCGAGGTGATGGGGTCCGAGGGCTATCTGATCAACGAGTTCATCGCCGCGCGGACCAATCGGCGCGAGGACCGGTGGGGCGGCTCCTACGAGAACCGCATCCGCTTCCCGGTCGAGATCGTCCGCCGTATCCGGGAGCGCGTGGGCCCCGATTTCATCCTCGTCTACCGGCTGTCCATGCTCGACCTGGTGCCCGGCGGCTCCTCGCTCACCGAAGTCGTCACGCTGGCCAAGGAGATCGAGGCGGCGGGCGCCACCCTGATCAACACCGGGATCGGCTGGCACGAGGCACGGATCCCGACGATCGCGGCGTCCGTGCCACGCGGCGCGTACACCTGGGTGACCAAGGCCCTCATGGGGTCGGTCTCCGTACCGCTGATCACGAGCAACCGCGTCAACACCCCCGAGGTGGCCGAGCGGTTGCTCGCCGACGGGCGCGCCGACATGGTGTCGATGGCGCGCCCCTTCCTGGCCGATCCCGATTTCGTCGCCAAGGCGCGGGACGGGCACGCCGACCGGATCAACACCTGCATCGGCTGCAACCAGGCATGCCTCGACCACACGTTCAGCGGGAGAATCACCTCCTGTCTGGTCAATCCACGGGCCTGCCACGAGACCGAGCTGGTCCTGTCCCCCACCCGGCGTGTCAAGCGCGTCGCCGTCGTCGGTGCCGGTCCCGCCGGACTGGCGTGCGCGGTGTCCGCGGCCGAACGCGGTCACGCGGTCACGCTGTTCGAGGCGGCGGACGAGATCGGCGGACAGCTCAATGTCGCCAAACGCGTTCCCGGCAAGGAGGAGTTCGGCGAGACGCTGCGGTACTTCCGCGGCAGGCTCACCCGGCTCGCGGTCGACGTGCGGCTCAACACCCCGGTCACGGCCGGGCAGTTGACGGGCGCGACGGCCGGATTCGACGAGATCGTGGTCGCCACCGGCGTCACTCCCCGGACGCCTCGCATCCCCGGCATCGACCACGCCCGCGTGGTCGGCTACCTCGACGTACTGCGCGGCGACGTCACCGTCGGCGAGCGCGTCGCGATCATCGGCGCCGGGGGAATCGGCTTCGACGTCGCCGAATTCCTCACCGACGGCGGGGAGGGCGCGAGTCTGGACGCGGACACGTACTTCCGGCAGTGGGGCGTCGACACCGACTACCGCTCCCCCGGCGGGCTGCGGGAGCCCGTACGGCCGAAGCCGCCGAGGACCGTCCACCTCATCCAGCGCAGGACCGGGAAGGTGGGCGCCGGGCTGGGCAGGACCACGGGCTGGATCCACCGGACCGAGCTGCGGCACCGGGGAGTCACCACGATCGCGGGCGCGGTGTACGACCGCGTCGACGACGAGGGGCTGCATCTGACGGTCGACGGCTCCCCCGCCGTCCTGCCGGTCGACACGGTCGTGCTCTGCGCCGGACAGGAACCACGGCGTGAGCTGTACGACGCGCTCCGCGCGGCCGGAGCCGACCCTCATCTCATCGGCGGCGCGGACGTCGCCGCCGAACTCGACGCCAAGCGCGCCATCGACCAGGGGACCCGGCTCGCCGCCACGATCTGACCGGACGGCCGGTACTTTTAGGATGCGGTCATGTCGCTCCCCCACGCCATCCTCACCGCCCTCCTCGAAAGACCTTCGTCCGGCCTGGAGCTCGCCCGCCGGTTCGACCGGTCCATCGGCTACTTCTGGTCGGCGACCCACCAGCAGATCTACCGGGAGCTGGGCAGGCTGGAGGAGTCGGGGTACATCCGCGCCCTGGCCCCGGAACAGCCGGCCCGTGGACGCAAGAAGGAGTACGAGGTCCTGCCCGCCGGTCGCGAGGAACTGACCGGTTGGGTGGCCGGCCGGGAGGATCCCAAACCCGTACGGGACCCCCTGCTGCTGCGGATGCGGGCGGCGGCGGTCGTCGGGACGGCCGGGCTCCCCGTCGAGTTGCGCCGCCATCTCGCCCTGCACGAGACCCAGTTGGCGGAGTACCGGGACATCGAGGCACGGGACTTCCCGCCTGGTCCGGGGGCGCGGGCGACGGAGGCGGACCGGCTGCGGCATCTCGTGCTGCGTGCCGGAATCGATCTGGAGCGCATGTGGGTGGAGTGGCTGACCGCGGCGCTCCGCGAGGCGGACGGCCCCACTCGGCGGGCACGCCCCGGCGCCCGGTGAGCGCGTCAACCGCGTAAGGCAGGACCGCCGAACGGAGGACGTCCGCACCGTGAGCCGACTCCGACATACTGGACGCTGACGATCAACTGCCTTACAGAACGGGAGACATGAGTATGGACGACGACGTGGCCGGCCGGGTGGCGCCCGAAACCGGGGAGCCGATCCCGCCCCACCGGCACACGGGCCGCCCCGCACGGCACGCGGTGGTGATCGGCGGCGGCATCGCGGGCCTGCTCGCGGCGCAGGTGCTCGCCGCCCACGCGGACCGGGTGACGATCGTCGAGCGTGACCGCCTCCCCGACGAGGCGAAGGCACGGTCCGGCGTCCCGCAGAGCAGCCATATTCACGTGCTGCTCGCCGGGGGCCAGTCGGCGCTGGAGACGCTCTTGCCGGGGATCATCGACGAGTTGCGGGAGCACGGCGCGCCCGAGGTCGGGATGCCGGGCGACATGGTGCAGTGGCAGTCGGGCATCTGGTACCGCCGGACCCCCTCCACCACCCATCTCCTCACGGCCTCGCGTCCGCTCCTCGAATGGCTCGTGCGCAGCCGGGTTCTGACGGACACGCGCATCGAGACGGTGCAGGGTACGGAGGTGGTGGGCCTGCTCGGTGACGCGGTCCGTACGACCGGCGTCCTGCTCCGCGAGCGCGGGGCCGGCGCCAAGGCCGCCCGCGAAGGTGTCGTCACCCGCGCGCTCACCGCCGATCTGGTCGTGGACGCGTCCGGCCGCGGCTCGCGCGCGCACGAGTGGCTCGCGGCCGTCGGCGCCGAACCGCCGGGTGAGGAGACGCTCGACAGCGGACTCGCGTACGCCTCCCGCGTCTACCGTCCCGGCGACAACGAGGGCTTCACCGACACCGTCGGTTACTACGTCGTCCCCGACCCGGACCAGGTGTGCGGCGGCGTCGCGCTGCCGATGGAGGACGGCCGCTACCTCGTCACCCTCTCGGGGGTGCGCGGGAGCGAACCCCCTTCGGACGGGGCGGAGTTCGCCGACTTCACCAAGCGGCTCCCGCACCCGTTCCTGTACGAGTGGCTGATGCGGGCCGAGCCGGATTCGCCCGTTCGGGCGTTCCGCAACACGGCCAACGTCCGCCGCCGGTACGACCGTCCGGGCCGCCGTCCGGCCGGCTTCCTCGCCATCGGCGACGCGCTGTGCGCCTTCAACCCGGTCTACGCGCAGGGCATGACCGTCGCGGCCCTGAACGCGCTCGCGCTGCGCGAGACGCTGGCGGACCGGCGCCGTACGCCCACGACACGGCGTGTGCAGCAGGCGCTCTTCGACTCGGGGCGTCCGGCGTGGGACATCTCCTCCGGAGCGGACAAGGAGATGCCCGGCGTCATCGGTGACGCGGCGCGGACCCGCGCGGTGGACCGGCCGGCGAACTGGTATCTGGAGCGGGTGCAGCGGCGGGCGGGCGGAAATCCGGATGTCGGTGCGGCGTTCCGGGCCGTGCTGCATCTCGCCGCGCCGATGACCGCGCTGTTCGCGCCGCACGTTCTACGCGCGGTGCTGTTCGAACCGGTACCGCACACGCCCGCCGAGCCGCCGATGTGGCGGGAGTCCGGCGGGCACGACTCCGACACCTGGTAACTTCTACATCACTGTAGAAACAAGCACTGTCCGTGCCACCCCCTCCGGTACGGGCAGCCCGAGACATACGGAGCACTCATGGCCCTGTGGGATCGCATCAAGGAATCCGCGCAGACGATGCAGACCCAGCTGGAGGCGAAGAAGAACGACCTCAAGAGCGGCTCGTTCCGTGACGCCAGCATGGCGATGTGCGCCCTGGTCGCGGCGGCCGACGGCTCCATCGACCAGGCCGAACGTCAGCGCGTCACCCAGCTGATCACCAGCAACGACGTGTTGCGGAACTTCCCGCCCGCCGATCTCCAGAGGCGCTTCGACGACTATCTGAACCAGCTCGTCGCCGACATGGCGATCGGCAAGGTCGGTGTGCTCCAGGAGGTCGCCAAGGCCAAGAAGAAGCCGGCCGAGGCGCGTGCCGTCATCCAGATCGGCATCATCATCGGCGGCGCCGACGGCCACTTCGACGCGCAGGAGCGGGCCGTCGTACGTGAGGCGTGCTTCGCGCTCGACCTCCAGCCGCAGGAGTTCGACGTCTAGTTCCCGTAGTTCCGCCGCCTCAGGCGCCGGACGGGCCGCTCACGCGACCCGTCCGGCGTTCGAGCGCGGGCCGGACCGCCCCGCTCGCCGGGCGGGTTCAGAGCGGACCGGCCGTCTTCAGCACGAGCAGCAGCGTGACCGTCGCGTTCGCGGAGGAGAGCGCGGATCCGAGCGTCCCGGCCGCCGCCGCCCAGATCGCCAGGCCCACCGCGGTGAAGACCGGCGGCCAGCGCACGGCCGAGGGCGCGGGCTCCAGCAGCGCGGCGACCCGGCGCGGCACCGGTCCCGGCGCCGCGAAGCCCGCCAGTGCCGGCGTGGGCGTACCGCGCGAGACGAGCGCCGCCTTGCCGATGGCCCGCGCCACCACCCGCCGCTCGCCCGTCACTTGGGCCGCCTCCTCGTCCGCCCACCGCTCCGTCGCGTAGGCCACGGCCGAACGCAGGGGCATCAGCAGCGGGTTGGCCCGTGCCGCGAAACGGACGAGAAGCAGATAGCGGTGGTGGTGCCCGGTGAGATGAGCCCGTTCATGGGCGACGAGCGCCGCGCGTTCACCGGCGTCCAGACACGCGAGCATGGCCGTGGAGACGACGATCCGGCCCCCTGACGCCCCGTCACTCGGCGGCGAGGTCCCCCGGCGCGTCCCCCGGCGCGCGGTGAACCATGTGCGGAGCGCCGGCCCGTTCCGACCGGCCGGCAGCGCGTACGCGTACGCGGCCCCGTCGGTCAGAACGGTCAGCTCTCCGTCCGGCACCCCGGCCAGCGCGTCCTCAGCCCCACGGCGGACCCGGCGGTGTCTGCGGGCGGCGGTCGACCACGACACCGCCACGGCGAGCAGCGCGACGACGGCGCCCTTGCCGGCGGCCTCCTCGTACGGCGCGGTGGTGGGGGCCTCCCGGTCGGCCCAGGCGTCGGGGAGCGGGTGGCCGGGCAGCTGCACCGTACCGACGACCACCAGCAGCCCGAGGCAGACCGTGCTGCACACCGCCAGGACGGCGGCCAGCGCCGACAGCAGCCGGGTGGCGACCCGCGGATGGAGATGCCGTTCGGCGAGGCGCGCGACCGGCACCGCGGTCAGCGGCAGCAGCAACGGGAGCAGGACGAACACGCCCATCCGGTCAGTCCTCCGTCCCGTCCTCGGGAAGACCGAGGAGGTCGCGCAGCAGCCGCTCGTCGTCCGGCGAGAGCGTGGTGACGAACCGGGCCAGGACGGCCTCGCGGTCCGACTCCGCGTCCAGGACGCGGCGCATCCGCAGCGCGGCGAGCCCCGCCTCGTCGGAGGTCGCGCACCACTCGAAGAACCGGCCCACCCGTTCGCGGGTGACGGCCCGTTTGGCCTGGAGTCTGGTCAGGATGGTCATGACCGTCGTGTACGCCAGGTCCCCGCCGAGCCGGTCGAGCACCCAGCCCGCGTTGACCGGTCCGGGGGCCTGCCGCAGTACGGCCAGCACCTGGGCCTCCAGCTCGCCCTGGCCGCGCCGCCGCGGGCGGTCGCCCGGACCGTCCGCCCCGCTCTGTTCCCTCATGCCGTCTCCCTCCGCCCACCCCCGCCAGGAGCCATCCGGCGCAGCCCCGGCGTGGCGGCTTCGCAGCTCCGCACACACTTCTACAGTGTTGTAGATTTTCATTCCCGTCACCAGCTCGACCCCAGGAGGAGCAGCGTGGGAGTTTCCCTGTCCAAAGGCGGCAATGTATCGCTCACGAAGGAGGCACCGGGACTGACGGCCGTCCTGGTCGGTCTCGGTTGGGACGTCCGCACGACGACCGGTACCGACTACGACCTGGACGCCAGCGCGCTGCTGGTGAACGAGGCCGGGAAGGTCGGCACCGACCAGAACTTCGTGTTCTACAACAACCTCAGGAGCCCTGACGGTTCGGTCGAGCACACCGGCGACAACCTCACCGGTGAGGGCGAGGGTGACGACGAGGTCGTCAAGGTGAATCTGGCCGCCGTACCCGCCGAGGTCAGCAAGATCGTCTTCCCGGTGTCGATCCATGACGCCGAGAGCCGGGGCCACAGCTTCGGCCAGGTCCGCAACGCCTTCATCCGCGTGGTGAACCAGGACGGCGGCGCCGAACTCGCGCGCTACGACCTCAGCGAGGACGCGGCGACCGAGACCGCGATGGTCTTCGGCGAGCTGTACCGCAACGGCGCCGAGTGGAAGTTCCGCGCCGTCGGCCAGGGTTACGCGAGCGGTCTGTCGGGCATCGCCGCCGACTTCGGTGTCGGCGTCTGAGCCCTGACGGCTCGCCCGTACCGGCGATCGGAGGGGTCCTGAGCGCGCGTCACGCGCTCCGGACCCCTCCGGCGCGTCCGGGGCCGGGGCCGCCGGGGGCCCGGTGCCGCGGCGCCTCAGCCGTGCGAATGAGCCGTGTCGGTCGTCCCGGAGGCGGTGGGTGTCTCGGGGGCGGGCGCGTCGGCGACCGGCGCGTCGGCGGCGGACTGCTCCGGTACGGGCGACGCCTTCGGCGAGGGCTTGGGCGAGGTGCTCCGGGAGAAGCGCCGGGCGAGCGGCTCGGTCCAGCGGGCGGCCAGCGGCCCGAGGATGACCAGGATCAGCACGTAGGCGGTGGCCAGCGGACCGATCCGGGGCTCCACTCCCACGGCGAGTCCCGCTATGACGATGGAGAACTCCCCGCGTGCGACGAGCGTGCCGCCCGTACGCCAGCGGCCCGCCGTCTTGACACCCGCCCTGCGCGCCGCGTACCAGCCGGTGGCGATCTTCGTCAGCGCGGTGACGACGGCCAGGATCAGCGCGGGCACGAGTACCGGCGGTATGGCGGCGGGGTCGGTGTTCAGTCCGAAGAAGACGAAGAACACGGCGGCGAACAGGTCGCGCAGCGGCGCGAGCAGGTTGTGGGCGCCCTCGGCCACTTCCCCGGAGAGCGCGATACCGACGAGGAACGCGCCGACGGCCGCGGAGACCTGGAGTTCCTGGGCGACACCGGCGACCAGCACGGTGAGGCCGAGGACGACCAGCAGCAGCATCTCGGGGTTGTCGGAGGAGACGGCCCGGCTGATCAGCCGGCCGTGGCGCAGCGCGACGTACAGCACGACACCCACGCTGCCGAGCGAGATGAGCAGCGTGACGCTGCCGCCCGCGAGGCTCAGTCCGGCCAGCAGCGCGGTGAGCAGCGGCAGATAGACGGCCATCGCGAGGTCCTCGATGACCAGCACACCGAGGATGACGGGGGTCTCGCGGTTGCCGAGCCTGCCGAGGTCGCCGAGCACCTTGGCGATGACGCCGGACGACGAGATCCAGGTGACGCCGGCGAGCGCGACGGCGGCGACGGGTCCCCAGCCGAGGACGAGCGCGGCGACGGCGCCGGGAGTCGCGTTGAGTACGAAGTCGACGATGCCGGAGGGGTACTGCGTCTTGAGGTTGGTGACGAGTTCGGAGGCGCTGTACTCCAGCCCGAGCAGGAGCAGGAGCAGGATGACACCGATCTCGGCGCCCGTGGCGATGAACTCCTCACTGGCGGCCATGGGGATGAGGCCGCCGTGGCCGAAGGCGAGGCCGGCCAGCAGGTAGAGCGGGATGGGCGAGAAGCCCACCCGCCCGGCGAGCCGGCCGAGCAGGCCCAGGCCGAGGATGACGGCCCCGAGTTCGATGAGCAGCGCGGTCGTGTCGTGCACGGGCGTTTATCCTCCGGTGATCAGTTCGGCGACGGCGTCCACGCCTTCCCTGGTGCCGACGACGACGAGCGTGTCCCCCAGTGCGAAGCGGAAGTCCGGAGTGGGCGAGGGGACGGCGTCGGTACGGCGCAGGACGGCGACGATGGACGCGCCGGTGCGGGCACGGGCCTGGGTGGAGCCGAGCGTGCGTCCTGCGAAGGGGGAGCGTTTGGTGATCGGGATGTGCTCGGTGACGAGGTCGATCTCCAGATGCTGGTGCAGGTGTCCCACCGGGTCGGGCATCAGGAGTTTGGACAGTGCGGTCGCCTCGGACGGGGCCAGCGGTGTGGAGTCCTTGCAGTTGTCGTCGTCCTCGGGGTCGTGGAAGGCGACGATGCGGCGCCCGTCCTGGTGCACGACGACCGAGATGTGGCGGCCCGAGTCGGTGTTCAGGTCGTAGCGGGTACCGACTCCGGGCAGGGCGGTCTTGCTGACGTGAGCGGTGTGCTCCATAGGAAGGCGCTCCATGCGGGCATGCGTTGGCGGTGTGCGGGCGCGAAGGCCCCTTGAGGGGAATTCTCCACCATGCGGCGCGGCGGGTACCCGTCAGTCGGCGGCCGGCCGCGACGCTAAGCGGGAACGGGTGCGCTCGCCCATGAGTCGCCCCTCCGCCTCGACCACCGATCGGCAATGAGCAGCCCAACGCTCAACAGAGCGACGACCACTCGTGATCTATTTTAACGTAAAATAAAATGGGCCGATTGCGGTGATTGGTAGGGGTATCGACGTGTCTCGCGAGAGCGGTCAGGACGGCGGCGGCGTACCGCGCCGTATGTGCTCCCGGTTCGGGTCGAAGAGATGCCCGGCCGCCCCGGACACCACGAGCCCGCCCGCGAGCAGCAGCCCGTGTCCCAGCGCGATGCCCGATCCGAGCAGCGCGAGCCCGACGGCGAGGGTCAGCCACGCGGCGCCGCGCCGGTACTCCCGGGGACGGCAGGGCAGTCCCCGCTCGAAGGCGGCGGCGAACCGGGGGTCGTCGTGCCGCAGCCGGTCGGCGAGACCGTCGAGGAGCCTGTCTTCGTCGGGGGCTTGCATGGAACCTCCTCCCCCGGGGTCGGTGCGGCGCCTGGCGGGCGCCGCGTGCCGTCACGGCCTGACGGTCGCGATCAGGCCATGACGAAGTAGCGCAGCCACACGTACACCGCGGCGATGACGGTGGTGACCGCCGTGACGACCAGTCCGTAGCGGCTGAACTGCCAGAACGAGATGTGGTGGCCCTCCCGGTCGGCGATGCCGACGACCACGACGTTCGCCGACGAGGCGATGATCGTCGCGTTGCCGCCGAGGTCGGCGCCGAGCGCGAAGGACCACCAGAGCATGCCCGCCTCGTCCGTACCGCCCGCCGAGGAGACGATCTCGGCGACGATCGGACTGACGGAGGCGACGAACGGGATGTTGTCGATGAAGGCCGACGGCACGACCGAGCCGAAGATCAACGCCATGGAGGTGCCGAGGAGTTCGCCCTCGGTGGCCTCGGCCGCCATCTCCCCGAGATCCCCGATGACCCCGATCCGCACCATGGCGCCGACCATCACGAACAGACCGGTGAAGAACGCCAGCGTCTCCCACTCGACGTCGCGCGCCACCTCCTCGGCGTCGAGCCGCGAGAGGGCCAGCAGGACGAGGCCGCCGGTGATCGCGACGACCGAGGGCTCGATGTGGAACGTGGTGTGCAGGACGAAGCCGGCCATCACCGCGAGCAGGACGATGCCGCTCAGCTTGAGCAGCCGGGGGTCCTTGATGGCGGCCCGTTCGTCCATCTCCATGACGGACTTGACCCGCTCGGGGTCGTAGTGGAACGCCTTGCGGAACATCACGCGGCTCATCAGGACGAAGACCACCATCAGCACCACCACGATCGGCGTCATGTGCAGCAGGAAGTCGTTGAACGAGAGACCGGCGCGGGAGCCGATGATGATGTTGGGCGGGTCACCGATCAGGGTGGCCGCGCCGCTGATGTTGCACGCCATCACCTCGGCGATCAGATACGGCACGACCGGCAGGCCGAGCTTCTTGCAGACGAGGATCGTGACGGGTGCGATCAGCAGGACGGTCGTCACGTTGTCGAGCCACGGGGACAGCACCGCGGTCGCCAGGATCAGCAGGACCATCAGCCGGTAGGGCTTGCCGCGAGCCCGTTTCGCCGCCCAGATCGCGATGAACTCGAAGACACCGGTCCTCTTGAGCACCGAGACCATCAGCATCATCCCGAGCAGCAGGAAGATGACGTTCCAGTCGATGCCCGCCTCTTCGGAGAAGAAGGCGTGCTCGGCATCGGTCACCCCGAGCGCCAGCATGATGACCGCACCGCCGAGAGCGGCCTTCACGCGGTGGACCCACTCGGTGGCGATCAGGACGTAGACACCCGCGAACACCCCGACGGCCAGCCAGGCCGTGATGCCCATCTACGCTTCCCCTCGGTGTGCCACGCCGTTCCGGACGGCCTGCTTCTCGGCCGCCCCGTACCCGCCTGATCTCCGCCTCCACGATCACCCGCCGTGGGGGGTCGTCACCATCGGTGCCGGCACCCATATACGGGGGTGTGGAACATGTATCCGGTGGTGGGGGACATGCAGATCGCCCCGGGGTGGCGGGGACCCGCGCCGCGTTCGGGCGATAGTGGGGAGGTCCACCCCGAGGAGGCCGTACTCCGTGTCCCTGTTCTGGCGCATCTTCCTGCTCAACGCCGCCGTGCTCTTCGCGGCGACCGCGCTGCTGCTGCTCGGCCCCGTCACGGTGTCCACGCCGGTCCTGCTCACCGAGGCGATGATCATGGCCGCCGGTCTGGTCGCCATGCTGATCGCGAACGCCGCGCTGCTGCGGGTCGGGCTCGGGCCGCTCCAGCGCCTCACCCGCGCGATGACCATCACCGATCTGCTGCGTCCGGGCCCCCGGCCGGCCGTGTCGGGACACGGTGAGATCGCCGAGCTGATCCGGACGTTCAACACGATGCTCGACCGGCTGGAGGCCGAACGCGCGGCCAGCAGCGCGCTGGCGCTCTCCGCCCAGGAGGCCGAACGGCGCAGGATCGCCCAGGAGTTGCACGACGAGATCGGCCAGACCCTGACGGCGGTCCTGCTCGAACTGCGGCGCGTCGCCGACCGGGCGCCGGAACCGCTGCGGGACGATCTGCTCCAGGTGCAGGAGACCACCAGGGACAGCCTGGACGAGATCCGCAGGATCGCCCGCCGGCTGCGCCCCGGTGTACTGGAGGAGCTGGGGCTGATCAGCGCGCTCAAGGCGCTCATGAACGAGACCACCACGCACACCGAACTCACCGTCGGACGCAGCTTCGACAGCGATCTCCCCGCGCTGGACCAGGAAGTGGAACTGGTCCTCTACCGGGTGGCGCAGGAAGGGCTCACCAACATCATCCGGCACGCGCGGGCCCGCAGTGTCGCCGTGGCGCTGCACCACGGCGCGCTCGGGCTCGAACTGCTGGTCAGGGACGACGGGCGCGGCATCGGGGCGGCCCCCGAGGGCGCCGGTATCCGCGGCATGCGCGAGCGCGCGCTGCTGATCGGCGCCGAGGTGTCGGTGGGCGACGCGCCGGGCGGGGGTACGGAGGTACGGCTGCACGTACCCACCACGCACATCGGACCGGCGACGCATCCGACGAACGGGAGCCACAGACCGTCATGACCGACCCCACATCCGGACACGTCTCCGGCCCGGGCCCCGAGGACGACCCGGGCCCAGGACACGGCACGGGCCCCGCTCCCGGACACGGCCCGGCCTTCGGCCCGGCGCCCACGCCCGCCCCGGCGCCGACGCGCATCCTGCTCGCCGACGACCACGCCCTCGTCCGGCGCGGGGTGCGGCTGATCCTCGACGGCGAGGCGGACCTGACCGTCGTCGCCGAGGCGGGCGACGGCGCCGAGGCCATCGAGATGGCCCGTGAACACCGCCCCGATCTGGCCATCCTCGATATCGCGATGCCCAGGATGACCGGTCTCCAGGCCGCCCGTGAACTCTCCAGGCTGCTGCCGGACACCCGCATCCTGATCCTCACGATGTACGACAACGAGCAGTACTTCTTCGAGGCGTTGAAGTCCGGCGCGAGCGGCTACGTGCTCAAGTCGGTCGCGGACCGCGACCTGTTGGAGGCGTGCCGCGCGGCGATGCGCGACGAGCCGTTCCTCTATCCCGGCGCCGTCACCGCCCTCATCCGCAACTATCTGGACCGGGTGCGCCGGGGCGAGAGCATCCCGGAGAAGGCCGTGACCGTACGGGAGGAGGAGATCCTGAAGCTCGTCGCCGAGGGCCACTCGTCGAAGGAGATCGCCGACCTGCTGGTGATCAGCGCCAAGACGGTGGAGCGTCACCGGGCCAATCTGCTCCAGAAACTGGGGCTCAGGGACCGGGTGGAACTGACCCGGTACGCCATCCGGGCCGGCCTCATCGAGCCCTGACCCGCCTACGGTTGGAGTCCCGGCGCCGTCCGCCGGGCAGGGTCCCGCTCACGCACCGCACCACGAGAGCGGAATGAGGCGACGCCATGTTCCCCGTACGGCGGCTGGGAGGTCACGGACGATCGCGGCCGGGTATCCGTCGCCGACCGTCCTCCGGCCCGGGCCGTGGCCTGCGTTCAGGCGGGCGCGACCCTGTGGGCCCACGGCCTGCGGCCCATGGGCGTCTTCGGCTCCCAGCACGACGGCGACTCCCCCGACCCCGCGAAGGCGGGCGGGCCGCCGCTCGACCGCACCCGGGACTTCGGCGCGGGCGGCTCGGTCGACACCGACGCCGTCATCGCCGCCGGGCCCGATCTCGTGGTCGCCGTCGGCTACGGCGGCGGTCAGGTCTACGGCATCGCCCCGGAGGCGGCCGGGCGTCTGGAGGAGCGGCTGCCCGTGGTCGTCACCGACGTGGGCAGGGACCGGCCGCCGCACGGGATCAGGGACCGGTTCACGGCACTCGCCCGCTCGCTCGGCGCCCCGCGGGAACCCGACGAGCAGGATCTGGAGTGGGCGGAGGCCCGGCTCCGTACGCTCACCGCGGCCCGCGGCGGCGCGGTCGCTCGCCCTGTCGGCCGCCGGGCCCGGCACCGTACGCCTCGCGCGCCCCGGGAGTCGGCCGGATCTGCGGGCGCTGACGGCGCTCGGTGTCGACCTGCTCGATCCCGGACAGGGCACGGGCGGCAACTGGCTGACCACGGACTGGTCGCGGGCGCTCGCGCTCGAACCGGACGTCGTGCTGGCCGACGTACGGGCGAACGCGGCCCGGCCCGGCGCGCTCGGGGGCGACCGGCGGTGGCGGGAGCTCCAGACGCGGGTGCGCACGGTGGCGTGGAATCCGGGGCGCCGCGCAGCCACCGGGGGCACGCGCTGTTCGTGGACGCGGTGGCGGCGGCGCTGTAGACGCCGCCGCCGGTAACGCCCGGAGTCTCCGCGCGGCGTCGGGCGGGAGTGCCGGATGCCCATGAGGGCGCGGGGGCGGGGTCCGCGCCAGGCGCCCGCGTCGGGTCTCTGGACACGGCGCAAGCACCGTGCTGTGATGCCAACTGCCACCGTTTCCAACGTTGTACAGCCTTCGTCGATGCTTGTGGACGGGAGACCCGATGACGCTCGACAGACGACAATTCCTCGGCACCGGCGCCCTCGCGATCGGCGGTGCGGGCCTGCTGGGACCGCTGGCGCCGACGGCCGCCGCCGTCGCCCCGGCACGCGGCGGCTGGTACACGCCGAACGCCGCGCCGCTCGCCCCGACCGCGTTCCAGAGACTGCCGCTGGGCAGCGTGACCCCGCGCGGCTGGCTGACGGGCCAGTTGCGCCTGCTGCTCGACGGTCTCTTCGGGCGGTACGCGGAGGTCTCGCACTTCCTGCGGTTCGACGAATCCGGCTGGGTGCACCCGGAGAAGGCCGGCTGGGAGGAGGTCACCTACTGGCTGCGCGGCTATGTGGACCTGGCCGCGCTCACCGGCGACCCGGCGGCCCTCGCCACCGCCCGCCGCTGGATCGACGCGATCATCGCCACCCGGCAGCCCGACGGCTTCTTCGGCCCGGCCCGGCTGCGTACGGCACTCAACGGCGGTCCGGACTTCTGGCCGTATCTGCCGCTGCTCCAGGCGCTGCGCTCGCACGAGGAGTTCACCGGGGACGAGCGCGTCGTGCCGTTCGTCGTCCCGTTCCTGCGCTACATGAACGCGCAGGGCCCCGGCGCCTTCAACTCCAGTTGGGTGTCCAAGCGCTGGGGCGACGGTCTCGACATCGCCTTCTGGCTCTACAACCGCACCGGCGAGTCGTTCCTGCTCGACCTCGCCGACAAGATGCACACCCACGGCGCCGACTGGGTCGACAACTTCCCCGACATGCACAACGTCAACATCGCCCAGGGGTTCCGTGAGCCGGCCCAGTACGCGCTGCGGTCCGGCTCCGCGGAGCTGACGCGTGCCACGTACCGGAGTTACGCGGCCGTCATGGGTGCCTACGGCCGGTTCCCGGGTGGCGGCTTCGCCGGGGACGAGAACTCCCGCCCCGGTTTCGGCGACCCCCGCCAGGGGTTCGAGACGTGCGGCACGGTCGAGTTCATGGCCAGCCACGAACTGCTCACCCGGATAACGGGTGACCCGGTGTGGGCCGACCGCTGCGAGGAGCTGGCGTTCAATCTGCTGCCCGCCGCCACCGACCCGCGGGGCCGGGGCATCCACTACATCACCAGCGCGAACGCTGTCGAGCTGGACGACACCGCCAAGAACCAGGGCCAGTTCCAGAACGGCTTCGCCATGCAGGCGTACAGGCCGGGCATCGACAGCTACCGCTGCTGTCCGCACAACTACGGCATGGGCTGGCCCTACTTCACCGAGGAGCTGTGGCTCGCCACGCCCGACCGGGGACTCGCGGCGGCGATGTACGCGCCGAGCCGGGTGCGCGCGAAGGTCGCCGACGGCACGGAGGTCACCGTCACCGAGGACACCGACTATCCGTTCAAGGAGACCGTCACCCTCACCGTCGGCACCCCCGGTCGCGTCACCTTCCCGCTCCATCTGCGGATCCCCGGCTGGTGCCCGGATCCCCAACTCACGGTCGCCGGACGGCGCGTGGCCGTACCGGGCGGGCCGCGGTTCTTCACCGTGTCACGCGAGTGGGCGAACGGCGACCGGGTGACCCTGCGGCTGCCGCAGCGCACCACCGTGCGCACCTGGGACGACAACCACGGGTCCGTCAGCGTGGACCACGGGCCGCTCACGTACTCCCTCAGGATCGGCGAGCGGTACGAACGGTTCGCGGGCACCGAGGACTTCCCCGAACTCTCGGTGCACCCCACCACCCCGTGGAACGTCGGTCTCGCGCCGGACCCGCTCAGAGGGCTGCGGTTCACGGCCGACGAGGGACCGCTGGCCGCGAACCCCTTCACCCACGAGGGCACGCCGGTCCGGATCACCACGACGGCGCGCCGTATCGAGGAGTGGGTGGCCGACGACCAGCGCGTCGTCGCGCCCCTCCAGGACAGTCCGGCCCGCAGCGCGGCGCCGCTTGAGCCGGTGACGCTGATCCCGATGGGGGCGGCCCGGCTGCGGATCACCGCCTTCCCGACCGCGTCGCCCGGCGGGCGGGCCTGGACGGCCGAGCCGCCGTACCGCAGGATCCGGAACAAGCACAGCGGCAAGGTGCTCGCCGTGGACGGGATGTCGCTGGACGCGGGCGGGCGGGTCGTGCAGTTCGACAACACGGGGACGGCCGACCACGCCTGGCAGCTGTCCCCGGCGGGCGGCGGCTGGTTCCTGCTCCGCAACGGACACAGCGGGAGGATCATCGGCGCCGAGGGCGGATCGACGGCCAACAGCGCGCGGATCGTGCAGTTCGAGGACGACGGGAGCGGCGCCCACCTCTGGCAGCTCGTCGACCGTGGTGCGGGCTGGTCGCTGATCCTCAACCGGCACAGCGGAAAGGTCCTGGGGGTGGACGGGATGTCGACGGCCAACAGCGCGCAGGTGGTCCAGTTCGAGGACAACGGCACGGACGACCATCTCTGGCAGTTCGTCTGACCGGGCCCCGGCCTCCCGGCCGCACCGCCCCGGTGACCGCCGGCGACCGACTCGCCGGCGGTCACTTCTTGTTCACGGCGGAACCCGTGACGGTCCGTCTGTTCACAACTCTTGACGTGTACGAAACAGCGGAGCAGCATCAGCCGTGCACTCAGAGAGCGCTCTCTCAGATTTCACGGAGGGCTCTTGAGGTGTTCCCCCCACCGTTCACGACTCAGGAGAGATGCCCGTGCACGCTCCCCCCATCGACTCTCCGGCACTCCGCGGCACCTCACGGCCGTCCCGCCGCGGGCTGGCGGCGACACTCGCCGCCACCCTGGCCGCCACCCTGCTGGCCTTCGTCCCCAGCGGTCCCGCGCACGCGGACCCGATCGAGGGCGGCGGTGATCTCGGCCCCAACGTGATCGTGTTCGACCCTTCGACGCCCGACATCCAGGGCAAGCTCGACGAGGTCTTCGAGCGGCAGGAGTCGGACCAGTTCGGCTCCGGCCGCTACCAGTTCCTGTTCAAGCCGGGGACGTACAACGGCCTGAACGCCCAACTCGGCTTCTACACCTCGGTGTCGGGTCTGGGACTCTCGCCCGACGACGTCAGCATCAACGGCGACGTGACCGTGGACGCCGGCTGGTTCGACGGCAACGCCACCCAGAACTTCTGGCGCTCGGCCGAGAACCTGTCACTCAACCCGGTGAACGGCACCAACCGCTGGGCGGTCTCACAGGCCGCCCCGTTCCGCCGTATGCACGTCAAGGGCGGGCTCAATCTGGCGCCCGACGGATACGGCTGGGCCAGCGGCGGCTACATCGCCGACAGCAAGATCGACGGCAGTGTGGGCCCGTACTCCCAGCAGCAGTGGTACACCCGCGACAGTTCGGTCGGCGGCTGGCAGAACGCCGTGTGGAACATGACGTTCTCCGGTGTGCAGGGCGCGCCCGCGCAGAGCTTCCCGGACCCGCCGTACACGACGCTGGAGACGACCCCCGTCTCCCGTGAGAAGCCCTTCCTTCATCTGGACGGCGACACCTACAAGGTGTTCGTGCCGGAGAAGCGCGTGAACGCGCGCGGGGTGACCTGGGACGGCGGCGCGCCCGCGGGTTCGTCCATCGACCTGGACCAGTTCTACGTGGTCAAGCCCGGCGCGACGGCGCAGACCATCAACGCCGCGCTCGACCAGGGCCTCAATCTGCTGTTCACGCCCGGCGTGTACCACGTGGACGAGACGATCAACGTCAACCGCCCCGACACGGTCGTCCTCGGTCTGGGCCTCGCCACGGTCATCCCCGACAACGGGGTGACGGCGATGAAGGTCGCCGATGTGGACGGGGTGAAGCTGGCCGGCTTCCTGATCGACGCCGGCCCGGTCAACTCCGAGACGCTGCTGGAGGTCGGCCCCGAGGGGTCGTCCGCCGACCACTCGGCCAATCCGACCACGGTCCAGGACGTCTTCATCCGGATCGGCGGAGCCGGTCCCGGCAAGGCGACCACCAGCATGGTCGTCAACAGTGACGACACGATCATCGATCACACCTGGGTGTGGCGGGCGGACCACGGCGACGGGGTCGGCTGGGAGACCAACCGGGCGGACTTCGGCGTCCGGGTGAACGGTGACGACGTCCTGGCCACCGGTCTGTTCGTCGAACACTTCAACAAGTACGACGTCGAGTGGTACGGCGAACGCGGCCGGACGATCTTCTTCCAGAACGAGAAGGCGTACGACGCGCCCAACCAGGCGGCGATCCAGAACGGCGACACCAAGGGCTACTCCGCCTACCGGGTCGACGAATCGGTCGACGAGCACGAGGGCTGGGGGATGGGGAGTTACTGCTACTACAACGTCGATCCCACGATCCAGCAGCACAACGGCTTCTCCGCGCCGGTCAAACCCGGTGTGAAGTTCCACCATCTGCTGGTCGTCTCGCTCGGCGGGCAGGGCCAGTACGAGCGGGTGATCAACGACATCGGCGAACCCACGTCCGGGACGTCGACCATCCCCTCGGTCGTGGTCCAGTTCCCCTGACCGCGCCGACCCGCGGCCGGCGACGGTGACGCAACCGGCGCCCGCGGGCGGGGCCCGGCCTCATGGTGAGGCCGGGCCCCGCCGTGCGCGGGTACCGCCGCGGTTCGTCCGTGTCAGCGCCTGCCTCCACGCAGCTTTCCGAACAGGCGGCGGGCCTGTTCGCGCTTCCTCGGGTCCGACGAGGCCGCGCGTGCCTGACCGATCACGCGCTGCCCCTGCGGACTACGGGTGAAGGTCTTGATGCGGTCGATGATTCCGGGCATTGCCGTCTCCTGCGCTTCGATGACACCGACGACCCCGCTCAAGGGCCTCGGACTACGTCTACCCCCCTAACGCCACGAGACTCCCATTGCGTTCCCATTACTTTCCCTTTACCTTCGGCGCGGGCCCCGGGAGCGATCCGCCACCCTCACTTGCGCTCCCCCGATGGCGCTCCCGCACGACCCCCCACAGACTGACGTGATGTCAGGGAAGCGAAGCGCGGGACTCCTTCTTTACCGGGTCACGGACACCGGCACCGAGGTGCTCATCGGGCACATGGGCGGCCCGTTCTGGGCGGGGCGCAGCCGGGCCGCGTGGTCGATCCCCAAGGGTGAGTACGGCCCCGGCGAGACGCCCGAGGACGCCGCCGACCGGGAGTTCGAGGAGGAGGTGGGCCATCCTCCGCCCGCCGGGCACCGGGAGCCGCTGGGCGAGACCCGCCAGTCGGGCGGCAAGACGGTCACCGTGTGGGCCGTCGAGGGGGACTTCGATCCCGCGCTCGCGGTACCCGGCACGTTCACGATGGAGTGGCCGCGCGGGTCGGGCGTCGAGCGCGAGTTCCCGGAGCTCGACCGGCTCGGCTGGTTCTCCCTGGAGGACGCCGTGGAGTTGCTGGTGACGGGGCAGCGGATCTTCCTCGGCAGGCTGGCCCTCTTCATAGAGAGCCGCGAGGACAGGCCGTAAGGCGCCTTCGAGAACCCGAAAGGGAACGTCTCCGTGCACCACAGTCCGCGTCTCCACGCCGCCGTCGGCGCCGTGCTGCTCACCGCTTCCGCCCTGCCCGCCTCCGCGCACCCCGCGAGGGCGCTCGACACATCGCATCTGCCGCCATCGCCGCCGCCCCTGGCCGGGGCGCCCGGCCCGCCGGTCACCGACGGCCCGCCCCGGCTGGAGGGCGCGGTCACGGCGGCGGCCCTGCGGGCGAAGGCCGCGGACTGCTCGCGCGTCTCGAAGGGGCTGTACCGGACGGACCGGGGGAAGCCCGCCGACGTACCCGTCTGCGGCGGGAAGGGCGCCGTGTTCTGGAAGGCCGACCTGGACATCGACTGCGACGGGCGGGTCACCGCCCGCTGCAACAGGAAGACGGACCCGTGGTTCCACGGGAGCACGGCCTTCCGGCAGTCGGACGGCGAGCCTCTGAACGCGGCGGAGCTGCCGTATGTCGTGGTGCCGGCGCCGAGCCGGATCTGGGACCACTCCGCCTCCGGCATCCACGGCGGCGGTGTCGCGGCGGTCGTCCACGAGGACCGGGTGGAGTACGCGGTGGTGGGCGACACCGGGCCGGCGGAACTCGTCGGGGAGGCGTCGTACGCCGCGGCGCGCTCGCTGGGGATCGATCCCGATCCCGCGGGCGGCGGAGTCCCCTCCGGGGTGACCTACATCCTGTTCAAGGACTCGGAGGTCACCCCGATCGAGAGCCGGTCGTCGGCGGTGCGGCTGGGCAGCGAACTGGCCAGGAGGTTCCTCCAGGAGGAGTGACGGACCCGCTCGCCGGGGGCTCGCGGAACAGCCGTCCTCCGTAAGGAGGTTGATCGTGGGCACGTCCTGTGTACGGAGACGTCCCCGGTGCGGAGGCGGAGTCGGCGTCGCCTCCGTACCGGGGACGGGGTCGTACGGGTAGCCCTACACGATCCCCTCGGAGATCTCCGACTGCTCGCGGGCGCTGCCGTAGGACTGGGGAGTGCTGTACGAGCCGCGCGCCGCGTACCACCAGGCGGTGGCCAGGGCCAGTACGACGGCCAGCGCGATCACCGCGTAGTTCATGGTGTCCGTGGTGACCGGGTTCTTCTGCGGCAGACAGAAGATCACGGTGACGATCGCGACCCAGACGACGGCGATCCAGCCGATCGGCTTGCTCCAGCGGCCCAGTGTCCAGGGACCCGGCTGGAAGCGGTCGCCGGCGCGCAGCTTCAGATAGATCGGGATCGCGTAGGCGGGCGTGATGCCGATGACGTTGATGGCCGTCACGGCGCCGTACGCGGTCGGCGAGTACAGCGACGGCAGGGCGAGCACACAGGCGAAGCCGACCGACAGCCACACGGCGGGCACGGGCGTCTGGGTGCGGCTGCTGACGCGCCGCCACAGCGCCGATCCGGGCAGGGCGTTGTCCCGGCTGAAGGCGAAGACCATGCGGCTGGCGGCGGCCACCTCGGCGTTGCCGCAGAAGAGTTGCGCCATGATCACGACAAGCAGAAGTGCGCTGGCGCCGTTGGTGCCCAGGACATCGATGAAGATCTGCGCGGGCGGCACTCCGGCACCGCTCGTGGCCGCGTAGTCCTGGATCGCGAAGGTCAGACCGGCGAGCAGGGCGAAGCCGGCGATCCAGGAGACCCAGATGGCGCGCACGATGCCGCGCGCGGCGGAGACGGAGGCGTTGGACGTCTCCTCCGAGAGATGCGCGGACGCGTCGTAGCCGCAGAAGGTGTACTGGGCGAGCAGCAGACCGATCGCGGCCACATAGAGCGGATTCTCCCAGCCGGTCTCGTTGACGAACTGGGTGAAGACGAACTCCGGCGACTGGTGGTTCTTGGGAACGATCGCGAGGATGCCGACGATCAGGGCGACACCGCCGAGGTGCCACCAGACGCTGATCGAGTTGAGCACGCTGACCAGACGGACCCCGAACAGGTTCAGCGTCGCGTGCAGCAGCAGGATGCACATGAAGATGACCATGGTCCAGCCCGGCGTGGGGTCGAATCCCCACTGGAGGTTGAGGAACGCGCCGGTGAACAGGGCGGCGCCGTAGTCGATTCCGGCGATCGCGCCGAGCAGTCCGAGCAGGTTCAGCCAGCCGGTGTACCAGCCCCACTTGCGTCCGCCGAGCCGGTCGGCCATGTAGTAGAGCGCCCCGGACGTGGGATAGGCGCTGGTCACCTCCGCCAGCGCCATGCCTATGCAGAGCACGAACAGACCGACGCCCACCCAGCCCCAGAGCATCACGGCGGGACCGCCGGTGATGAGCCCGAAGCCGTACAGGGTCATACATCCCGAGAGGATCGAGATGACCGAGAAACTGATGGCGAAGTTGCCGAAGCCGCCCATCCTGCGGGCGAGCACCGGCTGGTAACCGAGTTCCCTCAGCCGTTCTTCTTCATCCTGCTGCGGGACTGATTCCGGCTTCGACCAGGCCGGTGGGGAGACGGACACGGCAGTACCTCCGGGTACGGAGAGTTTCGGGGATCAGACGGGGGATCGCGCGGCGGAGAGCGTGACAGAGCCGGCACGGGGCGCGGCGGGCCCGGAGCGGGGGCCCTGGGCTCTAGGTGTCCGACTTCCGCTCGCGGGCGGCGGCGAAGCAGCGGGCGCGGGCGCGGGCGAACACCTCCTCGACCTGTGCGGTGTCGCTCGGTCTCCGGGCGCGGTAGGACCACGGCAGAGGGGTGTAGTACGGGCCCAGCGCCTCGAACACCCTTGCCGCCTCGGCCAGTTGGAGCGATCCCCAGAGGGCGTGCGCCAGGTAGTTGAGGTCCAGCAGCGAGTTCTCGGCGGGCACGGAGCGGTCGAACCAAATGTGCAGTGCCCGCAGCGCGTCCCTGGTGGCGTCCTCGGTGACCCAGTGCAGGTCCAGCGCCTTCTCGTTGCCGCCCTCCCTGCGGTATCTCTCGACCCGCACGAAGAGCGGCAGCGCCTGGAGCGACGACCCCTCGGAGGCGGAGGAGGCCGCCCACTGGACGAAGTTGACCGCCTCCGACAGCGAGCCGTCGGACCTGCGGGCATACACGAACTGGAGCATCCGGTGGTACGCCTCGCGGTTGCCCGGATCGCGTTTGTCGGCCTCGGCGAGCAGGGCCCACGGGCCGGGGAAGAGCATCGGGCCCGGCGGCGCCAGCCGGTTCTCCTCCATCCGCTGCTTGCCGTCGAGTTGGGCGAGCGCGAGCAGACAGACCCAGGGGACGGGGTCGGCCGGGACCAGCCGCGCGGTGGCGGAGCACGCCTCCCACGCCTGCTGCCACAGATCGGTCGTCCGGGCGTGGTTGTCGCGGTGCGCGCGCAGCGCGCGCTCCACGGCCACCCGTGTCTGCATGACCACGGCGGCCTCGCTGTCCGGCTCCTCGGTCAGCCAGGTGTGCACGGTGTCGGTGCCGGCGGCGACGGCGGCGAGCACCTGTGTGCGCCGGGTCCACAGCGCCCAGCCGTGCGTACCTTCGAGCAGGTCACGCATCGACAGCCAGCGCCCGGTGCGCAACTCCTGGACAGCCGACCGGAGTTCGCTGTCATGACCCGCTGGGTGGTACAGCGGACGAAAGCGATCGCTCACGGACCCTCCGCCCGATTCTCCCGCAACTCCGCCTCTTTCCGGTGTAGTTCACATCCCGGCACCCGAGAATCACGCTACTCAGTGACACTCCGCTGTTACTCGGCGATCAGTGTAGGGGTCAATGCGACGACCTTTGAACACTTTGCTGATCTTAGGCAACCCTGAGTGCATGTCGTGACCTTGACGTCGCAGGCAGGCCGCGTCACCCTTTCGCTCAGTGATCGGACGATCACCGGACTCCGAACCGAAGAACGTGACATGCCGCCAGCTCAGCACTCCCCCGGCACCGCCGTGAACCCGGCCGCGCGGCCGGTGCTCGCCGTCGATCAGGGCACCTCCTCCACCAAGGCTCTGGTGATCTGTCCGGAGCGGGGGGTGATCGGCAGCGGCTCGGCCCCGGCGCCCCCGCGCTACGGCTCCGGCGGACTGGTCGAGGCGGACCCCGCCCTGCTGCTCTCCTCGGTGGTCGACGCGGGACGCCTGGCGCTCGCCGACGCCGGCGAGCCCGTCGCCGCGGTCGGACTGGCCAACCAGGGCGAGACCGTACTCGCCTGGGACCCCGGCACCGGCGAGCCGCTGACCGACGCGATCGTGTGGCAGGACCGGCGTGCCGCGTCCGTCTGCGCCGAACTCGCGCCGCACGGCCGGATGCTGAGGGAGCTGACCGGTCTGCCACTGGAGCCGTACTTCGCCGCGCCCAAGATGGCGTGGATCCGGCGGAACCTGACCCGCGAAGGCGTCGTCACGACCTCCGACTCCTGGCTCGTCCACCGGCTGACCGGCGAGTTCGTCACCGACGCGGCGACGGCCGGACGCACCCAGCTGCTGGACCTCGACACCGCCGAGTGGTCCCCCGCCGCCCTGGACGTCTTCGGGATGGGCGGCGAACGGCTGCCCCGGGTCGTGGACGCGGCGGGGCGGTTCGGCGTCACGACGGCCTTCGGCGACGACCCTCTCCCGCTGACGGGGCTGCTCGTCGACCAGCAGGCCGCACTGCTCGCCCAGAACGTGACCGAGCCGGGGACGGCCAAGTGCACCTACGGCACGGGGGCGTTCCTCCTCGCGCAGACCGGGCCGCGTCCCCTGCGCAGCGGCACCGGACTGGTCGGCTGTGTGGCCTGGCGGCTCGACGGGCGCACCAGCTACTGCCTCGACGGACAGGTGTACACGGCGGCCTCGGCCGTGCGGTGGCTCAGCGACCTCGGTGTGATCTCGGGCGCCGGCGACCTCGACCGGGTGGGCGCGTCCGTCGCCGACAGCGGGGGTGTCACCTTCGTACCGTCGCTCGCCGGGCTCGCCGCGCCGTGGTGGCGGGGGGACGCGAAGGGGTCGATGACCGGGCTCGGCCTGGAGACGGGACCCGGCCATCTGGTGCGGGCGCTCTGCGAGGGCATCGCGGCCCAGGTCGTGGCGCTGGCCGACGCCGTGGCGCAGGACACCGGCACGCCCCTGGAGTCGCTGCGCGTCGACGGCGGGCTGACCCGGTCGGACCTGCTCATGCAGACCCAGGCCGATCTGCTGCAACGGCCCGTCGAACTCTCCCCGTTGCCCGACGCCACCGCGCTGGGCGTGGGCGCGCTCGCCCGGATCGGTCTCGACCCCGGTACGACGGTGGAGACGGCCGCGCCCCGGTGGCGTCCCCAGAAGGTCTTCGAGCCGGCGATCGGGGCGGACGAGGCGGACGAGCGGCTCGGTGTCTTCCGTGCGGAGGTGGACGCGCTCGTCGACCGACTGCCGTCCGCCGGTCGGACGGGCACGGTATGACCGTCACCGTCTCGGGGCCCCTGCCGGACGAGGTGTACGACGTGGTGGTCGTCGGCGCCGGGGTCGTCGGCGCGGCGATCGCCCGCGAACTGGCCCGCCACCCACTGCGCACCGCCCTGGTCGAGGCGTCCGGCGATGTCGGCGACGGGACGTCGAAGGCCAACACGGCCATCCTGCACACCGGTTTCGACGCGGTGCCCGGCTCGCTCGAAGCCCGGCTCGTACGCGAGGGCCGGGACAGGCTCGCCGTGTACGCCGAGGAGTGCGGCATCCCGGTCGAGCCGGTCGGCGCCCTGCTGGTCGCCTGGGACGACGAACAGCTCGCCACCCTGCCCGCCCTGGCCCGCAAGGCGGCCCGCAACGGCTACCGGCGCACCCGGACGGTCTGCGCCGACGAGCTGCGCCGCCGCGAACCGCGTCTGGGGCCGGGCGCCGTGGGAGCGCTCGAAGTCCGCGACGAGAGCGTCATCTGTCCGTGGACGACGACGCTCGCCTACGCGACCCAGGCGGTGCGCGCCGGGGTCGACCTCCATCTCAACTGCCGTGTGGACGACGTGGACGGCGGCTCCCGGCGCTCCCCGCACCGGCTCACCACCGGACGCGGACCGCTGCGCACCCGATGGCTGGTCAACGCGGCGGGCCTGTACGCCGACACGTTCGACCGGCTGCTCGGGCACACCGACTTCTCGGTGACACCACGGCGCGGCCAGCTGATGGTCTTCGACAAGGCGGCGCGCGCACTGGTTTCCCAGATCCTGCTGCCGGTTCCCACGGCGCTCGGCAAGGGGGTCCTGGTCGCGCCGACCGTGTACGGCAACGTGATGCTCGGCCCGACCGCCGAGGACCTGGACGACAGGAGTGCCACCGGTTCCACCGCCGAGGGGCTCGACTTCCTCAGGGAGAGGGGCCGGCGGATCATGCCGGACCTCCTCGAAGAGGAGGTGACCGCCGTGTACGCGGGGCTGCGCGCGGCCACCGAACACGACGACTACGCGATCCGCTCGCACCCCGGGCAGCGGTACGTCACGGTGGGCGGGATCCGGTCGACGGGGCTGACCGCGTCGATGGCGATCGCCGCGCATGTGGTGGAGCTGCTGGCGGAGGCGGGCGCCGGACCGGGCACGGCCGCCGACCTCGTACCGGTGACGATGCCGAACCTCGGTGAGGCGTTCCCCCGTCCGTACGAACGCGCCGGGCTGATCGCGTCCGATCCCGCGTACGGGGCCATCGTGTGCCACTGCGAGCGGGTGACGCGCGGCGAGATCCGTGACGCGCTCGCCGCCGACATCCCGCCCTCCTCCCCCGAGGGGCTGCGCCGGCGGACCCGGGCGCTGGGCGGCCGGTGCCAGGGGTTCTACTGCGGGGCGGCCGTGCGCGCCCTGTTCGACGCGTCGTCGCACGGTCCGGAGGCCGCCCGGTGAACAGCGAACAGCACCCCGCCCCGGCCGGCGGCGTGCCGGGCCGCCGCGAACGGGCCGTCGACGTCCTCGTGGTGGGCGCCGGCCCCGCCGGTCTGGCGCTGGCGTCCCGGCTGGCCGCCACCGGCTCCGCCGGGGTCGAGGTCGTCGAGCGGGAGGACGAGCCGGGCGGTGTCCCCCGGCACTGTCTCCACTCCGGTTTCGGACCGCGCGGTCCGGGACGGCCCCTGACCGGTCCGGCGTACGCGCGGTACTGGGCGGACGCGGCGGTCCACGCGGGCGCCACCGTCCGTACGGGCGTCTCCGTCACCGGCTGGAGCGACCCGGCGGAGCCCGGCAGCACCCCGCTCGCCGTCGATGTCACGAGCCCGGCCGGTACGGAGCGGATCACGGCACGGGCCGTCGTCCTGGCGACCGGTGCGCGTGAACGCCCGCGCGCCGCCCGGCTGGTGCCCGGCACCCGGCCCGCCGGGGTGTTCACGACGGGCGAGCTCCAGCGGACGGTGCACGTCCAGCACCGGCCGGTCGGCCGGCGGGCGGTCGTCGTGGGCGCCGAGTCGGTCGGCTACTCCGCCATACGGACGCTGCGGGCGGCCGGTGTCGAGGTGGTGGCCATGGTCACGGAGCTGCCGTACCACCAGGCCGCCGGCGCGACGGCCCTGGACGCCCGGCTCCGGCACGGCGTTCCGCTCCTCGTCGGCACGCGGGTGGGTGAACTGCTCGGCCGGGGGCGCCTGTCGGGGGTGGCGCTGCGGCACCGGGACGGCCGGCGCACGACCGTCGCGTGCGACACGGTGGTCTTCACCGGCGACTGGATCCCCGAGCACGAGCTGGCCCGCCGGGGCGGTGTCACGCTCGACCGCGGCACCCGGGGCCCGGCCGTGGACGGGTCGTTCCGCACGGACCGGGCGGGGGTCTTCGCCGTCGGCAATCTGCTGCACGCGGTCGAGCCGGCGGGTACGGCGGCGCGGGAGGGGCTGCTCGCGGCCGGGCCCGTGCTGCGGTATCTGACGGACGGCGCCCGGCCGGCCGCGCGCGTGCCCATCGAGGTCGAGGCGCCCCTGCTGTGGGTCGCGCCCAACCGCGTCGATCCGGCGGACCCTCGGGTGGCGACGGGCGGCCTCGTCCTCCGTACGGAGAGCAGGCTCGGCGCCCGGTCGTCGCTGGTGGTCAGCCGGGGCGACAGGGTGCTGCACCGGCGGCGGCTCCTGCGGAGCGCGGTGCCGGGCCGGACGCTGCGGCTGTCCGCCGCCTGGACCACGGACGTCGCCTGGACGGCGGACGCGTGGGAGGGGGACGGCGGCGAGCCCGTACGGATCTCCGTGGAGCGGTGACCGGTCCCGGGAAAGGGGCGACCCCACCGGCAGGGGGTGGACCGGTGGGGCCGTTGGAACACTGCGGCGGGGGATGCCGCAGGCTCGGGTC
The DNA here is from genome assembly GCF_055583685.1 of Streptomyces sp. NPDC104581. Taxonomy (NCBI): domain Bacteria; kingdom Bacillati; phylum Actinomycetota; class Actinomycetes; order Kitasatosporales; family Streptomycetaceae; genus Streptomyces; species Streptomyces sp. NPDC104581. The sequence goes on from NZ_JBVJNN010000004.1 coordinate 132,067, forward strand.
GAAGAGGCATGTGCCCCCTGCCGCGCCGAATACTCCCTACGGCGTCACTTCTTCTTCCCCTTGGGGACGAACATCCTGATGCCGGTCAGGCTCGCGCTGCCCTCGTACACGTTCGTGTGCGGGTCTCCGATGACTCGTTCGGGCCCGAAGTCCTCTGTCTCGCCCAGCGGTTCGCCCGTTCCTGGGTTGCGTACGGGCAGCGGTGCGGTTCGGGTGGACATGGGGCGCTTACTGTCGGGGGCAGGGCTCGGCAGAAGTGCGTTCGGCACTTCGAACATGTGGTGGCGATGCCGACGCACGCCCTTCCCCGTCCGGTGAACGGTGGATGAGCGGCTCGCGGACACCGCGAGAGACACCGGAGAACGTTCGCGGTTGCGAGTGATCCCTGTGCGGTGTTCGGCGTCGGCCGTTGCCGCCTCGTTCATACGCGGGCCACGCCGGGTGCCCAGCATCAGCGGTGGGCCGGGACCTCACCCCGGCGTCCTTGCTGTCGCGACGTACGCACTCGGGGAGAGCGCACCATGTCACGCATCCGCTCCGCGGTCACCGCCGTCGACCGCCGTTCGTTCCTCGCCGCCGCCGGCGCCGTGGGCCTGTCGACCGGGATCGGCCTGGCCGCCGGTGCGGGCGGCGGCTCCGGCAGCGCCTCCGCGGCCCCCGCTCCCACGGCCTCCGGCACCGGCACACCGCCCGCCACCGCCCCGGCCCCCAGCGGCCCGTCGGCCGGCCGCACCACGCTCCACTCGCTCGCCACACCGCGCGACCCGAGCGCCGGCTTCCGGCGGCTCGGGGACGGGCCGGGCTGGCGCAGGGTCGTACGGGAACAGTTCGCATCCGCCAAGTCCGGGCGCGAGGACCGCCGTACGGTACTCAGCTCCTTCGTCCAGCTCACCGACCTCCATGTGACGGACGTCCAGCACCCGGTGCGCACCGAGTACGTACGCAGCCAGTCGCCCGGCGCCTGGCGCCCCCACGAGGCGCTGTCGGTGGCCGGAGCCGTGTCACTCGTCGAGCAGGTCAACGCGCTGGGGACCGGGCCGGCGACCGGCGCCCCGCTCGCCTTCGCCATGACGACCGGCGACAACACCGACAACAACTCGCTGTGCGAACTCGACTGGTACCTCACGCTGATGAGCGGGGGTCTCGTCACGCCCAACAGCGGTGACCCGGAGACCTACGAGGGGGTACAGAAATCGGGCCTGCGGATGTACTGGCACCCGGAGGACGGCGCGCCTGACTCGGACAAGCGCCTGGGCTACCCCCGTATCGACGGATTCCTCGAAGCGGCCCTGCGCCCGGTGCGCAGTCCCGGCCTGACGCTCCCCTGGTACTCGACCGCCGGCAACCACGACGGCCTCGCCAGCGGCGCGTACGCCGACCGGACCGGTTTCCTCGCCGAATTCGCCGTCGGGGGGCGGAAGTTGTACGACATCCCGGATCCGGACGCGGCGACGCTCGTCGCCCGGATCTCCCAGGGCGACACCGCGGACGGCAGCGCCCTGATCGCGCTGCTGCGCCGGGAGAAGCGGCGTCTGCGAACCGTCACCGCCGACCCGCGCCGCGCCCCCTTCACCCCCCTTCAGTACCTTTCGGCGCATCTGAACCCCGCGAACACCGGGGCGGGCCCGGTGGGCCACGGCTACACGCCGGACAATCTCGCCGGGGCGAGCCTCGACTACACCTTCCCCATGGGCGAGAACGTCACCGGGATCAGCCTCGACACCACCGACCACGCCGGGCACTTCACCGGTTCCCTCGGCACGTCGCAACTCGACCTGCTGGAGCGGACCCTGAAGGACCACCGCGACGGGTACGTGGTGCTGTTCACGCACCACAACAGCTGGACGATGGGCAACAAGCGGCCCGACCCCGCCCGGCCCGGCGAGGGGCGGCACGACGGGAACGAGGTCGTGGCGCTGCTGCGGCGCCACCGCTCCGCGGTGGCCTGGATCAACGGGCACAGCCACCGCAACGTGGTGCTGCCGCACGGTTCGTTCTGGGAGATCTCCACCGCCTCGCACATCGACTTCCCGCAGCTCGCGCGCGTCGTCGAGATCGCCGACAACAGGGACGGCACGCTCTCGCTGTTCACCACGCTGATCGAGTCGGCGGCGGCGCGCGAGACCGATTTCACGGATCTCTCCCAGCCGGGTCTGGCGTCGCTCTACCGGGAGCTGGCACTCAACGCGCCCGGCAGCCGCCAGGACCTGGCGGGGCCGAAGGACGCGCGCAACACGGAGCTGCTCCTGCGTCGCTGACGATGAGACACTCAAAGGCTTGTCGGCCTTTTCGCCTTGCAATCAAATGACAAACATGCCACTCCGGCTGCGAATCAACCAGCTCAAGCCCCTCCCGCCACCCCGTCGGCCCCACCCCGGACCGGGCCGCGACGGACACCCGGCGCGTTCACGGCGACACGCGGAGCGACCAAAAGAGGTCACAGAGCGGGCAAAGCACCCCTGGCGTGAGCAAGACTCACGTCCGTTGTCCGAGACATCGACCCAGGGAGTGTTCGACATGCGGAGCATCGCAAGGGCTGCGGCCTGTGGCGCGGTACTGGTCCTCAGCAGCCTGTCCTTCGCCGGAACGGCCGGCGCGGCCCTGCCGGCCGGGGGCTCGCCGACCGGCGGCACCGGGGCCTCGGCGGCGGCCACCGGAGAGCCAGCCATCGGAGGCGTGCCGGCCTCGGCCGGCGCCGGGTCCGACAGGGAGGGGAGTCCGTACGCACCGTCGGCGCTGGTGCTCACCGTCACGGACGGTGCCGACCACAAGACCGGGACGGTACGGCGCGCGGTCACTCTCAGTTGCGCGCCCAGCCCGTCGGGCAGCCATCCCGACGCGGTGACGGCGTGCGCCGAACTCAAGAAGAGCGGCGCCGAGTTCGACGCGATCACCACGCCGCCGACGAACCGTGTCTGCACGAAGGAGTGGGAGCCGGTCACGGTGACCGCCGACGGAGTCTGGGAGGGGCGGCGCGTCGACTACGCCCACACCTTCTCCAACTCGTGCGCCATGGACGGAGGCCGGGGCGCCGTCTTCACCTTCTGAGACGGGTCCGGCGACCGGATGCCGGTGACCGGCGGCGGGCGGGGCAGGGGCTCCCCGCCCCGGCCGCGGCGGCCGGGCCCGCGGCGAGCTCCTCCGGCACCGTCCACGGTCTTCACATCCATCGCTCCGGAAGTGAAGACCACTGACGGAATCCGGACAGGATGTCCCAATACCGGCCCCGCCCGATGACCGAACTCGGTTTCCCGACAACGGACTTGAGGGCTTCGGGCGGCGCCGCCGGCAGGTGGGGAACGCTGTCCTCCCAGGTCCGGGGGACGGCGGCGGGCGCTCCGCCTGACGGATCGTCATTTATGACTTTCCGTGCTGAGACCATTACATCTTCGCCACGTATTGTTACCTCTGTGACTGAAACACACTCGTGGGGCAGTGGAGGAGAATCATGCGACCGTTCGCGCTGAACTACGCTTTCCCGGCGGAGAGCTCACCGGTCGTCGGACCTTTCACCTACGACTCCACGCTCCAGCTGAACGTCCTGCCGGACGGGCGTCCCGCGATAGCCGATCGCGCACTGCTGCTGGCCGCCGGGTCGACGACCTCGACGGCCGGCTCCAAGACGCACTTCGACGACTGACCCCGGTTACCCGATGACTGTGCTGATCCTGACCGCCGAGCAGGACGTCACCGCGGACATGGTCGTGGCCGAGCTGCACGGGCGCGGCACGCCGCTGGTGCGCTTCGACCCCGCCGATCTGCCGGGCGAGGCGTCGATGTCCGCCGAGTACGTCAGCGGCGACTTCCGCGGCCATCTGTCCGCGGGCGGACGCCTGTTGAGCATGGACGGGCTGCGCTCGATCTGGGTGCGGCGGCCGGGCGCGAGCGCGGCCCACGCGCCCACCCCCTCGGCGTGGCTCACCGCCGAGTCCGCGCACGCGTTCTTCGGCATGCTGTACTCCACGACGGCGCGCTGGATGAACCATCCGCAGGCGGCGGCGCAGGCGCGGCTCAAGCCCTGGCAGTTGAGGGTCGCGCACCAGAGCGGGTTCGCCGTACCACCGACCCTCGTCACCACCTTCCCGCGCATCGCGCGGCTGTTCGCGGCGGAACACCGGGACATCGTGGTCAAGTCGATCACCGGCCCGCCTCCCGGTGATCCGCCGGTCTCCCTGCCGACCACCCGGGTGAGCGCCGGCGCCGACTTCGAGTCGGTGGCCGCCGGCCCGACCCTGCTCCAGCGCTACATATCCAAACGGGCCGACATCCGGCTCACCTGTGTGGGGCACCGGTTGTTCGCCGCCCGCAAGGCGGCGGCCCCCGACCAGGTGGACGGCCGGTACGGCGAGACCGGCCACCGATGGGAACCCGTCCAGGTGCCCGAACGCATCACCCGCGCCGTCTACGGCTATCTGCGCGTCGCCCGCCTCGCCTACGGGGCGTTCGACTTCGCCGAGGACGCCGACGGCACCTGGTGGTTTCTCGAATGCAACCAGGGTGGCCAGTTCGGCTTCGTGGAGCTGGAGACCCGGCAGCCGATCGCCGAGGCCGTGGCCGACTGGCTCGCCTCACCGCCACCCGTCTGAGGACCCGGAGCCGTCGGGGGCCGGAGGCGGACCGGGCGTCCGGGGCGTCGGCAAGGCGGTCCCGGGTCGACCGGGACCCGCCGTCGGCCGTAGAGTCGCCGATGCGATGCGACTGCGAAGATCGAGCGGTCTCACGGGCCCTCGCGGGCTGTCTCGGCGACCCCGTTCGCCAGTTACCCGCGGTATTTCCCCGAACCGGAACGGGATCGCGACGGTACCGATCGTTGCCCGGTCCGGCCCTCAACGGCCCGTGGAACAGCTGCGGTTGGAGATCCCTTGTTTCACTCGTAGGGGCTGTGCAATGGTGAACGCGCTCAGTCGGCGGCAATGCCGACAGTGCCCAGCCGTTCGATTCGGCGACAGCCGAGCGCCCGGACATGCCCGGTGGCCGTCGCTGTCGACCGCTCACCGCCGCCCTCCGCACACGGGTCGCTCTCCTGGAGGCGCCACACGGTCCAGCAGGTACGCACGAATCGGACCCCCATTCTCTCGGTCGGCCGAAGAACACTGCCGCCACACACGCGTCAAGGGACTGGACACCCCCCACTCAGTGCCCTGGAAGGCAGGACCTCTGTGCAGGATCCTCGTACGTCCAGATCCACCTCGCTCCCTCCGGCCGGTCCGCCGGAACACCGCTCCGAAGGCCCGGACGCGGAACTCGTCGCCGCGCTGAGGACCGGCGACAGCGACGAAGAGGACCACGCCACCGCGCTGTTGCTCGCCCGGCACTGGCAGGCCCTCCTCGACTACGCAGAGATCCGCTCCCCGTCGGCCGACGCCGCCGCCACCCTCGCCACAGCCGCCTTCGGCGAGGTCCTGGACGCCCTGCGCCGCCCCGGCCCCGCCCCGGCCCTGCGGCCCCAGTTCCTCATGGCCGCGCGTCGTACGGCCGCCGTCTGGGCCGCCGGGGGACAGCGGGCCGGCAACGTGTGGGAACACCACGGACAGCCCGGGGCCCCGGCGCCGGGCGGCACCGAGGAGACGGAACCTCCGGAGAACCGGCGCCTGGCCCTTCACGCCTTCCGGGCCATGCCCGCGTCCGCGCGCTGCCTGCTCTGGCACACCGAGGTGGAGGCGGAGCCCATATCCGTACCGGCCGGTCTGCTCGGCATCGACCCGGAGAGCGCGCTCGCCGAACTGCGCCACGCGCATGACCTCTTCCGGTCCGGTTGTGTACGCGCCCATGTCCAACTCGCGCCGGACAGGGAATGCCGCCACTACAACCGGCTGCTCGACGTGTCACTGCGCCGTGGCGGTGCTCTGCTCCCGGACATCCAGCGGCATCTGGCGGTCTGCGACCACTGCGGTTACGCCACCGAGCAGTTCGTCCACACCGAGGGGCGGGCGGCCGTACTGCTCGCCGAGGCGCTCCTCGGTCCGCACGCCGGGCGCTACCTCGACTCCCGGCCGGGCCGGCGGGGCGCCGCGCCGGCGGGAGGCGCGGGAGCGCGCCGCGGCGGACGCCACTCGCTGGGCGGACGCCCGCGCGTACTGCCCCGCGTCACGGTCGTCGGCAGGCGCGTGCTGACCACCCCCGGCAGACCGAGGACCGTACTGCTCAGTGGCCTCGGGCTCATGACGGTCGGTCTGCTCGCCGTGACCGTCTCCGGTCTCACCGCCGACGACGGTGGCGGCGAGGCGATGGGCCCGGCCGCGCCCATCGGCTCGGAGAGCGGCGCCATGTCCCCCGGTCACGGTTCGCAGGGCGTCTCGGGCCCCGGCCAGAAGCCGCCGACCGGCGCCGCGGAAACCCCGCCCGGTGCCCTGCGCACGGCGCTGCGCAGCGCGGACGCCGATCTCTGCCTCGATCTGCGGGACACCCGCCCCCGAGCCGGGTCCGAGGCGACGCTGGCGATCTGCTCGTCGTCCGCGCAGACCCAGCAGTGGCTCTACGAGGAGGACGGGCTGCTGCGCAACGGGGCGGAGAGCGAACTCTGCCTCAACTCCCATACGCTGGACGGCTCCCTGGTGCTGTGGCCGTGCACCGATTCCGCCGCCCCGAACGCGGCCGACGTGCGCTACGACCTGACGGTCCAGGGGCATGTGATCCCCCGGTGGGACGACTCGCTGGCCGTCGTGCCCACGACCCCCACGGCGGGCACGTCCGTCGTGTCGAAGATCCGCGACGAGTCCACGCTCCAGAACTGGTCGACCGACACCGCGCCGGACAGCCCCAAGTCCCTGCCGGTCGTGGGCGAGGGCCGGACGGCCGCCCCGCCGGCCGGCTCGGCCCCCGTACGCCGGAACACGATCAGTTCGACGGGTCCGACGGGTCCGACGGGGTCGGCGGGGTCGGCGGAGTCCGTGGAGCCCTCGGGGAAAAGCCGCGGGCGGCATGCCGGCCCGCGCGAGTGCGGGCCGGCCGAGCGCGGGCAGAGCGGCGGCGGAGGCGGACGCCACCGGGGGCGCGCCGACAACGACGTCCCCGGTCAGGGCGCCGGTTCGGACGGCGAGCGCGGGCGGTCCGGACAGCAGGGCTGCGACGGCGGCCGGGACGACGGCTGAGGGACGACGAGGGCCCTGGGCCCGGGGTTCGGGCTTCGCACCGGGGGCTCGGGGAACACGGGCGCCGGGAACGCGGGCTCAGCTGACGCCGATGCCGAGCGTCGTGAGCAGTCCCACGTCCAGCGCCGCCACGGCCACCGCGCCGGCGAAGGGCGCCTTCTCGTGGCGGCGGCCCAGCACCAGCCCCATGAGGGCGATCGCCCCCGCGGCCGGCGGGACGAGTACGGCGATCGCGCCGGGAGGGCCCGGCGGGCCCAGCGTCAGCACCACCGACGCCGCGACCAGCGGGACGGGGAGCAGCAGCCGGGTCCCGGTGGGGCCGAGCCGGTGCGGGAGTCCCCGTACACCGGTCGCGAGGTCGGCCCGGATGTCGGGCAGGACGTCAGCGAGGTGGGCCCCCGCACCGAGCAGCGCGCCGGCGCCCGCGGCCCACCAGGCCGGCCAGGGGCCGCCCGGCAGACTCAGTGAGACGAGCGCGGGCAGGCTCGCGAATCCGATCGCGTACGGCAGCCAGGACAGCGCCGTGGCCTTCAGTCGCAGGTTGTAGGCCCACGCGGCGGCGACCGCGACCAGGTGCGCGGTACCGGCGAGCAGCCCGCAGGCGAGCGAGAGGGGTACGCAGAGCGCGAGCGCGCCCAGCGCCCCGGCCCATACCGTCCCCTCACCGACCGCCCCGGCGGCCACGGGCTTGTCGCGACGGCCGGTGGCGAGGTCACGACGGGCGTCGTGGGCGTCGTTGCACCAGCCCACGGAGAGCTGACCGGTGAGCACGGCGGCGGTGAGCAGCAGACAACGGCCCGCTCCGTGGCCCGCGCCGACGGCGAGCGCGAGGGTGAGGGTGGTGACGGCGACCACCGGCCCGGGGTGGCACGACAGTGCCAACGCCCTCGCGAGCGTTCCCGGGCGCGGGCCGCGTTGCGGGACCGGGCGGGCCGCCGCTGCCCCGGCCCCGCGCGTCCTCGTCCCCTGATCCACTTCGGCGTCCACGCGCCGATCGTAGGCGCGCCGGCTCCGTCGGCGTGGCAGCCGGACGGGGGACATACGGTGTCCCACTCCGTCCCGGGGGTGTTGGGCCGGTTATGACATCACCAGGCTGGAATCGATGACCCGGATCGCCGCCGTGCGGGGCGTCCTGGCTCCGTACCGCCACACCCAGGCCGAGATCACCGACATGGTGGCGCGCACCTGTCTGCCGGCCGGGTCGGACCGGCGGGCCCTGGACCGGCTGCACGAGAGCGCGGGGGTCCGCTCGCGCCACATGACCCTGCCGCTGGACGACTACGCCAAGATCGACGGATTCGGCACCGCCAACGACGTCTTCATCGAGGTCGCGGGTGAGCTGGGGGCCGACGCGGTGCGCGGGGCGCTCCGCGGTGCGGGACTGCGGCCGGAGGACGTGGATCTGCTGCTGTTCACCTCCGTCACCGGTGTGGCGGCCCCTTCCGTGGACGCGCGCCTGGTGGGCCGGCTCGGGCTGCGTCCGGATGTGAAACGGGTGCCGGTCTTCGGTCTGGGCTGTGTCGCGGGCGCGGCGGGCCTCGCCCGGCTGCACGACTATCTGCGCGGCTGGCCCGAACAGGTGGCGGTGCTGCTGTCGGTCGAACTGTGCTCGCTCACCTTCCAGCGCGACGACGCGTCGATGGCGAACATGGTGGCGAGCGGGCTGTTCGGGGACGGGGCCGCCGCCCTGGTGGCGGTGGGCGAGCGTTTCGCCGCGCTACGAGGCACGCCGGGCGGGCCGGGGGCACCGGGCACGCCGGGCAGCGGGGCTCGCGCGGTGGGCGGTCCCTCGGTCGTCGCCACGCGCAGCAGGATGTATCCGGACACCGGCCATGTCATGGGCTGGTCCATCACGGGTTCCGGCTTCCGGGTCGTCCTCGATCCGTCGGTGCCCGGCCTCGTCCGGCGCTTCCTCGCCGACGACGTACGCGCGTTCCTCGCCGAGCACGGGCTGACGCCCGACGACATCACGGGGTGGGTCTGCCACCCGGGCGGCCCGAAGGTGCTGGAGGCCGTGGGCGAGGCGCTCGCCCTGCCCGAGGGGGCCCTCGACGTCTCCTGGCGCTCGCTGTCCGAGGTGGGGAACCTGTCGTCGTCATCGGTCCTGCACATCCTGCGGGACACCGTCGCCCGGTCCGCCCCGGAGCCGGGCAGTCCCGGCCTGATGATGGCGATGGGCCCCGGTTTCTGCTGCGAACTCGTGCTGATTCGCTGGTGAGTGGGAGAGCGACATGTGGTGGTACACGGTCCTGGTACTGGCTGTCGCGGGTGAGCGGGTCGCCGAACTCGTCGTCGCCCGGCGCAATGCCCGGTGGAGTCTGGAGCGCGGCGGTACGGAGAGCGGGCGCGGGCACTACCCGGCGATGGTGGCGCTGCACACCGCTCTGCTCGGCGGCGCGCTCTGCGAAACGGCCCTGGCGGGGCGGGAGTTCGTGCCCGTCCTGGGCTGGACGGCGGTGGGTGTCGTCATCGCGGCGCAGGGGCTGCGCTGGTGGTGCGTCGGGACCCTCGGGCGGCGCTGGAACACCCGCGTGATCACCGTACCCGGCCTGCCTCTGGTGTCCGGCGGGCCCTACCGGCTGCTGCGCCACCCGAACTACGTCGCCGTCGCCGCGGAGGGCCTGGCGCTGCCGCTGGTGCACGGGGCATGGATGACGGCGGTGGTCTTCACCGGGCTCAACGCCGTGCTCATGGCGGTAAGGATCCGCTGCGAGAACGCGGCTCTCGCCGCCGCCCCCGCCGTCACGCCCGCCGGTACGGCGTCCGGCGCGGCGGCTGACACCACGACCGACGCGACGGCCGGCTCGCCCGCGTGATCGACGTACTGATCGCCGGTGGCGGCCCCGCCGGACTCGCCGCCGGGATCCACGCCGCGCTGGCGGGACTGCGGGCGGTGGTGGTGGAGCCGCGCAATGCGCCGGTCGACAAGGCGTGCGGGGAGGGCATCATGCCCGGTGGCGTGGCGGCACTGGGCGCGCTGGGCGTCGAGGTACCGGGGCGCGTACTGCGCGGCATCCGCTACCGGGACGGTGCGCGCGACGCCGAGGCCGGGTTCCGGGGCGGTACGGGTCTCGGAGTCCGCCGTACGGAGCTGCACGCCGCGCTGCGGCGACGGGCGGACGCGCTCGGGGTGGAGACGGTCCGGGGCAAGGTCGGTGAGGTGCGGCAGGGCGCCGACCGGGTCGTCGCCGGGGGCAGGACCGCCCGCTGGCTGATCGCCGCCGACGGGCTGCACTCGCCGATCCGCCGGTCCCTCGGTCTGGACCTGCCGGACCGCGCGCCGGCCCGCTACGGTCTGCGCCGGCACTTCCGGGTCGCGCCCTGGTCGGACTTCGTGGAGGTCCACTGGTCGCGACACGGTGAGGCGTATGTGACGCCGGTGGGGGACGCTCTCGTGGGCGTCGCCGTGCTGAGCCGCGAACGGTGCGGTTACGCCGAACACCTTTCGCGTTTCGCGGAGTTGGCGCCGCTGCTGGGCGCGAGCGCGGGAAGCGCGGTACGGGGCGCGGGCCCGTTGCGGCAGCGGGTGAGCCGTCCGCTGGCCGGCCGGGTGCTGCTGGTCGGCGACGCCGCCGGGTACGTGGACGCGCTGACCGGGGAGGGCGTCGCCCTGGCCCTGTCCACGGCGGGGGCGGCGGTGCGCGCGGTGGCCGCGGCACGTCCGGAGTCGTATCCGGCGGCCTGGGCCAAGCTGACGAGACGTCACCGGATGCTCACCGAGGGCCTGTTGGGCGTCACCCGCAGTCCCCGTGCGGCCCGCCTGATCGTGCCCGCGGCGGCCCGGCTCCCGGCGCTCTTCACGGCGGCGGTCCACGCGCTCCAGTGAGACACGGGGGCGTGGTCGCGGCCGTGCGGAATCCGTCAGACGGTGCCCGTGCCCCGGTCGAACCAGGTGGGTTCGTCCGCGAGTGACTGCTTGATCCGGAACCGGGCGAACTCCCGCAGCTCGGGCAGGGCGTCCACGGAGAACCAGCCGACCTCCAGGGACTCGTCGTCGTTGACCCTGGCCTCCCCGCCGGTCGCGCGGCAGCGCACCGTGACGTCCAGGTACTGGCACCGGTCCCCGTTGGGGTAGGTGACCGGCCGCGGCAGCGCCTGGACGAGCACGATCCGCTCCGCCACGCAGCGCACGGCGGTCTCCTCGTACACCTCGCGCTCCGCCGTCACGGCGGGCTGCTCCCCCGGCTCCGGGATCCCGCCGATGATCGACCAGTCGCCGGTGTCGGCGCGCCTGCCCAGCAGCACCCGGCCGTCGTCGTCGAGGACGACCGCGCTGATGCCCGGCAGGAGCAGCAACTGGTGTCCGGCGGTGGCACGGATCTCGCGGATGAAGTCTGGCGTTCCCATGCCACGACCCTATGCGCCGGGATCAGCTCACGTCGCCGGAAGCGGACCGGCGGCGGGCGCGTACGGTGCGCGCGCCCACCCAGCCGAGACCGCCGGCGGCGATCGCGACCAGCAGGGCCTCGGGAAGTGTGCCCATCGTGGTGGCGGGCGTCCGCGAGGAGCGCAGCGGCATCTCACGGACCAGGGCGTCCGGGGTGAACATCTCCGACTCGTCGACGACTTCGCCGTCGGGCATGATCATCGCGCTGACGCCGCTGGTGACGGGGACGACGACGGCCCGGCTGTGCTCGACGGCCCGTACGCGGGACATCGCGAGCTGCTGGTAGGTCATCTCACTGCGGCCGAACGTGGCGTTGTTGCTCGGTACGGTGATGAGCCGCGCCCCGTGGGTGACGGTGTCGCGCACCGCCCAGTCGAAGGCGGCCTCGTAGCAGGTGGCGAGACCGACCCTGGTACCCGCCAGGTCGAACACGCCGACCTTGTCGCCGGGCCCGAAGTCGCGGCGGACCCGGTCGACGTCGGAGCTGAAGATCCGTACGAAGGAACGCATCGGGATGTACTCGCCGAACGGCTGGACGTGCCGCTTGTCGTACGTCGCGACGGGCCCGCGTTCGGGGTCCCACTTGATCAGCGAGTTGCGCAGTTTGCCGGTGTCGGGCGAGAGCACGGAGCCGATCACCGTCGGGACGCCGATCGCCTTGACCGCGTCGTCGATGACGAGGCGGGCGTCGCCGTTGCGGTAGGGGTCGAGGTCCGAGGAGTTCTCGGGCCACAGGACGAAGTCCGGCTTCGGCTCCTTGCCGGCCTTGACGTCGGCGGCGAGCTGTTCGGTGCGATGGGCGTGGTTGTCGAGCACCTGGCGGCGCTGGGCGTTGAAGTCGAGCCCCAGACGGGGGACGTTGCCCTGGATGGCCGCGACGGTCGCGGTGCCGTCCTCGGCGGAGTCGTCCACGAGGGGCAGCGCGGCGAGGGCGCCCCCGACGGGGACGAGCACCGAGAGCGCGGCGACGGCCACGGCGGCGCGTGGAACCGGCCGCGGCCTGCCCCCGGCCGGGCGGTCGGCGCCGGTGGCCGGCGCGGGGTCCGCGTCGGCGGCGCGTGCGGGGGCGGCGGCGCGGTGCGCGAGGACCAGCCGGACGGCTTCGTACAGACCGAAGCCGCACAGCACGACGGCGAAGCCCAGCACCGGGGTGCCGCCCACCGCCGCGAGCGGCAGGAACATGCCGTCCGCCTGGCCGAAGGCGATCTTGCCCCACGGGAAGCCGCCGAACGGCACCCGGGCGCGCGCGGCCTCGCCCAGGATCCAGACGGCGGCGGCGAACACCGGCCAGGCGGGCAGCCGGGACACGACCGCGATCCCCGCCCCGACGGCGCCGATGAACAGCGCGGACACGGCCGCGAGCGCGACCCACGGCAGCGGACCGACCTCCTCGCCCGTCCACTTCAGCAGCGGCAGCAGGAAGCCGAGGCCGGCGAGGAAGCCGAGACCGAATCCGGCGCGCGGGCGCCGGCCCCGCAGGGTCCAGCCGAGCAGGGCGAATCCGGGCAGCGCCAGCCACCAGAGCGGACGGGGCGGGAAGCTCGCGAAGAGCAGCAGCCCGGACAGTGCCGCGGCGCCGGGCCGTACGAACCGGCGCGGCCATCGCCCGCCGCCGGGGACGGGAGCGGGCTCGGTGGGTTCGACGGGGGTGATGGTGGTGCTCACCCGGCGGAGTCTACGGTGGCGCCATCGGAAGGCAGCAGCCCGGCCGGGGCATGGAGACGTTCCCGGAGAGGTCCGCGCCGCTCCCGCCGCGTCGTTCTCGCGCGAGACGCGCGGCGCCCGGTGCGGCGCCCCTCCCCCGTGGCCCCGAGGAGGACGGAGTCGCCCCCTCGCACCGTCGCGAGCCGACCGGGTGCGCCGGCCCGGTACGAGGCCGGGTCCTCCGCCTTCCGACGCACCGCGCCGGACGCCGCGGGCCCCACCCCGCGGGCGGACGGCGCCACTGCGCGGACACCCCCGGGGAGGGCCCTTCGGGGCCTCAGACCCCGGCCGGGCCGAGGCCCTGTTTGGCCAGGCGTACCTTTCCGGTGGCCGCCGTGCGGAGCCGGTCGCGGATGACGCCGACCGCGGCCTCGGCGTCGTCGACCGTCACCGTGAACGTCCTGCCGTCGCCGAGGCGGAGCACGACACCCTCGCCGCGCCGTACCACCACGGCCGTGCCCTGCTCGGGCCGCCAGCGGTAGCCCCAGCCGCCCCACTGGCGGGGCGTGACGCTGGGGGCGAAGTCCGCGCCCGTCACCTGGGCGAGCGGGATACGGCGGCGCGGCAGTCCGACGTGCCCGCAGCGCACTTCCAGATGCTCGTGATCAACCTTGACGTGTACGTGTACGAAGGCCAGCGTGCCGAAGAGGATCAGCAGTCCGGCGGCCACACAGCCGACCACCGAGGCGGCCAGCGCGACGACGCCGGTCGCCCAGGAGGATTGGATCGCCAGCTCGATCCCGAGCGCGAGGCAGGCCACGCCCACGACGGCGAACAGCCACTGAAAACGGTTGGTCGCTCGGCCGGTCCAGGTTTCGGGGAGGGGCTCTGTGCCAGGCCCCCCTCGCCGGGGGTGCTCCGTCATGGGTGCAGCGTACTCACGATCCGCCCGGCGGGCACCGCCTCGACGGACTCCGGAATGCGTGACTCCGGCAACAGATCGCCGCCCCCGCCCGGCGCCCGAACGCCTTCGGCGGCGGGCGCCGGGCGCCAGGGCCCCTCATGTGGATCTTGCCGGGCTCGCGTGCCCCGGCACGCACGCCCACCGCGGCCCGCCCGGCCTGATCCGGACGACAGGCCCTTAGGCCGTGTCTGACAAATCCCGCCTGTCCCGCGGCGCCTGGTACGGCACCTCGCCGCGATGCCGGACCCGGCCGAGTACGCCCGGTACGAGTCCGATCCTCCGCCTCGCGACGCACCGCACCAGCCGCCGCGAGCCCCGCCCTACGGGCGGACGGCGCCATTCGTCAGACACCGCCTAGTACACGTGGGTGACGGCGGCGAGCAGACGGCCCTCGGCGTAGGTCAGGGCCGGGTCGGGCAGGGCGGAGGGGCGGCCGCTCAGCAGGACGGTGAGGTCACCGGGCTCCTCGCCGGCCGTGGGCGCCGCCGTGAGACCGAGCCTCCGCAGCGTCTGCGCGGCGACGGCCTCGGCGGAGCCGTGGAGTGCGACCTCCTCCCGGCCGGGCCGCCGAAGCGCCGCGCGGATCCGTTCACGGACGAGTTCGTAGTGGGTGCAGCCCAGGACGACGGTCCGCACCTCGCTCGGTGTGCGCAGCGCCGCTGCGGCGACGGCGGTGTCGATGGCCGCCTCGTCGCCGCGCTCCACGGCGTCGGCGAGACCGGGGCACGGCACTTCGGTGACATCGACGGATGCGGCGAAGGTACGGATGAGATCGCGCTGGTAGGGGCTGCCCGTGGTGGCCGGGGTGGCCCAGATCGCGAGGGGCAGGCCCGCCGTCGCCGCCGGCTTGATCGCGGGGACCGTGCCGATGACGGGGAGACCGGGCTCCAGGGCCGCGCGCAGCGCGGGCAGGGCGTGCACCGAGGCGGTGTTGCACGCGACGATCAGCGCGTCGGGCCGGTGCTCGGCGGCGGCGCGGGCCACCGTGAGCGCGCGTGTGACGACGTCCTCGGGGGTCCGCGGTCCCCACGGCATGCCGGCGGGGTCGGAGGAGAGTACGAGACCGGCGTCCGGCCGGAGCCGGCGCATTGCGGCGGCGGCGGCCAGCAGCCCGATGCCGGAGTCCATCAGCGCGATCTTCACCCGGTCACCTTAGACGACGGGCCTTGCGGTCCCGCCGATCTGGGGCAGACTGCGGCGAATGAGCGCCATTGCCTGGATCGCCGCGGCCTCTCTGGCCGCCTGGGGCTTCCTGTTGCTGGGTCAGGGTTTCTTCTGGCGTACGGATCAGCGGCTGCCGCCGCGCACCGCTCCGCCGGTGTGGCCGTCGGTCGCGCTGGTCGTGCCCGCGCGTGACGAGGCGGACATGCTGCCGGTGAGTCTGGCGTCGCTGCTGGCGCAGGACTACCCGGGGCCCGCCGAGATCTTCCTCGTGGACGACTCCAGCACCGACGGTACGGGCGCGCTGGCCAGGGAGCTGGCCGACCGGCTGGGCGGGCTGCCGCTGACGGTTCTCTCGCCGCCCGGGCCGGCGCCGGGCTGGACGGGGAAGCTGTGGGCGCTGCGTCATGGGATCGAGCGGGCGCGGGCGGGACGGCCCGACTACCTCCTGCTCACGGACGCCGATATCGCCCACGAGCCGGACAGCCTGCGCGAGTTGGTGGCCGCCGCGACGACGAACGGTCTGGACCTCGTCTCCCTGATGGCCCGGCTGCGGGTGGCGACCGCGTGGGAGCGGCTGATCGTGCCCGCCTTCGTCTACTTCTTCTCGCAGCTGTATCCGTTCCGCCGGGTCAACAAGGCGGGCGCGCGTACGGCGGCGGCGGCCGGCGGGTGCGTACTGCTGCGGACCGCGGCGGCCGAGCGGGCCCGGATCCCCGACTCCATCCGGCAGGCCGTGATCGACGACGTGTCGCTGGCCCGCGCGGTTCAGGGGGCCGGGGGCCGGATCTGGCTCGGGCTCGCGGAGCGGGTGGACAGTGTGCGTCCGTATCCGGGGCTGGCCGATCTGTGGCGGATGGTGGCGCGCAGCGCGTACGCCCAGCTCCTGCACAACCCGCTGCTGCTGGCCGGCACCGTGGCCGGTCTCGCGGTGGTCTATCTGGCGCCGCCGGTGGCGGTGTACGCGGGTCTGGCGGGTGGTGACACCCCGGCCGGGCTGCTGGGCGGCGGGGCATGGGCGGTGATGACGGGGACGTACGTACCGGTGCTGCGGTACTACCGGCAGTCGCTCTGGCTCGCTCCCCCGCTGCCCTTCACCGCCCTGCTCTACCTGCTGATGACCGTGGACTCGGCCGTGCGGCACTACCGGGGCCGCGGCGCGGCCTGGAAGGGGCGTACGTACGCCCGTCCGCAGGCCGCGCCGGAGCGTTGAGCCCGGCCGTCGTGAGCGGGGACGGAGGGGGGCCGGATCACTTCCGGCCGGGTGTCCAGTTCATGCCCCAGCCGTACGCGTAGTCGATGGTGCGCTGCGGGCTGACGCCGCGTTCGGGGACGAGAAAACGCGCTTCGCGCTGGACCAGCAGATCGGAGCCGGTATTGGTGATCAATGCGAGCGCGCAGACCGTCGAGGGGACCGTGCACTCGCCGAGCGAGAAGTCGATCGCCGCCCCGTTCCGCGGCTGGAGTGTGACCGTCGCGTCGAGATCGGCGAAGCTGCGCGCCCCTTCGTAGATGGTGACGAAGATGACGACGCGGCGCAGTTGGTTCTTGTGGTCGAGGTTGATGCTGAGATTCTCGCCGTTCGCCGAACCACCGGTGCGGTCGTCGCCGTCGAGATGGATGAACGGCGGCTGGTGAAGCGCCCCGAAGGCATTACCGAGTGCCTGGACGACGCCTTTGCGGCCGTCGGTCAGTTCGTAGAGCGCGCACAGGTCGAGGTCGAGATCGCCGTGCATGGCGACGGCCCGGCCGAGCTTGGCGCCCCAGCCCTTGAACTGCTTGCGCACCTGCCAGCTCAGATTGACGCGCATCTCACCGGAGTTGCCGCCCTGCTTGGACAGCGAGACGGACGGGGCGTCCTTGGTGAGCGTGACCTTGGTGAGCCGTACGGGAGCGGGGGCCGGGGGAGCGGGCGGGGCCGGCGGCGCGGGGGGTGTATGCACGGGCGGGGCGGGGGCCGCGACCGGGGCAGGCGGGGCGGGGGCCGTCGGCACCGGGGCCGCCGCCTGCTGCGGCTCGTCGACGCTGATGCCGAAGTCCGTGGCGAGGCCCTCCAGCCCGCTGCTGTAGCCCTGGCCGACCGAGCGGAACTTCCAGGCGCCCTGGCGCCGGTAGAGCTCACCGAGCACGAACGCCGTCTCGACGGTCGCGTCCTGGCTGTCGTAGCGCGCGATCTCGGCGCCCGACGCCGCGTCGAGGACGCGTACGTACAGTCCGGGCACCCGGCCGAAGTTGCCGCCGTCGGCCGACGCGGCGACGACGATCCGCTCGATCTCGGCCTCCACACGTGACAAGTCGACAGAGAGGGTGTCCGTCACCGTGCCGGGACCTGTGCCCTTTCCGTCGTACCGGACCGCGCCCGAGGCGTGCGCCGGCTGGTTGTAGAAAACGAAGTCCGCGTCCGAGCGGACCTTTCCAGCCTTGAGCAGAAGAGCCGAGGCGTCGACATCCGGTGTCCCCGGCGCCGAACGCCACCCCAATTCGACACGCACACTCGGTGCCGACACCGGAACATTGGCTCCTTTAAGCATGGACATGCTCGCCCCCATCGAGAGTCGGGTGACCGAAAGTTTTCGTTACGCCAAACCTAATCGCTGAAACAGTCGCCGCGCCCCCGAGGACCGACGAGTAACCCTTCCGGAGCTTGCCCTTTACACGATCACAACGCCGCCGTACGACCGATTTTCCCAAGTTCGCTCGCATTGGGGATCCGAAGTCGCCCACACCGCCGGAAACAACCCCCTTATCGGACTCCCCAACCGGCACATCGTGGGCTTAACTTATGTTCCATGACCTCCCCCCGCGCCACCTACGGCGGCGGTTACCACACCGCCCCGTCGTTCCCGGACACCCCGATCTACGACTCCCTGGTCGCGGAGCGGGGCACACCTCAGATCGCCCCGATCAGAGTGCCTTCCGCCTACGACACCGGCAGCAGCTACCAGAGCAACAGCTATCTGCCGGCGCTGCCTTCGGCGCTTCCCGCGCTTCCGGCGGCTCCTTCGCAGCCCACTCCGTCCTACGGCGGCTACCAGCCGCAGCCGGCGCAGCACCACGTGCCGCTCCAGCACGCCCCGGCGCCCTACGTTCCGCAGCAGGCGCCGCCTCGCGGCTATCAGGGCGCCCAGCCCTATCCGCCCCAGCAGCAGCAACAGCAGCCGCGCCCCCAGCAGCCCCGCCCGCCGCAGCAGCAGCGTCCTGGGTCGGCGACGGGGTACGAGGCGATGCGCCCCGCATCACCGCGCCCGGCGCCCGCGCCGGTGCAGTACGACGACCCGTACAACCGCCCGTACCAGAGCCGGAGTTACTGACACCGGGCGATTCGGGAGGACCTGAACGGGCGGCGCGCCGGGGCGGACCGGGGACACCGGTGCTCCCTGGCAGGATGGACACATGCCTCAGCCGTTCGCTCCAGTCCTGCACGCCCTGCGCGTCCACCCGGTGAAGTCGGTGGGAGGTTTCACCGCGGACAGCGCGGTCGTGGAGCCATGGGGGCTGGCGGGCGACCGCCGGTGGGTGCTGATCGACGAGTCGGGTACCGCTGTCACACAGCGTCAGTCGCCCCGGCTGGCGCTGGCCCGCGCCGAGCCGCGGCGGGACGGCGGGCTCGTGCTGTACGCGCCCGGTCTGGAGCCGCTGGAGGTGGCGCGCCCCGGAGCAGGAGCGCGAGGAGGCGTCCGGCGCGTCACCGGACCCCGAACAGCCGGACCGCGGCCGGACGGACCGCGAACGGACGGACCGCTCACGAACGGACCGCGAACAGCCGCGCCGGGAGCGGGTGTCGGCGTCCGTCTGGCGGAGGCCGGGCCGCCCGCCGGCGGGCCCGGCGTGATCGTGAACGTCTTCGGGACCAGGGTCGAGGCGTCACTCGCCGACGCGCGGGCGGGCGACTGGTTCAGCCGCCACCTCGGGGTGGCGGTCCGGCTGGCCCACATGACCGACCCGGCGATTGCCCGGCCGGTCGATCCGGCCCACTCCCGCCCCGGGGACACCGTCGCCTTCGCCGACAGCCATCCACTGCTCGTCGTGGCCCTCTCCTCCCTCGACGCCCTCAACTCCCTTATAGCGCAGGGCGATCACCCGGACGAAGGCCCCCTGCCGATGGACCGCTTCCGGCCGAATCTCGTCGTCGCGGGCACCGCCCCGTGGGCCGAGGACGCGTGGCGCCGGATCACCGTCGGCGAGGTCGCCTTCCGGGTCGCCAAGCCGTGCGGACGGTGTGTGATCACCACGACCGACCAGCGGACGGCGGGGCGCGGCAAGGAACCGCTGCGTACGCTCAGCCGGCACCGCAGGATCGACGGCAAGCTGGTCTTCGGGCAGAAGCTGGTGCCCGAGAACACCGGCACGGTACGGGTGGGGGACGAGGTGACGGTGTTCACCGACTGACCGCTCCCCGGTCCGGCCCGTCGGACGCAGGGGTGATTTGGCTCTCCCTTCCGCCCTTCTGTGGGTGAAACCGGCTCGATGGGACTATGACGGACAGGGGAACGAACCGAAGAGGGAAGGGGTGCGGCGCGATGCGAGCCGTCGTGGGGCTCCGGCGCTGGCGGCACAACCCGCTGCGCAGGACGACCGATCTCGTCGAGGCATGGGTCGCGTTCGGCGCGCTCGTCCTGATGCTCCTCGCCGTTCCGGCGATCGGCTGGATCTCGGGCACGGCGGCCGACGAAGCGCTGCGGCGGACGATCCGTGCCCAGCACGAGGACCGGCACCGCACACTGGCGCAGGTGGTCCGCCTCAGCACGGCGAACGCCCGCGGCATGTACGACCCCGAGATGTCGTCCGAACGCGAGAGCGGCCGGCCGGTGCTCGCCAAGTGGACGGCGCCGGACGGGAGTCGGCACACGCGGACCGTCCGCTCGGCGCCCGCCACGGTCCGGCCCGGCGAGACGTTCCCGGTCTGGACCGACCGCGGCGGACAGCTCACCAAGCGTCCGACGGACCCCGCTGTCGCCCGTACGCACGCCGCGCTGGCGGGAATCGGGGCCGCCGCGTGCGCCGCCGGTCTGGTCGAGGCCGCCAGACGGCTGGTGGTCCGTAACCTCGACCGACGCCGGTACGCACGGCTCGACCTGGCCTGGGCCCAGGCCGGTCCGGACTGGGGCCGTACGGGCGCGGGAAGCTGATACGAGGGTTCCGAACAGCGCTTCGCACGGCGCCCGGAACCGCTCTTGGGTCAACTCACCGGTGCCGCGCGCGCTACGGTGGTGCGACCCGGTCCGCCGTCGTGGCCGGGGCTTCCTTGAATTGACCCCGGAGCGGGTCCGATCGGCACAGCACGCGCAGGCGCACGAGGTGGGGACAGAACAACACCATGGCACAGGGCACCGTCCAGGTGACGCACACCGGCACCTCGCGTTGGCGTCGGCGTACCGGCGAGTACGCGTCTCTCTCCGCGGCCCTGGAGGCCGCGAGCGACGGTGACATACTCACCGTCGCGCCGGGCACCTACCGGGAGAATCTCGTGGTCACGCGCGCCGTCACGCTGCGCGGACCCGAGAGCCCGTCGGGTTCGGTGCGGATCGCGCCGCCGGACGGCGTACCGCTGACGGTGCGCGCGTCGGCCACCGTCCACGACCTCCATGTGGAGGGCCAGGACACGACCGCGCCCGCGCTGCTGGTGGAGGACGGCACCCCGGAGCTGACGGATCTGCGGATCGTCACGCGTTCGGCCGCCGGCATGGAGGTGCGCGGCGCCGCGCGTCCCACCGTCCGCCGCTGCACCGTCGACAATCCGGCCGGGGTCGGCATCGCCGTACTCGACGGCGCCGGAGGGGTGTTCGAGGACTGCGAGGTGGTCGCGGCCGGCCAGTCGGGGGTCTCCGTACGCGGCGGTGCGCACCCCCGGCTCGAACGCTGCCGGGTCCATCACGCGTCGGGCGGCGGCCTGACCGTCACCGGCGAGGGCAGCGGGCTGGAGGCCGTCGGCTGCGAGGTTTACGAGATCAAGGGCACCGGTGTGCAGATCGCCTCCCGGGCCGCGGCCCATCTCACCGACTCCAGCGTCCATCGCACCTCGGCGGACGGCGTCACGCTCGACACGGACGCGGTGCTGACGCTCTCCGACTGCGACATCCACGACATCCCGGAGAACGCGGTCGATCTGCGTTCCCGCTCGGTGCTGACGCTGACCCGCTCCACGGTGCGGCGCTTCGGGCGCAACGGCCTCTCCGTCTGGGACCCGGGCACCCGGGTGGACGCCAACCAGTGCGAGATACATGAGAGTACGGGCGACTACCCGGCGGTCTGGGTGAGCGACGGGGCGACCGTCGTGCTCGACTCCTGCCGGGTGCACGACGTACCGGACGCGCTGTTCGTCCTCGACCGCGGCTCCCGCGCCGACGTCGTGGACAGCGACCTCTCCCAGGTGCGGAACACGGCCGTGTCGGTGAGCGACGGCGCGACCGCGCAGCTCGACGACTGCCGGATCAGGGAGGCGTCCACCGGCGCCTGGTTCCGGGACCACGGCAGCGGCGGCACGCTCAACTCCTGCACGATCGACGGGGTGCAGACCGGTGTCATCGTCACCAAGGGAGCGGACCCGACCATCGAGCGGTGCACCATCACCTCGCCCGCGGAGGCCGGTTTCTATGTCTCGGCCGAGGGCCGCGGCACCTTCCACGACTGCCGGGTGACGGGCAGCGGCGGCTACGGCTTCCATGTGATGGACGGGTGCCGGACGACGCTGACGCGCTGCCGCACCGAGCGCTGCGCGCGCGGGGGTTACGAGTTCCCGGACGGCACCGCGCCGGGCGCGGAGGGCAACGGGGCGGGACCGACCGTGGAGGACTGCACGAGCGACGAGAGCGGCGTACTGGTCGCGGCGCCGCCGGCCCCGGCGGTGCTGACGGCGACGCAGACGACGGGGCTGCTGGGCGCGGTCCCCGCGCAGAGCGCGCAGAGCGCGCCGCCCGTACCGGACGCGGTGCCCGCCGAGCCGGCGCGCGAGCCGGACAAGGTGCTCGGTGAACTCGACGCGCTGGTGGGCCTGGAGAGCGTCAAGCGCGAGGTCCGCGCCCTCACCAACATGATCGAGGTCGGCAGGCGCAGACAGCAGGCCGGTCTCAAGGCGGCGTCGGCCCGCCGCCATCTGGTCTTCACCGGCTCCCCCGGTACCGGCAAGACGACGGTGGCACGGCTGTACGGCGAGATCCTGGCCGCGCTCGGGGTGCTGGAGCGCGGTCATCTCGTCGAGGTCTCCCGGGTGGATCTGGTGGGTGAGCACATCGGCTCCACCGCGATCCGTACGCAGGAGGCGTTCGACCGGGCGCGTGGCGGTGTGCTGTTCATCGACGAGGCGTACGCGCTGTCGCCGGAGGACTCCGGGCGTGACTTCGGGCGTGAGGCGATCGACACGCTGGTGAAGCTGATGGAGGACCACCGGGAGGCGGTGGTGGTGATCGTCGCCGGGTACACGGTGGAGATGGAACGCTTCCTCGCCGTCAACCCCGGTGTGGCGTCCCGTTTCTCACGGACCATCACGTTCAACGACTACGAGGCGGACGAGCTGCTGCGGATCGTGGAGCAGCAGGCCGAGGAGCACGAGTACCGGCTCGGCGCGGGCACGGCCGAGGCGCTGCTCAAGTACTTCGCCGTGCTGCCCAAGGGTCCCGCGTTCGGCAACGGCCGTACGGCGCGCCAGACGTTCGAGTCGATGGTGGAGCAACACGCGAGCAGGGTCGCCCAGTTGCCGGAGACCAGCACGGACGACCTGACGCTGCTCTACGCGGACGATCTGCCCGAACTGCCCTGACCCCCGGGGCTGACGCCGGTTTCCCGGTCCGCCGCCGCGCCGTCCCGCTGCGCGGGCAGCGCGGGTGGCAGCCGGTCGAGAAGGGCCGCGCGCTCCACGGCGAAGGCGGGATCGGCCTGGTAGTCGGAGTGGCCGAGGATCGGTTCGGGCAGCGGGTGGCGCTCGGTGCGGCCGTAGGCCAGCGGGTCCCTGAGCGGCCCGTGGTCCACGGCCGGCGCCCCGCCGTCGGCGCCGGTCCTGACGGGGCCGCCGATGGGGTCGGTGGCCCGCCACAGATTGCGCCAACAAGCGACCTCCCTGCCCAGGTCGTTCAGGGGTCCGGCGCCGAAGTAGGCGGGGAACCAGCGGCCGTACAGCCGCTCCAGCGGTGAGCCGTACGTCAGCAGCGCCACCCGGTGGCGGGTGACGTCCGGAAGCTGCCAGACGGCCGCCGCGGCCAGCACACTGCCCTGCGAATGACCGGAGATGACGAGCCGTCCGCCGGTACGGGCGGTCCAGGAGGCCATCCGCCAGGTGAGGTCGGGTACGGCGCGCTCCGCGTAGCACGGCGGCGCGAAGGGGTGCGAGGCGCGCGGCCAGAACGTGCCGACGTCCCAGAGGATGCCGATGGTGCGCCGGGCGGACGCGTCGCGGTAGGCGCGGCGGCCCCAGGTGACGAAGAGTATGAAGCCCAGGCCGATCAGCCAGGAACCGAGCGCCTGCGCGGTGTCGGCGACCGACTGGACCAGGGCGGATCCGCCCTCGGCCGCGCGGCCGGGCACGTCCCCGCTCAGCCAGGCACCGAGGACGGCGCCGAGACCGAGCAGGAGCGTGGCGCCGGAGACGAGACCCACCAGCCAGGGCGCCGCGTCGGTGAGTTCGGCGCGGGCGCGGGCCCCGGCGATCCGGCGGGTGCGGACGGAGTCGGGCGTGACCTTCTCCTCGCGCGACCCGTACTCGGCCTCCACGACGGGCCCGAGTCTGCGGGCGGTACGGACGGTGCGTACGGCGAGCCAGACGACCGGGATCAGCAGGAGCACGAGCAGGACGGGAATGACGGCGGCCTGCCAGCTCAGCAGCACCGGCGGGCCGGTGATCGAGCCCTCCCCCATCCCCGGTGTGCCCGACCCGTCGAGCCAGTCGCCGACGCGCTGCGCCACACCGCCGGTCATCACCCCGCCCAGCGCGCAGGCCAGCATGGCGACGGCGGGGCCGCCGAGGCCGAGCAGGGCGATCCTGGCGTGCGGGGCGCGGCGGTGCAGGACGAGGGCCGCGGCGGCGAGGGCGACGACGAGGACGCCCTGGGCGAGGACGAGCACCGGGAACGTGATCGCGCCGGGGAGGGTGCCGGTGGAGACCCAGCCGGGGCGGGACCAGCCGGCGTACAGCACGGAGAGGCCGAGGACGGCCAGGGAGGCGACGGGCAGCCGGCTGATGACCGCGTTGTCGAGGGTGCCGTCGCGCCGGCGCTCGCTGCGGCCCCTGCTGCACACGACCCAGAGCACGACGAGCGCGCCCAGGACGAGAGTTGACTGGAGCAGCCAGCCGGCGGCCTCGCGTACGGCACTGGACGCGCCGCGGTCGTGGCGGGCGGTGGCGCCGGTGATGGCGCCGGCGACGGTGAGGAATCCGGCGGCGGTGTGCGCGGCGCGCAGGCGCGCGACGAGCCGGCGGCCGTACCAGAAACCGGGCCTGGCGAGCGCGGGCCGGATCTTCGGGGTGTGCGGGGCAGCGTCCCCGCCCGGGCGCCCTTCGGGGACGCCGGTGGGGTCCGTCGTGTCGTCGGCGCTCCCGGCCCCGGCGGAGGGCTCCGGGAGGCTTCCGCCGGGGACGGCGTCGGTCGGCGGCCGCTGGGCCTCGTACGCGCTCCAGGTCCGGTTGGACAGGTACCACAGGAGGCCCACCAGCGCGGCCGGCACGAGGGCGGCCAGCGCGAGACGGCGGCCCGGCTGCGCCCACCAGCCGTCCCGCGTGGCGGACAGGAAGCCGAGCCAGGCCCGGTCGTCCGCGCAGCCGGCGGAACCCGCGCACTGCCAGGCCACCAGGTCGAGCGCGACCTCGCAGGCGCCGGCCGTCAGGAGCACGGTGAGGGTGAGGGCGAGGAGCCGTACGAGCACCCCGTAGAGCCGCTGGGTGCGGGCGAGCCCGTTGGTCGCCGGGCGCATCCAGTGGGCGAGGTTGACGACCATGAACGGGAGCAGCAGCAGCCACAGGGCGCGGGCGCCGTTCCCGGAGGTGAGGTTGGACCAGCAGTACGCCTCGGGCACCGGCCGGTCCTCGTACCGCTCGGGGTGGGACTCGGCCTCCTCGTCGTCGGGACGCCGGTGGATGGCCGCGGTCTCGTCGCCCGTGATCCGGACCGTGTACGGATCGGCGAGCATCTCCTGCGGGGTGGCGCCGCCGACGCCGTGCACCAGCAGTTCGAGCGCGGCGCCGCCGCTGCGGACGGGGGGCTCAGGGGACACGTCGGTGACTCGCTCTCCGGGGTGGTGTCTGGCGGGCGGTGACCACCCCTCAGCGACTCTCCCCGGGCGGGGGCGGGCCGACACCTGCGTACGGGGCCCAACGCCGTGGGAGGATGAGGGACCCTTTGATCAGCTGTGTACGGCGGCCCCGCACGATGCCGGCGTGGAAGGACAGGCCCGGTGGTGAGCGACAACCAGAACCTCCTCGCGGAACAGCGGCGCGCCCTGATCCTCGACGAGGTGCGCAGGCGCGGCGGAATCCGGGTCAACGAGCTGACGCGCAAGCTCAACGTCTCGGACATGACGGTCCGCAGGGACCTCGACGCGCTGGCCCGGCTCGGTGTCATCGAGAAGGTGCACGGCGGGGCCGTGCCGGTGGTCGAGGCGAGTGCGCACGAGCCGGGTTTCGAGGCCAAGTCGGAGCTGGAGCTGAGCGCCAAGGAGGACATCGCGCGGGCGGCGGCGGCGATGGCGGTGCCGGGCCGGGCGATCGCGCTGTCGGGCGGGACCACCACGTACGCGCTGGCGCACCATCTGCTGGACGTGCCCGATCTGACGGTGGTGACGAACTCGGTGCGGGTGGCCGACGTGTTCCACGCCGCGCAGCCGGCCGGGGCGTCGGGAGGCCGGCGCGCGGGCGCGGCCACCGTGGTCCTCACCGGAGGTGTGCGTACGCCTTCGGACTCGCTGGTCGGGCCGGTCGCCGACCAGGCGATCCGCTCGCTCCACTTCGATGTCCTCTTCCTGGGTGTGCACGGCATCTCCCCGCAGGCCGGGTTGTCCACGCCGAATCTGGCGGAGGCGGAGACGAACCGCCGGTTCGTTCGTTCGGCGCGCCGCGTGGTGGTGGTGGCCGATCACACCAAGTGGGGGACGGTGGGCCTGAGTTCGTTCGCGACGCTGGACCAGGTCGACACCCTCGTCACCGATGCCGGCCTGTCGGCCGAGGTGCGTGAAGAGATCGTGGAGCATCTGCCGGGCCTGGTGGTCGCCGGGGAGGGGGAGGACCGGTGACCGCCTTCCGCGTCGAGCGGCGCACCGACCTGTCGGCCGAGGAGACCTGGCGGCGCGTCACCGACTGGCCGGCGCACGGGAGCCGGGTGCCGCTGACGCGGATCCTGGTGCGGACACCGGGGCCGACCGGCACCGGGACGGTGTTCGTGGCGCGTACGGGGGTGGGACGCGTGCGGTTCGACGACCCGATGGAGGTCGTGCGCTGGGAGCCGCCGGCGCCGGGGAGTCCGGGGCGCTGCCGGCTGGAGAAGCGTGGGCGGGCGGTCGTGGGCTGGGCGGAGATCGAGGTGGCGGAGACGGGGACCGGGGCCGGTTCGGCGGGCCGCACGCGGGTGACCTGGGTGGAGGAGCTGCGGTTCGCTTTCCTGCCGGGCTTCCTCGACGGGGTGACGGCACAGACGGGCGGCGTCGTCTTCGGCCGGGTGGTCGACGGTCTGCTGCGTGGCCGGGGGCGCTGAACGGGCCCTCGCACGGCTGCGGTCCCCGGTCGGCCGGCACCACCGGTGTGACGTTCGCACGATTCACTCGTTTTCCCTTGGAGTGACCGCGCATCCGCACATCGGAAGGGCTGAGCCCGATGCCGACACACCGGCGACCGACCGACGACACCCCGCCGGGAACGCGCCCCGGCGTCGACGAGGCCGAGGCCGCCCTCGTCGAGCACTACCCCAGGCTCGTACGGCTGGCCTATCTCACCCTCCCGCCCGCGCTGGGCCGCCACCGGCGGGTACTGGCGGCCCACACCGTGGTCCAGCGGGTCCTGCCCCGGTCCCGGTCCCGGTCCCGGTCCCGCAAGGGTGCGGCCCGCTCCCCGGTGCCCGCGCAGCGCGGTACGGCGACCGCCTTCTCCTGGACCCGGGAGCGGGTGGTCCGGGACGCGCTGGCCCGGGAGGGCCGCCCGCGCTCGTTGCGGGCGTTCGTCTCCCGGGGGCTGCCGCGGCTGCCCGCCGTCGCCGGGCTGCGGCTCTTTCCGCGCGCCGGTGGCGGCGACGAACTCGCCCTGGACCGGGCCCTGTCCGCCGTCGGCTCACCCGCCCGCGCCGCCCTGGCCCTGCGGGTGCTGGAGGGCATGGCGGCCACCGAGGTCCGCGGGCTGCTGACGGCGGCGGGGGTACGGGATGCGGCGGGCGCGCTGCGTACGGCCGAGCGGCTGGCGTCCGAGCGGGGCGGCAGGATCGAAACGCTGCTGGGGGCACCGGAGTTCGACCCCTGCACGGTGCAGACGAGGCCGACCGATCTGATCCGGCGCAGGCACCGCACGCGGGTCGCCGGCGCGACGGCCCTGGTGGTGTCGCTGGCGGGCTCGGTGCTGCTGGGCCTGCCCGATCACGACGGGACGGAGCCGGCCACCGTCGCGCGGGGAGCCGATAACCCCTACCTCGTCAGGGCGTTGGATCCGGCGCTGCTGGAGCGCGCGGACGGTGAGGCGTGGTCCGACACCTCGCGGGTGGACTTCTCCGTCTGGCCGGCGCGTGGTGGCCGTACCGGTGACACGGCGCTGCTGGGGCGGGCGCTGCGGGTGTGGGGCGCGCCGGGCCCGGAGGTGCGGGTCTCGGCCACCACGGGGACCGGCACCGTGCCGCCCGCCCAGCCGCCCCGTCTGCTGTACGCGGGAGAGGCCGGCGGCGCCGCGGTAGTGCTGCTGCACGACGGGCAGCGGGTGGCGCGGTACGCCGAGCCGCTGTCCGGCGGCGGGGCCCCCGCGCTGGATCTGGCCCGCGCGGACGACGCGGATGTGACGACGGCGGCGGCGGTGGTCGTGAGCCGGGGCCCCGACGGGGTCCGCTATCTTCTCGCCCCGTGGGTCGCCGAGTCGTCGACCGGTGACCTGCTCGCGCCCGGCGCGCCCGCCGGGAACCTCGATGTGTCGCGGGACGGTGTGACGGGCCCCGTGCCGGCACCGCCGTCCGGCGAGGACTGCACGTCCTGGCCGGTGCTGCGGCTGCGTTCCTCGGAGCGGATCGTGGAGCGCCACGCGTTCCTCGTCACGGATCTCGGCGATCTCTCGCCGGTGCATCTGACGTACACGCCGCTGCCCGGCACCGGGGCTCCGGAGCGTCAGCCGCGCGAGGCCACCGGCGGTGCGGCGTCGGCCAGTTGGGCGCGTACGGCGTGCACCCTGGGGAGCCTGCGGGGCTCCGGTGTCCGGTCGGTCAACAACTGGGCCTTCGCGGAGCAGGAGTTGCCGGAGACCGGTGCGCGGTCGACATGGGTCTGTACACGCGCCGAGTCCTGGCGCGGCCCCGGCCGGATCACGGTGCGGTTCCAGCAGCCCGCCTCGTCGCCCGTCGAACCGGGCAGGGTCGTGGCGGAGGACCGTGACACCGCGTCGTGCGGCAGGTTCGGGCAGCATGTGCTGGCCGGGACGCGCTGGAAGGCGCCGTCCGGGACGTGGTACCTGCTGGCGGCGGGGAGCCGGCACATCACGCGTATCACCGCGTCGGGCGGTGTACGGGCGGACGAGCCGGCCGGGACGCTGGCGGTCAGGGCGCCCCGTGACGGCGCCGTGGAGCTGACGGGACGGCAGGCGGACGGCACCGGGGTCCCGGCGGTTCGCTGACGGGTGACGGTCAGTCGGACCAGACCCCGGTCCGCAGGAAGCCCTCTATCGTGGCGGCGTACGGCGCGATGTCGATGTCCTGTGCGGCGAGCCAGTCGTCGGAGTAGTACTTGTCGAGGTAGCGGTCTCCCGGGTCGCAGATCAGTGTCACCACACTGCCCTTGCGTCCGTCGGCCACCATCTCGGAGACGATCCGCAGCGCGCTCCACAGTCCGGTGCCGGTCGAACCGCCCGCCTTGCGGCCGACGTTGCGGTCCAGCACGCGGACAGCGGCGATGCTCGCGGCGTCCGGCACCTTCATCATCCGGTCGATGGCGCCGGTCACGAAGCTCGGCTCCATCCGGGGTCTGCCGATGCCCTCGATGCGCGAACCGCGCTCGGAGGCCGCTTCCGGGTCGTGGCGGGTCCAGCCGTCGAAGAAACAGGAGTTCTCCGGGTCGGGGACACAGACCATGGTGTCGTACTGGGTGTAGCGCACATAGCGGGCGATGGTCGCGGAGGTGCCGCCGGTGCCGGCCGTCGCCACGATCCACGCGGGCACCGGATAGCGCTCCAGCCGCAGCTGCTGGTAGATCGATTCGGCGATGTTGTTGTTGCCCCGCCAGTCGGTGGCCCGTTCGGCGTAGGTGAACTGGTCCATGTAGTGGCCGCCGGTCTCGGCCGCGAGCCGCACCGACTCCTCGTACATCCTGCGTGAGTCGTCGACGAAGTGGCAGCGCCCGCCGTGGAGTTCGATGAGCCGGCACTTCGCCGGGCTGGTGGTGCGCGGCATGACCGCGATGAACGGGACGCCGATCAGCTTCGCGAAGTACGCCTCCGAGACCGCCGTCGAGCCGCTGGACGCCTCGATGACGGGCTTTCCGGGGCGGATCCAGCCGTTGCAGAGCCCGTAGAGGAACAGGGAGCGGGCGAGCCGGTGTTTGAGGCTGCCGGTCGGATGGGTGGACTCGTCCTTCAGGTACAGGTCGATGCCCCACCGCTCCGGCAGCGGGAAGAGCAGGAGGTGGGTGTCGGCCGAGCGGTTGGCGTCGGCCTGGACCTTGCGCACGGCCTCCTTGAGCCAGGTCCGGTACGCGGGGTCGCCTCGGTTCACGTCGATGGTCTGCTGCCGCTCCGTCATGCGCGCCGTCCCCTGCTCCGCCGGTGCCGTGGTCCGCCCGTACCGTGTTCCGCCGGTGTCCGCCGGTCCGTCGCCGGCGGGTCACGGGCGCAACAGTAAGCCCTCGACCTGCGCGAACCCTGCCTTTGGGTATCCATAGCCCTGCCTTGGACAAGGGGCTCGCGCGCCGCCCGGCCCGGTACCGGCGGGTCGTCCGGGGCGGCCGGTGCGGTCGCTCTGGCGTCCGCGCGCCGAGTTGTGCAGACTTCCCTTAGAGAACAGGCACGGAGGGGGCGGATCAGCCATGGCGGAACCGGAGTTCAGCGCGAGTGGCGTCGAGATAGAGCGCTGGCCCCGCTCGCTCACCAAGGCGGGACGGGTCCTCATCCAGGACGGCAGACTGGCTCTGCTGACCAGCTACGGACGGGTCATCGACAGTGCGCCGCTGCGGGCGGTGCAGGCGGCGAAGCCGTGGTTCCGGGGGGACGACAGCACGGTGGCGACGGTGAACGGCACGCGCTACCGGCTGACCATGGGCCGGGACGGCCGGCGGCCGGAGGGCAGGGTGCTGGCCGGGCGCTTCCTGGAGACCGTACGAAGGGCGGGAGCGGCGAAGACCTGACCTCCGGACCCCCTGTGGATCCCGCCGGGCAGCTGTCCCGATGACGCGAGTTGCGGTCCCGTGGGAGGTGGTTCACTCTGGGGTGTATCACTCAGGGTGAACCGGTGGTGACGCTGCGATCCAGCCCCGCCGGGCGGGACAGCAGCGAGCCTCGCGAGTGAGCTGCTGGATTTCGATCCATGCCTTCTTCCGGACTCAATCGGGGAGTCGCAGCCGTGATCAGCCAGCCGAACAGGCAGTGCACGGTGGAGCTCCAGGCCCTGCCGTCGCGGATCCGCCAAGTCCGCAGAATCGTTTCCGCGCAATTGCGCTACTGGCAGCTCGACCCACTCATCGATCCAGCGGCGCTCGGCGTGACCGAGCTGCTGACCAACGTCCACCGGCACGCACAGCCGGACAAGATGTGCACCGTCGACATCGAGCTGCTGCTCGACCGGCTCACGGTCTCGGTCCACGACCACGACCCGCGCCTGCCGACGATCAAG
Organism: Streptomyces sp. NPDC104581; assembly: GCF_055583685.1. Taxonomy (NCBI): domain Bacteria; kingdom Bacillati; phylum Actinomycetota; class Actinomycetes; order Kitasatosporales; family Streptomycetaceae; genus Streptomyces; species Streptomyces sp. NPDC104581. The sequence continues at coordinate 163,294 of NZ_JBVJNN010000004.1, forward strand.
GAGGCAGACCCGCTCGACGTGTGCGGGCGCGGACTCGCCCTGATCGAGGCGGTCAGCGAGAGCTGGGGCGTGCGCGCGGAGGGCGGCACGGGGAAGGTCATCTGGTTCACGCTCCCCGCACCGCTCGCCGCCACCGCGCCCCGGAACCCGGTGTACGGCGCGACGACCGACGGCCCGTTCTCACCCGGCACCTTCGCCGACAGCGCCTTCGCGGGGATCCGGGCCGTGGCCGGGGACCGCGAACACGCCTCCGCCCGGTCCGCCGTCGTCGGCTGACCGGGCGCGGGGCGCTGCGCTTCCGGACGGCGGCCTGTCCGCCGAGGTGCCCGGCGCGTCACCTCGTCACCGGGGTCACTCGCTGGCGACGGCCCGCAGGACGTCCAGTCGGACCGCCCTGCGAGCGGGGCCGCCGGCCGGCGATCACGCCCGCCGCCACACCGACGGCGCCGACGACCGCCAGCCGGGCCGGGGGCACGGCGAAGGCGAGGGCCGTGTCCCCCACGCCCCCGGACGCCCTGACGAGGACCCGGCCGAGCGCCCCGCCGAGCGCCAGTCCGCCCGCCGTACCGAACGCGGCCACCAGTACGGACTCCCACCGGACCATCGCGCGCAGCCGCGCCCTGGTGTGCCCGACGGCGCGCAACAGGCCGAGTTCCCCGGTGCGTTCGTGCACGGCGAGGGTCAGCGTGCTGGCGATCCCCAGGAGCGCGACGACCTCGGCGCCGAAATCGAGGCCCCTGGTGAGCGCGGCCGGGTCGGTGACGGTCAGTCGGCGGCGTCGCCGTCGACCTTCGCCACTCCCCTGCCGAGCCCCACCGCCGAGCCCGCTTCGGGGAGTTCGGCCGGCGCGGGTGCCAGCGCGGGGCCCAGTCCGCTGCCTCCGCCGCCGAACGCCGGGACGCCGACCGCGAGATCACCGGCGAAGGAACGCGACACGGTCCGGACGCGGTGGCATTCAGAGCGGCGCCGAGGACCGTGGAGAGGGACCACCGCGACACCGGTCATCAGCGCGGTGGCGGTCGCCGCGTGTGCGCGGAGCGGCGCAGGGGCGTTGCGCTTCGCCAGGGCCCCCGAGACGCGCAGCCGGTCCAGCGGCCCGCCCGGGAGCCCCGCCGGCGACGCGACCGGCGCGACGGCCGTCGCCTCGGCGAGCGCGACACCGGCGATCCGGCGCCCGGAGGCGCCGATGGCCCGCGGTGATCGCGGTGATCGCGGTGAGGCGGCCGGCCGGGAAGCCGACGCTCACCCCGTCCAGGGCCCTGACCTCCGTGTCGCCCGCGCCGTAGGCCTTGACGGCGTCGACGACGCGGGCGGGGGGGGGCGGTGGCCGTCGTGGGGGTGACCGCCGTGGAGTCGGTCACGCGGCACCGTCCTTGCCGGTACGGCCGAACTGCTCGTCCAGGACGGAGAGCCGGCGCCAGTACTCGTCCTCGTCGATCTCACCGGAGGCGAACCGCCGGCCCAGCATCGCGATGGGCGACTGGGCGTCGTGCCGGTCGGCCGTCTCCCGTACGTCCCGCTCGAAGGGCCCGGACCGCCACGGGGGGCCGACCCGGCGTCCGCGCGGGACGGTCCGGCGCAGCAGGGTGATGCCGCCGACGATCACGACGGCCCAGACGAGCGGGAAGAACAGGATCCAGGGGCCGGGTCCACCACTGTTCGCAAGGGTGTTCATCTCGGTCAGCTCCTCGGTTCGCGACTCTCTCGGTCTTCTGCCTTCGCTTCCGAGAGTCGCGCCGTCAGGGGTGCGGAGTCGTCGTACGGCCAGCGGCAGTACGGGTACCTCCCGGGGAGTACGCGGGCCCGATCCGGCTGCTCCCGGCGACCGGGCCGGGGCCCGCGGCGTACCCCTCAGGTCTCGTCCAGGTCCTTCAGACGCCGGAACACCCGGCCCTCGTGGGCGAGACGGCCCACCAGTGCCCCGCCGTAGACGACGAATCCCACCCCGACAAGCCACGACTGGACGACGAGGACGGTGCCGAAGGGCCCGTAGGTGACGGCGCTGGAGGCGATCAGCGGGGAGAAGACGAGCTGCGAGAAGCCCCGCAGCCCCAGCAGGCCCAGCGTGGTGGCCACGGCGCCCGGCAGCAGGGCGCTCCAGCGGACGCGCCCGCCGAGCAGGATGTGCTGGGCGATCCAGAAGAACAGGAAGGTGCCGATGACGTCCAGGACGACGACCGTCAGGGGGCCGGTGACATCGCCGGAGGGGGCGGGTGTGTTGACGAAGCCGAGCAGCGCGCCGACCAGCAGGGCGAGGAAGACGACATGGCGCCACATGGTGTGCCAGCGGGCGGTGGGCAGGTCCCAGACCTTCTCGTAGCCGGTCTGTACGGCGGAGCCGAAGGTCAGTCCGAAGACGGCGAGCGCGGCGAGGCCGAAGGCGGTGGTGCGCTGGAGCGCCGTGTTGGGCACACCGAACAACTGCTCGACCTGTACCTGTGATTCATGGGTGACGCCGATGGCCTGCCCGAGCCAGCGCGCGAAGCCGTGGCCGCTGGCGGGCTGGGCCGCCGCGACCAGCACGAGTACGGGGACGAGGGTGAGGAACCCGAGCGCGGCGAAGCCCATGGCCCGGTGCATCAGCTCCATCTCGCGGCCGCTCGTCCAGGCGACCCCGAGCGGTGAGAGGCGCAGCCGCCGGTCGAGGCGCTGGAACCAGCGCGGCGGGGGCGGCGGCGGCTCGATGCCGGGTGGCGTCTCGGTCATAGGGGTGACCTACCCGCGATGGCGCGGCGGGCCGTCCGTGGTGCCGCCGGACGGGTGGCGGGGCGGTGGTGCGGGCCGGGACGCGGGGCCGGGACGCCGGCGCCGGGTCGTAGGACAGGGGCGCCGGGTCGCGGGGCCGGAGCCGTGACTTCGGGCCGGGCGGCCGTGGCCGGGTACGTCAGGTCAGTGCGGCCAGCGGGTCGTCCAGGACCGGCTGCCAGGCCAGCTCGGCGGCGCCGACCAGGCTGTTGTGGTCCAGCGTGCAGGCGAGGATCGGCACGCTCCCGCTGCGGCCCCACAGGCTGCGGTCGGCGACGACGGCGCGCAGCCGGGCGGGATCGGCGTCGAGCAGTTCACGGTGGAGTCCGCCGAGGATGACCCGGTCGGGGTTGAGGATGTTCACCAGTCCGGCGAGCCCCTGGCCCAGCCGGTCGATGAGCTGCTCGGCCGCCGCCCGTACCGACCGGTCGCCGTACTCCGTACGGAGCAGGTCGCGGGACTGCTGGAGCAGTGACACCTCGGGGCCGGGGTCGCGACCGGCCGCGTCGAGGAAGGCCAGCGGGTCGGTCTCGACGTCGAGACAGCCCCGGCTGCCGCAATGGCAGGGCCTGCCCTCGGGGTTGACGGTGAGATGGCCGACTTCGAGCGCGAGTCCCGAACTGCCCGTGTGCAGACGGCCGTCCACGACGAGCGCGCCACCGACGCCGCGATGTCCCGTGGCGACACAGAGGAGTTGGGCGGCGCCCCGGCCCGCGCCGTGCCGGTGTTCGGCGAGGGCCGCCAGGTTGACGTCGTTGCCGGTGAAGGCGGGGCCGTCGATACCGGCGGCGCGTACCTGTTCGACGAAGAGGTCGCGTACGGGCGCGCCGGCCGGCCAGGCGAGGTGCAGCGGGTTGAGTGCGGTGCCCTCCGGTTCGGCGACCGCCGAGGGCACGGCGAGGCCGGCGCCGACGCAGCGCCGTCCGCTGTCGCGCAGGAGCCCGGCGCCCTCGGCGACGACGGCCCGCAGGACCTGGGCGGGGTCGGAGGAGACGGTGACGCAGCCGGGCGCGGTGGCGACCGTACGGCCGCCGAGGGCGACCAGCGCGGCGCGGAAGCCGTCCGCGTGGACCTGGGCGGCGAGGACCACGGGGCCGGTGTCGTCGACGGCGAGCCGGTGCGAGGGGCGGCCCTGGGAGCCGGCGGCGGCGCCGGGCCGGGAGTCGACGAGGATCAGGCCGAGCGCCTCCAGTTCGGCGGCGACGGCGCCGGCCGTCGCGCGGGTGACGCCCAGTTCGGAGGTGAGCACGGCGCGGGTGGGCGCGCGGCCGGTGTGGACCAGTTCCAGTGCGGGGCCCAGCGCGCTGCGGCCTCTCTCCAGTCGTGTCCTGGTCGTCGTCGCCTTGTCGGCCCTGCCGTTCATGGTGGTGAGTCTCCCATGATCCCGGCGCCGGGCCGCCGCCTTGTACGGATCGGCCGGGAGCCCCTATCCTTCTTTTGTGCCGAACCTAAACAAACTCCGGACGGCCATACCGGGGGGCCGCGGCGGAGATCCCGCCCATGACTCCCCGCTGTCCTCACTCACCCGCCTCCGCACCACCCTGACGGTGTTCTTCGCCCTGGACGGCTTCCTCTTCGCAGGCTGGGTCGTCCGTATCCCCGCCATCAAGCAGCAGACCGGCGCGTCGGCGAGCGACCTCGGACTGGCCCTGCTCGGGGTGTCCGCCGGGGCCGTGGTGACGATGATGTTCACCGGACGGATGTGCGCGCGGTTCGGCAGCCATCCGGTGACCGTGGTCAGTTCGGTGCTGCTGGCGCTGAGCATCGCGCTGCCCGCGCAGACGCACTCGGCGCCGGCGCTCGGTCTGGTCCTGCTCGTCTTCGGCGCCGCGTACGGCGCGCTGAACGTCTCGATGAACAGCGCCGCCGTGGATCTCGTCGCCGCGATGCGCCGTCCCGTGATGCCGAGCTTCCACGCCGCGTTCAGCCTGGGAGGCATGGCGGGCGCGGGAGTCGGCGCCCTGGTGGCCGGTGGTCTCTCCCCCTCGGCGCATCTGCTGGCCCTCACGGGCGTCGGACTGCTCGTCACGGCGCTCGCCGGTCCGCCGCTGCTGCGCCGCGCGGTGCCCGCGGCCCCCGGTCCGGCCCCCGTTCCGGACACCGCTCCCGTCGCCGCGACAGCCGGTGCGAAGGCCACCGCGAAGGCCGGCGCGGGAGGCAAGGGGGCCTCGCGGCCCGACCGGCGCACCCGCCGGCTCGTCGTCCTGTTCGGCGTGATCGCGCTCTGCACGGCCTACGGGGAGGGGGCCCTCGCTGACTGGGGCGCCCTGCACCTCGCCCAGGACCTGGACGCCGGTGCCGGCCTCGCCGCCGCCGGGTACTCGCTGTTCGCCCTCGCCATGACGGTCGGCCGCCTCTCCGGTACGGCCCTGCTCGAACGGCTCGGCCAGACCCGCACCCTGGTCGCCGGCGGCGCGGTCGCCGCGCTCGGCATGCTCCTGGGCGCCCTGGCGCCCACGACCTGGCTCGCGCTGCTCGGCTTCGCCGTCACCGGCATCGGACTCGCCAACATCTTCCCGGTGGCCGTGGCCCGGGCGGGCGCGCTGGCCGGTCCGAGCGGTGTCGCCGCCGCGTCCACGCTGGGCTACGGCGGCATGCTGCTGGGGCCGCCCGCGATCGGCTTCCTCGCCGACTGGCTCTCGCTGCCCGTGGCGCTGACCACCGTCGCCCTGCTGGCCGCGGCGGCGGCCCTGATCGCGTACTCGGCACGCGACGTGTCGGCGCCCGAACCGGATTCGGACGGCCGGGCGGGGGCACCGTCGGAGGGTGCGCGGGAGGTCGCGACGGAGGTACGGGCCGGTGTCCCGGCCGACGCGGCGGCCCGCACCGCGCACCAGGAGGGATGAGTAGCCGTACTCAGGCACACCCGTTCGGCCCGTCCCACCATGGAGGCATCCAACCGACACGGGAGCGCATCATGAAGGCAGGACGTCCGAACGCACTGGCCCTGCTCGCCAAGGGCCCCGCCCGGCTCGTCCACGACAACCCGGCCTCGCGGACCTATCTCGCCCTGGTCGCCGCGGCGGCGGTCCTCGTCACCGTGGACACACTGTTCGTGCACACCGACGACGCCTCGTTCGCCGGGGTGTGGCTCTTCGCCCTCGCGGCGCCCACCGTCTTCCTCTTCTTCGCCGGCGGATCGGCGATAGGCGAGTCGTTCGCCTCGTCCTCCGCCTTCGGCTACGTGGCGCTCATCGCCTCCGTGCTGATCCAGGCCGCGGCCATCGGGGCGTTCGTCCGGCTGCTGCGCGACCGGACCGGCCCCGTCCGTACGCCCCGCGAGGTCTGACCGGCCGTCAGCCCAGCCAGCCGGGCCGCACCAGCCCCGACTCGTAGGCCCTGACGACCAGTTGGGCCCGGTGGCGGGCACCGAGCTTCACCATCGTGCGGCTCACGTGCGTCTTTGCGGTGAGCGGGCTGACGACCAGCCTGCGGGCGATCTCCTCGTTCGAGAGCCCGATCCCGACGAGCGCCATCACCTCCCGCTCCCGCTCGGTGAGTTCACCGAGGCCGTCGGCCGCGGCCGGCGGCTTGGAGCGCGAGGCGAACTCCGCGATCAGCCGCCGCGTCACCCCGGGCGACAGCAGCGCGTCGCCGTCCACCACCGCCCGTACGGCACGGAGCAGTTCCTCCGGCTCGGTGTCCTTCACCAGGAAGCCGGACGCGCCGGAGCGCAGTGCCTCGAAGACGTACTCGTCGAGTTCGAAGGTGGTGAGCATGACCACCTTCACCTCGTCGAGGTCACCGTCCCCGGTGATCCGGCGGGTGGCGGCGAGCCCGTCCATGACCGGCATCCGGATGTCCATCAGGACGACGTCCGGGGCGAGTTCACGCACCGCGCGCAGGGCCTGGTCACCGTCGGCGGCCTCCCCCACGACCTCGATGTCCGGCTGGGCGTCGAGCAGCGCGCGGAAACCTGCCCGTACCAGGGACTGGTCGTCGGCGAGCAGGACACGGATCACGGTGTCTCCTTGGGCTTCAGGGGGAGGACGGCCTCGACGCGGAAACCCCCGTCCGGGCGCGGGCCCGCCTCGATGGTGCCACCGAGTGCGGCGGCCCGTTCCCGCATCCCGACCAGTCCGTTGCCGCTGCCGCCGGCCTCGTCGCCGGTGGCCGGCCCCTCGTCGTCGACGCGCAGGGTGAGCACGCCCGCGCCGTAGCCGACCCGGACGCGCGCGGTACGGGAGCCGGAGTGCCGCACCACGTTGGTGAGGGCTTCCTGGACGATTCGGAAGGCGGCGAGGTCGGCACCGGGGGACAGGGCGACCGGGTCACCGCGGATCTCGATCCCGACGCGCAGACCGGTGGCTGATGCCTGCTCCGCCAGTTCGGGGAGCCGGTCGAGTCCCGGCGCGGGCGCGCGCGGGGCGTCGCCGGAGGTCCTGAGCGTGTCGAGGACCTGCCGTACCTCGCCCAGCGCCTCCTTGCTCGCGGCCTTGATGGTGGTGAGCGCGGTGCGGGCCTGTTCCGGGTCGGAGTCGAGGAGCGCGAGCCCCACGCCCGCCTGCACGTTGATGACCGAGATGGAGTGCGCGAGCACGTCGTGGAGTTCCCGCGCGATACGCAGCCGCTCCTCGTCGGCCCGGCGCGCCTCGGCGGCGGCGCGCTCGGCCCGCGCGTGGATCCACTGCTCCCGGCGCACCCGGACGAGTTCGGAGCCGGCGAGTACGGCCACCACCCAGGCGGCGACGCCCACTTCGGGGCCCCAGGGCGCGCCGGTGTCGCCCTCCGGCGGCAGATGGGGGTAGAGCAGATGGACGACCAGCAGATGGCTCGCCCAGAGCAGGCCGATCGCCCACCAGGCCGCCACGCGGTGCCCGGAGACGATCGCGGCGAAGCAGGCGACCGCGACGGTGAGGAAGACCGGGCCGTAGGGGTAGCCCGCGCCGAGGTACAGCGCCGCCGAGAGAGCGACACCGAAGACGCAGGGGACGGGGTGGCGGTGGCGCAGCACGAGCAGCGCGGGCCCGGCGAGGAGCAGCACACGGGCGAGCGCGTCGAGGTGTTCTCGGTCCGGTTGCGCCTCGGCGGCGAAGCCGGTGCCGACCGTGACGAAGACGGCGAGGACCAGGCTGGAGAGCCAGGGCAGCCGCGACGGCCCCGCGCCGCCGGGCTCCCCGTCCGTGCCGCCGCCGCCCGGCACGCACCCGCCCCTGAACCAGGGGGGACGGAACCCGGCACGGCTGATCTGCTGTTCCATACCGGTCACGCTAGACCGGCCGACGGGGGCCGGGCGTCCGCCGGGCGTGGTGACCGCGCGTACTCCCGGCGGAGTACGGCGTGGCGCGTACGGGCGGGAGCCCCCGTGGTCACCGCCGGATGCTCCGGCGCGGAGCGCCCGGCGGCGGTCCCCGGGTGTCCGCTAGGGCCTGTCGTTGGGATCAGGCCCGATCAGTGAGGGGGGTCCGGTGCGTGCGATCGCAAGCCGGAGGAGGGGGGGGGGGGGGGGGGGGGGGGGGCGCGTCCCCCCCTCCCACACAGACGCGCACACCGCCCCCCCGCCCCCCCACAGAGCCAGGCTGCCCGGACAGCGCGTA